>NZ_FNSM01000001.1:5715000-6048750 GCF_900105415.1 Streptomyces sp. TLI_105 | reverse complement strand
ACGGCGAGGACGTCGTACCGCTCCTCGCCGAGGACGGCGTCGAGGAGCGAGACGCCGATGTTGCCGACGGCGGCGGTCCGCAGGCCCGCCGCCTCCAGGATCGAGGCGAGCATCCGCACGGTCGTGGTCTTGCCGTTGGTGCCGGTGACCGCGAGCCAGGGTGCCGCTCCGGGGCCGCGCAGGCGCCAGGCGAGCTCGACGTCGCCCCAGACCTCCACGCCCGCCTCGGCGGCGGCCGCGAAGAGGGGCTTGTCGGGCTGCCAGCCGGGGGTGGTGACGATCAGCTCGGTGCCGGTCGGCAGGGTGGCCCCGTCGCCGAGGCGGACGGTGATGCCCTCCGCCTCCAGCTCCGCGGCCTGGGCCCGGGAGCGCTCGTCGTCGCCGTCGTTGACGACGGTCACGAGCGCGCCGCGGGCGTGCAGGACGCGGGCGGCCGGGATCCCGGAGACGCCGAGTCCCGCGACGGTGACCTTCTTGCCGTTCCAGTCGAGCTGTTCTGTCACTTTTCCGATGCCCATCCCGCGTAGAAGAGGCCCAGGCCCACGATCACGCACATGCCCTGGATGATCCAGAACCGGACGACGACCAGGACCTCGGACCACCCCTTGAGTTCGAAGTGGTGCTGGAGGGGTGCCATCCGGAAGACGCGCTTGCCGGTCATCTTGAACGAGCCGACCTGGATGACCACGGACATCGTGATCAGGACGAACAGGCCGCCGAGCAGGGCCAGCAGGAGCTCCGTACGGGAGCAGATGGCGAGACCGGCGAGGGCGCCGCCGAGGGCGAGCGAGCCGGTGTCACCCATGAAGATCTTGGCGGGCGAGGTGTTCCACCAGAGGAAGCCGAAACAGGCTCCCATCAGCGCGGAGGCGACGACCGCGAGGTCGAGCGGGTCGCGGACCTCGAAACAGGCGTTGGGGTTGGTCAGCGTCACCGCGTTGGCACAGGACTCCTGGAACTGCCAGAGCCCGATGAAGGTGTACGCGCCGAAGACCATCACCGAGGCGCCGGTGGCCAGACCGTCCAGACCGTCCGTCAGGTTCACGCCGTTGGACATGGCCAGGATCATGAAGAGCGCCCAGACCACGAAGAGCACCGGGCCGATGGCCCAGCCGAAGTCCGCGATGAAGGAGAGCTTCGTGGAGGCGGGGGTGAGCCCGCGCAGGTCCGCGAACTGCAGCGCGAGGACGGCGAAGGCGATGCCGACGATCAGCTGCCCGGCCATCTTCGCCTTGGCCCGCAGACCGAGCGACCGCTGCTTGACGATCTTGATGTAGTCGTCGAGGAAGCCCACCAGGCCCATGCCGGCCATGAGGAACAGCACCAGGACGCCCGAGTACGTCGGGTCCTCACCGGTGATGACCTTGGCCAGCGCGTACGCGATGAGCGTGGCCAGGATGAAGGAGATGCCGCCCATGGTGGGCGTGCCCTTCTTCCCGGCGTGACCGCGCGGGCCGTCGTCCCGGATGAACTGCCCGTACCCCTTGCGGGCAAGGAGCTTGATCAGCAGCGGCGTGCCGATCAGGGTCAGGAAGAGCCCGATGGCCCCCGCGAAGAGGATCTGCCTCATCGGCCGGTGACCTCGCCCTCGGTGTCGAGGAGCGCCAGCGCGACCTGTTCGAGACCGACCGACCTGGAAGCCTTCACAAGGACGACGTCCCCCGGGCGCAGCTCACTGCGCAACAGGTCGACAGCCGCCTGCGCGTCGGACACGTGCACCGACTCCTCACCCCACGAACCCTCGTTATATGCGCCCAGTTGCAGCCAGGACGCTTCCCTGCCCCCGACCGCGACGAGCTTGCTGACGTTGAGCCGGACGGCGAGCCGTCCGACCGCGTCGTGCTCGACGAGCGATGCGTCACCGAGCTCGGCCATCTTGCCGAGCACCGCCCACGTACGAGCCCCTCGGGCCTGTGCGGCCCTGCCCATGGCCGCGAGCGCGCGCAGGGCGGCTCGCATGGACTCGGGGTTCGCGTTGTAGGCGTCGTTGACGATCGTCACGCCGTCCGGACGCTCGGTGACCTCCATGCGCCAGCGCGACAGGGTGCCCGCCTCGGAGAGCGCGGTGGCGATCTCTTCGACAGGCATGCCCAGCTCGTGCGCGACGGCGGCCGCTGCGAGCGCGTTCGACACGTGGTGCTCACCGTACAGGCGCAAGGTCACGTCGCTGCACCCGGTGGGTGTGTGAAGACTGAAAGAAGGCTGTCCGTTCTCTGTGAGGTGGACGTTCTCGGCCCGTACGGCCGCTTCGTCCGCTTCGCCGAACAGGGTCACGCGGGCCTTGGTGCGGCTCGCCATGGCGCGGACGAGCGGATCGTCGGCGTTGAGGACCGCGATCCCGCCCTCCTCGGCGGACGGCAGGGACTCGACGAGCTCGCCCTTCGCCTGGGCGATCTGCTCCCGGCCGCCGAACTCCCCGATGTGGGCGGTGCCCACGTTGAGGACGAGGCCGATGCGGGGCGGGGTGAGCTCCGTGAGGTAGCGGATGTGGCCGATGCCGCGGGCGCCCATCTCCAGGACCAGGTGCCGGGTCTCGTCGCTCGCGCGGAGCGCCGTGAGCGGCAGGCCGATCTCGTTGTTGAGCGAGCCGGGCGTCCACACGGTGGGCGCGTGCCGGTCGAGGACCTGGGCGATCAGGTCCTTCGTGGAGGTCTTGCCGGCCGAGCCGGTGAGGGCGACGACATCGGTGCCGAGCCGTTCCACGACCGCGCGGGCGAGGGCCCCGAGCGCGGTCTGGACGTCGTCGACGACGAGGGCGGGGACGCCGACGGGGCGGGCGGCGAGCACGGCCACCGCTCCCGCCGCGACGGCGCGCTCCGCGTAGTCGTGGCCGTCGACGTGCTCACCGGCGAAGGCCGCGAAGAGGCTGCCGGCCCGCACCTCGCGGGAGTCGATGACGACGGGCCCGGTGATCCGGGCGGCCGGATCCGGTATGTCGTGCGCCTGCCCGCCGACGATTTCGGCGATCTCGGCGAGGGAGAGGGCGATCACTGCTTCATCCCTGACTGTTCTCGTGACGGTGTGCGTCCTGCTGGCTCTGCTGCTGGAGAATCGCCTCGCGCAGGACCTCTCGGTCGTCGAAGGGGCGGACGACCCCTGCGGTCTCCTGGCCCTGCTCGTGGCCCTTGCCGGCGACCAGGACGGTGTCGCCGGGTCGCGCGCGGGCGACGGCGGCGGCGATGGCGGCGGCCCTGTCCGGTTCGACGAGGACGTGGCCGCGCTCCTGCGCCGGCACCTCGACGGCACCGGCGAGCATGGCGCTGAGGATCACCAGGGGGTCCTCGGAGCGGGGGTTGTCGGAGGTCAGGACGGCGGTGTCGGCGAGCCGGGCGGCGGCGGCGCCCATCGGGCCGCGCTTGGTGGTGTCCCGGTCGCCGCCGCAGCCGATGACCACGTGCAGCCGGCCCTCGGTGACCTCGCGCAGGGAGCGCAGGACCGATTCGACGGCGTCCGTCTTGTGCGCGTAGTCGACGACCGCGAGGTACGGCTGGCCGGCGTCGACCCGCTCCAGGCGGCCCGGGACGCCGGGGACGGCGGCGACCCCCTCGGCCGCGGCCTTCGGGTCCAGGCCGGCGGCGGCGAGGGTGGCGATCGCGGCGAGGGTGTTGGCGACGTTGAACGGGCCGGGCAGCGGGGCGGTGGCGGAGATCCGCTCGCCTTCGGGCCCGACGGCGGTGAAGGTCGAGTCGTGGGAGCCGAGGACGAGGTCCTCGGCGCGCCAGTCGGCCTCGGCGCGGCCCTCGGCGGAGAAGGTGACGACCGGGACGGTGGCCTCCGCGACGAGCCTGCGGCCGTACGCGTCGTCGAGGTTGACCACGCCCAGGCGGCTGCGCTCGGGCGTGAAGAGCCCGGCCTTGGCCTGGAAGTAGTCCTCCATGTCGGAGTGGAACTCCATGTGCTCCGGGCTGAGGTTGTTGAAGACGGCGACGTCGAAGACGCAGCCGTCGACCCGGCCGAGCACCAGGGCGTGGCTGGAGACCTCCATGGCGACGGCCTCGACGCCCCGCTCGCGCATGACGGCGAAGAGCGCCTGGAGGTCGGTGGCCTCCGGGGTGGTGCGCTCGGACTTGATGCGCTCGTCGCCGATCCGCATCTCGACGGTGCCGACGAGGCCGGTCCTCCGCCCGGAGCCGCGCAGGCCCCCCTCCACCAGGTAGGCGGTGGTGGTCTTGCCGGAGGTGCCGGTGATGCCGATCTGGAGGAGGTCCTCGCCGGGGCGCCCGTAGATCGCGGCCGCGAGTTCGCCCATCCGGCCGCGCGGGTTGTCCACGACGAGGACCGGGAGGCCGGTCGCGGCGGCGCGCTCGGCGCCCGCCGGATCGGTGAGGATCGCGGCGGCGCCGAGCCCGGCGGCCTGGGTGACGAAGTCCGCGCCGTGCGCGCGGGCGCCGGGCAGGGCCGCGTACACGTCCCCGGGGCGCACGGCCCGCGAGTCGTGCGTGATGCCCGAGATCTCGGCGGCCTGCGGGGCGTCGACCCCGAGCTGCGCGGCCAGGTCGCCCAGGGGTGTCGGGCGGGCCTGCTCCGGCCGGGGTGGGGCGTTTCGGTACTGATCAGCGTGTGGCACGGCGGTGAGCGTACCGGGCGCACCCTGTGCGGGGCCAAAAGAGCCCGGGGCCTCGCCGGAGTTCGATTTCCGGTTCCCGGAATGGGGGGTGATCGTTGTCACTGGTGCTCCCGGAGTGTCACGGGGTGGGTTCGAAGCCGACCGGCAGTCGGGCGGGTGCGCTGCCCGTGGGGGCGACGTGGAGGGTCTTGAGGGCGAACTCCATGACCTTCTTGTAGATGGGTCCGCAGATCTGGCCGCCGAAGTAGTTGCCCTTGGTGGGGTTCTGAATGGCGCAGTAGACGGTGACGCGGGGCTGGTCGGCGGGGGCGAAGCCGGCGAAGGAGGCGGTGTAGCCCTTGTAGCGGCCGAGCTCGGGGTCGACGCGGTTGGCGGTGCCGGTCTTGCCCGCGACGCGGTAGCCGGGGATCGCGGCCTTGTTGCCGGTGCCCTCCTCGTCGTCGACGACGGACTCCAGCATCTGCGCGAGGGACGTGGCCGTCTTCTCGCTGACGACCCGGGACTCCTTGGGCGCGGGGGCCGCGGTGAAGCGCCCGTCGGGCCCCTTGGTGCCCCGCACGAGGGTCGGTTCGATCCGTACGCCTCCGTTGGCGATGGTCGAGTAGACGGAGGCGGCCTGCATGGCGCTGACGGAGAGGCCCTGGCCGAAGGGGATCGTGTACTGCTGCGAGGTGGACCAGTCCTGCGGTTTGGCGAGGATGCCCGGGGTCTCCCCCGGGTAGTGCAGGCCGGTGGGGCTGCCGATGCCGAACTTGCGCAGGTAGGAGTAGAGGACCCGGTTGGACTCGGCCTGGGTGGCGCCGAGTTGGCCGGTTGCGAGGATGGTGCCGATGTTGCTGGACCGGGCGAGGACGCCGTTGAGCGTCAGGTACCAGGTCTTGTGGTCGACGTCGTCCTTGAAGAGCCGGTCGCCGCGGTGGAGCCGGTTGGGGACGGTGACGTGGGTGTCGGGGGCGGCCTTGCCCTCCTCCAGGACGGCGGCCATCGACATGACCTTGGCGGTGGAGCCCGGCTCGTAGGCGTCCTGGAGGGCGGCGTTGCCCATGGCGGCGGCGTTGGCGGCGGAGAGGTCGTTGGGGTCGAAGCCGGGGGCGTTGGCCATCGCGAGGACCTCGCCGGTGCGGGTGTCCTGGACGACGACGTAGCCGCGGTCGGCCTTCGACCTGCGGACCTGGTCGCTGATGGCCTGCTGGGCGGCCCACTGGATGTCCCGGTCGATGGTGAGCTCGATGTCGGAGCCGGGGACGGCGGGGGTGCCCTGGGAGCCGGCGGTCGGGACCTGCCGGCCGCCGGAGGCGGTGAAGCGGATCTTCCCGTCCCGGCCGGCGAGTTCGGGGTCGAGCATGGACTCCAGGCCGCCGGCGCCGCGGCCCTCGGCGTTGACGTATCCCAGTATCCCGGCGGCGAGCTCGCCGTTCGGGTACACGCGCTTGGTGCTGGGCTCGCTGAGGATGCCGCCGAGGAGGTTGATCCCGTTCCCGCCGACGGCCTGGGCCTTCTGCCCGTAGACCCGCTTGAGGTCCTTGATCTGGTTCCAGACCTGCGGGGTCTGCTTGCGGGCGAGCAGGGTGTAGCGGGACTTGGGGGTACGGAGCTTCTTCGCGAGCTCCGCCGGTTCCTTGCCGAGGATCGGGGCGAGGAGCGCGGCCGCCTGCTCGGGGGCGTCGGCGGTCTTCGACTCCTCGCGGGTGAAGAGCTTGGGGTCGGCCGTGATGTCGTACGCGTCGACGCTGGCGGCGAGCGCGATGCCGTTGCGGTCGGTGATCTCGCCCCGCTCGGCGGAGAGCGTGTACTCCTGGAAGCGGTACTTGTCGGCCTTGGCCGCGTACGCGCTGGCGTCGACGGCCTGGACCTGGAGCAGCCGCACCACGAAGACCAGCATGACGAGGGTCAGGCCGAGGGAGATCAGCCGTAGCCGGGGCCGGGGGCTGCCCAGCCGGATGGTGCGGGGCTGCCGGGCCGGAGGCCGGGCGGCAGGCCGCTTCGCCGCCGGGCGCGGGGCGGGCCGGGCCTGGCGGGCTCCGGACGTCCGGGCCCCGGCGGAGGCGGGCCGGGGGCGTGCGGGCCGGGCGGGGCCGGGGACGCGGCGGCCCGGGGGCTCCTTGGGAGGCACTGCTCGGTCACCTGCCGGTGGTTTCTGGGGACGGAGGTACTGGCACTGTCCGTGCCTGGCCGATGCCTGTGGGGTCCTGGACATCTGGTCCCGGCCCCGCCCATGCCTGGCCGGTGCCGGACGGGCCCGGACTGGTGGGGCTCCCGCCGGTGGGGAAAGCACTGGTGGGAGGTGGGCCGAGGTTCGCCAGGTCCGTTCCGGTGCTTGCCCGGCTCTCGAACGTGCCGGAGGCGCTGGTCCGGGTGGCGGGCGCGGTCCCGGAGGTCACCGGGGGCTTCGGCGTCGGCTTGGGCTTCGGGGTCGGCTTGGGGGCGACCGCGACCGAGGGTTCGCCGAGGACCTTGCCGTCCGGGCCGAGGAACGCGGGGCTGCCGCCGGGGACCATGCCGAGTCGGCGGGCCCGCCGCTCCAGGGCGTCGGGGGCCGCGTAGTCGTCGACGTCCCGCTGGAGCGCCTGCTCCTCGTCGGTGAGCTCGGTGGTCCTGTCCTTGAGCTCGTTCAGCTGGAAGGAGCCCTGGTTGAGGGCCGAGTTCAGCAGGAGCAGGGTGATCAGGCCGCCGCCGAGCAGGACGACGACGAGCAGGACGAAGGGGGTGCGGGCGGCCGAGCTGGGCCCCGACGGCATGAGCCGGCCGAGCCGCGCGGCCCGCCCTTTGAGGGGCCCCTTCGCCGTGCTCACAGGACGTCTTCCCGGATGCGCTCGACACCCCGGAGCCGGGCGGGGGCGGCGCGCCGGTTCTCGGCGACCTCCTCCTCCGTGGGCAGCTCGGCGCCCCGGGTGAGCAGCTTCAGCCGGGGCTGGTACTTCTCGGGGACGACCGGCAGCCCGGGCGGGGCCGTGGTCGCCGCGCCGGCCGCGAAGACGCCCTTGACGATCCGGTCCTCCAGGGACTGGTACGAGAGGACGACGACCCGGCCGCCGACGGCGAGGGCCTTCACGGCCGCCGGGATGGCCTTCTCGACGCTCTCGAGCTCGTGGTTGACCTCGATGCGCAGGGCCTGGAAGGTGCGCTTGGCCGGGTTGCCGCCGGTGCGCTTGGCGGCCTGCGGCAGGGCGTCGCGGATGAGCTCGACGAGCCGGGCGCTGTTGGTGAAGGGCTCCTTCTCGCGCTCGCGCACGATCGCGGAGACGATCCGCTTGGCCTGCTTCTCCTCGCCGTACGCGCGCAGGATCCGGACCAGCTCGCCCGGCGGGTACGTGTTGAGGACCTCGGCCGCGCTGATGCCGGTCGTCTGGTCCATGCGCATGTCGAGCGGGGCGTCCTGGGCGTAGGCGAAGCCGCGGTCGGCCTCGTCCAGCTGCATGGAGGAGACGCCCAGGTCGAAGAGGACGCCGTCCACCTTCGGGATGCCGAGACGGTCGAGGACCTCGGGCAGCTCGTCGTACACGGCGTGGACGAGGGTGGCCCGGTCCCCGTACGGGGCGAGCCGCTCGCCGGAGAGCCGCAGGGCCTCCTTGTCGCGGTCGAGGGCGACGAGCCGCGCCTCGGGGAACCGCTCGAGCAGGGCCTCGCTGTGGCCGCCGAGGCCCAGGGTGCAGTCGACGACGACCGCGCCGGGGCGCTGCAGTGCGGGGGCCAACATGTCCAGGCACCGCTGGAGCATCACCGGGACGTGTCGGTCGTTGCTCAATGCGCCCTCTCAGGTCCGGCGCGGAGGCACGTACCGCGGGCGGAGGCCGAGCCGGAGGTACCGCCGCACACACGGGGGGAGAAACCGCGGGAAATCGCTCGTTGTCTCCGTGAACTCCGCGTCACTTTAGTCCACGGGACCCGCCGGTCAATCAACCGACTGGCGCGTCGCCCGGCACCGACGGCCGGTCCGGACATTCCGGACGGCTCACCCGTTCGGGGGCGGAGCCGCCCGTGCCTGTGGCATAGCTCACAACAAGGCTCATTGAGGTTCTTTGTCCCCTCTCACAGCAGGCCCGGAAAGCCTGTGACCATTAACGTCGGAACCATGTCGACCTCCGCGCACCCCTCCGCCGACGCCATACGCACCGGCCCCACGGTCACCGACCGTCTCGTCGAGGCCAACGCCCGCTACGCGTCCGATTTCACCGACCCGGGAATGGACGCGCGGCCCGTACTGCGCGTCGCCGTCGTCGCCTGCATGGACGCCCGTCTCGACCTGCACGCGGCCCTCGGCCTCGAACTCGGCGACTGCCACACCATTCGCAACGCGGGCGGCGTGGTAACCGACGACGTGATCCGGTCGCTCACCATCAGCCAGCGCGCCCTCGGCACCCGCAGCGTGATGCTGGTGCACCACACGAACTGCGGTCTCGAGTCGCTCACCGAGGACTTCCGGCACGAGCTGGAGGACGAGGTCGGCCAGCGGCCGGCCTGGGCGGTCGAGGCCTTCCGGGACGTCGACCAGGACGTCCGGCAGTCGATGCAGCGGGTGCGGACCTCCCCCTTCCTGCTGCACTCCGACGACGTCCGCGGCTTCGTCTTCGACGTCACGACCGGTCTGCTGCGCGAGATCGACCCGGCGTAACCCGCCAAACCCCGGCATTTCCCTCCCACTTGTCCGCAGGCAAGTGACACGGCCCGGCCGCGCCAACCACAATGCCCGGACGACAGTTCTGCAAGGCCGAGGAGGGCCGGGGTGACGACCTATGACGATCGAGCGAGCCTCGCTGATCTGACCACCACTGTGGAGAGAGTCCGCAGATCGGTGGAGAGTGTGATCGAGGGCAAGCCCGAGGTCGTACGGCTTTCGCTGACCGTGCTGCTCGCCGAGGGGCACCTCCTCATCGAGGATGTCCCCGGCGTCGGCAAGACCATGCTGGCCAAGACACTGGCCCGGTCCATCGACTGCTCGGTGCGCCGCATCCAGTTCACCCCCGACCTGCTGCCCTCGGACGTCACCGGCGTGTCGATCTTCGACCAGCAGCGACGGGACTTCGAGTTCAAGCCGGGCGCGATCTTCGCCCAGATCGTGATCGGCGACGAGATCAACCGCGCCTCGCCGAAGACCCAGTCCGCGCTCCTGGAGTCCATGGAGGAGCGCCAGGTCACGGTCGACGGCCAGACGTACGAGCTGCCCAGCCCGTTCATGGTCGTCGCCACCCAGAACCCGGTCGAGATGGAGGGCACCTACCCGCTGCCCGAGGCCCAGCGCGACCGCTTCATGGCCCGGGTCTCCATCGGCTACCCGAGCGCCGAGGCCGAGCTCCAGATGCTCGACGTGCACGGCTCGGTCTCCCCGCTGGACGACCTCCAGCCGGTCGCCCACGCCCACGACATCCTCAAGCTGATCGACGCGGTGCGCGGGGTCCACGTCGCCGACGCCGTCCGCCGGTACGCGGTCGACATCGTCGCCGCCACCCGCACCCACCCCGACCTGCGGCTCGGCGCCTCCCCCCGGGCCACGCTCCACCTGCTGCGGGCCGCCAAGGCCTCCGCGGCGCTCAGCGGCCGGGAGTACGTCCTGCCCGACGACCTCCAGGCCCTCGCCTCGCCCGTCCTCGCCCACCGGCTGCTGCCGACGGCGCAGGCCCAGCTGAACCGCCGCACCGCCGAGCAGGTCGTCCAGGACATCCTGCAGCGCACCCCCGTCCCGACCGCGGCCCCGCCCTCCGGACCGCTCTACGGCCAGCAGCAGCCCGGCGCCCGGCGGCTGTGATGGGTGGCGCCACCGTGCCGGACGGGCAGCGGGGCGACGAGGACGACCGGGGCGGGCTGCGGGCCGCCTTCGGCGGTCTCACCACCCGCGGCCGCTCCTTCCTCGCCGCCGGGGTGGCCGCCGCCGTCTGCGCGTACGTCCTCGGCCAGGCCGATCTGCTGCGCGTCGGGCTGCTGCTCGCCGCCCTCCCGCTGATCTGCGTCCTCGTGCTGCACCGGACCCGCTACCGGGTCGCCGCCTCCCGCCGGCTCACCCCCCAGCGGGTGGAGACCGGCACCGAGGCGCGGGTCCAGCTGCGGATGGAGAACGTCTCCAAGCTCCCCACCGGCCTCCTGATGCTCCAGGACCACGTGCCGTACATGCTGGGCCCCCGCCCCCGCTTCGTCCTCGACCGGGTCGAGGCCGGCGGGCGGCGCGAGGTGTCCTACCGGGTCCGCTCCGACCTGCGCGGCCGCTTCCCGCTGGGCCCCCTCCAGCTGCGGCTCAACGACCCCTTCGGGATGTGCGAGCTGACCCGCTCCTTCAGCGCGTACGACACCCTCACCGTCGTGCCCCGGACCGAGGCCCTCCCGCCGGTGAAGCTCTTCGGCGAGGCCTCGGGGTACGGGGACGGGCAGTCGCGCTCCCTCGCGCTCGCAGGCGACGACGACGTCATCCCGCGCACCTACCGCCACGGCGACGACCTGCGCCGGGTCCACTGGCGCTCCACCGCCCGCTACGGCGAGCTGATGGTCCGCCGCGAGGAGCTGCCCCAGCGGGCCCGCTGCACCGTCCTCCTCGACACCCGCCGGATCGCCTTCCAGGGCGCGGGCCCCGACTCCGCCTTCGAATGGGCGGTCTCCGGCACCGCCTCCGCGCTCGTCCACATGCTGGAGCGCGGCTACGCGGTCCGGCTGCTCACCGACACCGGCAGCGCGATCCCCGGCGAGGGGGCCGAGGGCTTCGCCGGCTCGGCGCAGGACTCGGCCGAGGCGGCCGGTCTGATGATGGACACCCTCGCGGTCGTCGACCACTCCGAGGGTGCCGGGCTCTCCCGCGCCTCCGACGTGCTGCGCGGCGGCGGCGACGGACTGCTCATCGCCTTCCTCGGCGACCTCGACGAGGAGCAGGCCGCCCTCACCGCCCGGATGCGCGGACGGACCGGCGCGGCCGTCGCCTTCGTCCTGGACTCCGGCACCTGGCTCACCGGCGGCGCGGTCGCCGGAGCCGTCGAGGACCGGGTGCGGCAGCTGCGCGAGGCGGGCTGGACGGCGCTCGCCGTACCGCCCGGCGCCTCGCTCACCGACCTGTGGCAGCAGGCGGCCGGCCTCCGTCCGGAGACCGCCGCCGCCGACACCTACGGAGGATGGTCATGAGCGGCCGCACACGGCTGACGCTCGCTTCCTGGGGCGCCACCCTGATGGCGGCCGGGGCGCTGCTCCCCCTGGTGAAGCCGGCGACCTGGATCTTCACGGCGGCCTTCGTCCTCGCCCTGGTGAGCGGGGTCGGCACGCTGGCGCGGCGGGTGCCGCTGGCCCGGCCGCTGACCCTCCTCGCCCAGACCGTCACCGTGCTCCTCGCGCTGACCCTGTTCTTCGCCCGCGAGCAGGCCCTCCTCTGGCTCTTCCCCGGCCCCGAGGCCCTCGCGCACGCCGCCGAGCTGTTCCGGGCGGGCGCCGAGGACGTCGGCCGGTACGCGATCCCCGCGCCCGACACCGAGGGCATCCGGCTCATGCTGGTCGGCGGCGTCGTCGCGATCGGGCTCCTGGTGGACGCCCTCGCGGTCACCTTCCGCAAGGCGGCCCCGGCCGGCCTGCCGCTGCTCGCCCTGTACTCGGTGGCCGCCGGGCTCTCCGGCGGCGGCGCGGGCTGGCTCTGGTTCCTCCTCGCGGCCTCCGGCTATCTGCTGCTGCTCCTCGCCGAGGGCCGTGACCGGCTCTCCCAGTGGGGCCGGGTCTTCGGCGGCGCCCAGCGCTCCGGACGTCCCGGCTCGACCGTCGTCGGCGGCGGCCCCGCCTTCGCCCCGGCCCGCACCGGCCGCCGGATCGGCGCCGTCGCCATGGGCGTCGCGCTGGTGGCGCCGCTCGCGCTGCCGGGCTTCTCCGGCGGATTCTTCGGCGGCAACGGCGAGGGGGACGGAGGCGCCGGCAAGGGCGGCACGATCTCCGCCGTGAACCCGCTGGTCTCCCTCCAGAACAATCTGCGCCAGCCGGAGGACCGGGAGGTCATCCGCTACCGGACCAACGCCCGCGACACCAGCGGCATGTACCTGCGGCTCGTCGCGCTCGACCAGTTCGACGGCACCTCGTGGAAGTCCTCGGTCCGCCCGATCGAGGACGTGCCCAAGCAGCTGCCCTGGCCGGACGGCCTCTCCCAGAGCGTCAAGATCACCGAGGTGACCAGCAACTTCGTCGCCTCCGAGGCGTACGAGCAGAAGTGGCTGCCCATGCCGTACCCGGCCGGCCGGGTCGACATCGACGGCCGCTGGCGGTACGAGCCGGCCGGCCGGATGCTCGTCGGCGACGACAAGCAGACCACCAAGGGCGCCCGCTACCAGGTCGCCAGCCTGGACGTGCAGCCGACGGCCGGGCAGCTGGCCGACGCCGGGCCCGCCCCGGAGAAGCTGCGCCGCGAGTACACCAAGGTGCCCACCACGCTGCCCGCCGACGTGCGGGCGACGGCCCTGTCGGTCACCAAGGGCGCGCGCAACGACTACGAGCGGGCGGTGAAGCTGCAGGACTGGTTCGCCCAGGACGGCGGCTTCCGCTACGACGTCGACGTCGTGTCCGGCACCGGTGTGCAGGCGATCTCCCGCTTCCTGAAGGACAAGGAGGGCTTCTGCGTCCACTTCTCCTTCTCCATGGCGGCGATGGCCCGCTCGCTCGGCATCCCGGCCCGCGTGGCCGTGGGCTTCATGCCGGGCACCACCCAGACCGACGGCTCGGTCTCCGTCGGCATCCGGGACGCGCACGCCTGGCCCGAGCTGTACTTCGAGGGCGCCGGGTGGACCCGGTTCGAGCCGACCCCCTCGCGGGGCTCCACCCCCTCGTACACCCGGGAGAACACGCCCTCGGGCACGGCCACCGGGCCCGCGCAGCCGCAGGCGAGCGCCTCGGCGCAGCCGTCCGTCGCGCCGAGCGCCTCGGCGAGCTGCACCCCGCAGGAGCGGAAGCTCGGCGACTGCGGTCCGGACGAGGCGGTGGCCGGGGCGTCCTCGGACGGTTCGGGTCCGGACCTCCTGACGGTGACGCTGCTGTCCCTCACGGCCGTGCTCGTCCTCTCCCTCCCCTTCCTGCCGCTGCTGTGGCGGAACCGGGTCCGGGCCCGCCGGCTCGGCTCGGACGCGCTCGCGGTCTGGGAGGAGATCAACGACACGGCCTGGGACCACGGGGTCGAGCCCGACGACTCGCTGACGCCTCGGAAGGCGGCGGCCCGGATCGTCCGCCTCGGTGGGCTGCGGGGCGAGTCCGCGGACGCGGTGCACCGGGTGGCGCGGGCGGTGGAGGAGGTGCTGTACGCGCCCCGGCCGCAGCCCGTCGCGGGCCTGGCCGCCGAGGCCGCCCGGGTCCGGGCCGGGTTCCACGCGGGGGCCGACCGGCGCGGGCGGCTCCGCGCCCTTCTGGCGCCCCGCTCGGCCGTCCGCCTCCGCTGGACGGCCTCGTCCCGCTGGTCGACCGCGACGATCCGCTGGTCGACCCGCGCCGAGGCGGTGAGAACCCGAGCGTCGACCCTCTTCCGCCGGGGGGCACGCGAGGCGAACTGAGGGGACCGGACGGTGCGCGCCCGGGCGGTGCGCGCCGCCCCTCGTTGTGGGCAGTCGTTCCGCTGGGGCGAGGGGGGTCCCCCCTGCTCGAGCGGGACGATTGCCCCCACGGAGGTGTGGGCGGGGCGCCGCCCAGGCGGGCGCAGCCCGCACGAAAGCGGGGGCGCCGCCCCGCCGGGCGCGGCCCCCCACGGACAGGTGGGAGCCGCCCGGCGGTCGTGGCCGACCCGCGCGGCGGGTGGGCAGGGGCGGGAGCCCGGAGCGGGGGCCGCCCCTGCGGGCGGGAGCCCGGGCGCCGTCCGGTCAAGCGTGCCGCCCGCAGGTCCCGGGACAGGGCGAGCCCCGCAGGGGAGGCGCCGAGAGGGCGCCGGCCCTGCGGGGCTCGGTTGGTTTCGGGGGCGGGGCTACCGCTCGGACGCCGTCAGTGGCCGCCACCCTGCTGCTCGTCGCGGCGGCGCTGCCACCGCTCCTCGATCCGGTTCATCATGGAGCGTCGCTGCCGGGTCTGACGGCTATCGGCCGCCATCCCGCCCCTGGCCCGCTGCTCACCCGGCTTCGGCGCCTTGCGCCATCCGGTGACCGCCAGGACCGCGCAGCCCAGCATGACGAGGAATCCCACCACGCTGATCCAGATCTGCTGTGCGACCATTCCGGCCATGAGGAGCGCGATACCCACCAGGAAGCCGGCGACTGCCTGGTAGACCCGTCGCCGGGTGTACGTACGCAGTCCGCTTCCCTCGAGCGCTGTCGCGAACTTGGGATCTTCGGCGTACAGCGCTCGCTCCATCTGCTCGAGCATTCGCTGCTCGTGCTCCGAGAGCGGCACGGAGTCCTCCTAGTCGTCGGTCGCGGGGGCGACCGGTTTGCGGCCCTTTCAGGATAGGCAGGGAATCGCCCCCGTGAAACCCGCCCTCAATGCCGAATAGCCAATCCGGGCCGCCATGCGGATCGGTTGCTGAGGCGTTGATTCCCCAGGCCCTTCTCCGTCATGCCGGATGGTGTCCCCCGATCATACGGGGCGGAGCCCCTCATCGGGCGGGCTGTGGCGTACTCCATGGAGCAGCGCGGCCGCACCGCCGACCGGGTGGGCGTTCCGCTCAGGCCCGCTTCTCGCCGAGAAGGTGCAGCTGGGTGGCGATGGCCTGGAAGGAGGGCAGCTCCGCGGCGGCCGCCTCCAGCCTGAGCAGGGCCTCGGCGGCGCCGGGCTCGGTGTCGACGAGGGCGCCGGGGACCAGGTCGGCGAAGACCCGGACACCGTGCACGGCGCCGACTTCGAGTCCGGCCTCGTCGGCGAGCTCGGTGAGCTGCTCGGCGGTGAAGCGCCGGGGCACGGGGTCGCCGGCGCCCCAGCGGCCGGCGGGGTCGTCGAGCGCGTGCCGGGCCTCGGTGAAGTGGCCGGCGAGGGCGCGGGCGAGGACGGCGCCGCCGACCCCGGCGGCGAGCAGGCTGAGGCTGCCGGCGGGGCGGAGCGCGGCGGCGGCGTTCCGCACGCCCTCGGCGGGGTCGTCGACGTACTCCAGGACGCCGTGGCAGAGCGCGGTGTCGTACTCCTCGCGCCCGACCACGTCGAAGAGGCCGCGGATGTCGCCCTGGACGCCGGTGACGAGGTCGGCGACGCCGGCCTCGGCGGCCCGGCGCTCCAGCGCGAAGAGCGCGTTGGGGCTGGGGTCGACGACGGTGACCCGGTGACCGAGGCGGGCCACCGGCACCGCGAAGTTCCCGGAGCCGCCGCCCGTGTCGAGGACGTCGAGGCTGTCCTTCCCGGTCGCCTCGACCCGGCGGTCCAGGGCGTCTTTGAGGACGTCCCAGACGACGGCGGTACGCAGGGAGGCGCGCGACGGACGCGACGACGCCTCTCGACCGAAGACAGGGGAAGGGTCCGGCACGGCTGTTGACTCCTCGGTGACGGGTACGGACGCTCCCCACCCTATGGCCTCGTCCCCGCCTTTCGGATCATCCTCCGGCCTCGTCGGCCCCGGACCGGCGGGGCGGTACGGGCTGGAGGGCGAGCAGCCGCTCGACCAGGCGCAGGAAGTGCGCGGCGTCCCTGATCAGGTCGTCGGCCTCGCGCCGGGTGGCCGCGCCGCTGATGCCGGCCTCGGCGCGGGCCCGGCGCTGGGCGCCGGCGGCGAAGAGGGCGCTCCACTCGGTCAGCTCGGGCGCCAGCTCGGCGAGGAGCTCCCAGGCGCTCCGTATCCGTCGGCGGCGGCGGGGGTCGGTCTCGGGCCTGCCCCGGGCGGCGAGCACGGCGGCCGCGGCGCGCAGGGCGGCGAGGTGGGCGGTGGCGTACCGCTCGTGGGGGCGGTCGAGGGCGGCGGCCTCGGCGAGTCCGGCGTGGGACTTGGCGAGGAGGTCGAGGGCGGCGGGCGGGGCGGCGGAGCGGCGCGGGACGGGGTGGATGTCGGATGCGGGTCCCGTCTCCCCCGGGGCGGGTCGGCGGCGGGGCGCGGCTGCTGCGGAAGGGTCGGCCATGTCGAGCCTCCTGTCGTCGCGTGACGGCGCTGTGGCCGTATGTGTTCATCGTGTCGCGTCCCACTGACAATCGCGCTGACCTGGGGTTTTGCCTGAAGTCCAACTCGGGGGTAACTTTTGAACTGACTGGTCAGTTCAAAAAGGGGAATGGGGGGTGAGTCCGTGGGCACGGAAACCGAGGAACAGCCGCACGGCGCCGCCGTCGTCGCGGACGGCTTCGGACTGAAGGGACCGCGCGGCTGGGCCTTCCGGCAGGTCTCCTTCCGCGCCGAGCCGGGCGCGCTGGTGGCCATCGAGGGCCCTTCGGGCTCCGGGCGCACCTGTCTGCTGCTCGCGCTCACCGGCCGGATGAAGGCCGAGGAGGGCCACGCCGAGGTCGGCGGCCTGCTCCTGCCCCGCAAGATGGCCGCCGTGCGCCGGATCAGCGCGCTCGGTCAGGTCCCGGGCGTCAGCGAGCTCGACCCCGCCTTCACGGTCGCCGAGCACCTGCGCGAGCGGGCCCTGCTCCAGCGCCGCTACGACGGTTCCGTACGGGCGCTCCTGCGCCGCCCCGCCGAGCGGGCCGCGACGAGCCGGGCCCGGATCGAAGAGGCGGTGGCGGCCGCGGGTCTGGACCTCGCCGCCCTGCCGAAGGGCGAGCGGACCTCCGTACGGGACCTGGAGCGGCTCGAGGCGCTGCGGCTCTCGATCGCCCTCGCCCTGATCGGCCGTCCCCGGCTGCTCGCCGTGGACGACACGGACCTGAAGCTCTCGGACGCCGACCGCGCCGAGGCCTGGGCGCTGCTGCGCTCCCTGGCCGCCGCCGGGACGACGGTCCTCGCCGTCTGCAGCGAGGCCCCCGAGGACGCCCTGCGCATCACGACGCTCTCCGGCGAGGCCGTCCCGGCCGCCCCCGAGGCCCCGGCCTCCGACACGGAGACCGGCACCACGGAGGCCACCGCCACGGGGACCCCCGCCGCGAAGCCCGGTGCCGAGGGCCGCGCCGCGGCGGACACCACCACCGGCGACGCCGACGCCGACCAGGCCGCCGTCGGGGAGACCGCGGCCGACGACACCACCGACGACACGACCGAGGAGGGGGCGGCCGATGCGCTCGCCGAAACTGGCCGCGCTTGAGCTGAAGCGCTTCGGCAGGGGAAAGCTGCCGCGCGCCGCGCTCGTCGCGATCCTGCTGCTGCCCCTGCTGTACGGCGCCCTGTACCTGTACTCGTTCTGGGACCCGTACAGCAGGCTCGACAAGATCCCCGTCGCCCTCGTCAACGAGGACCGGGGCGCCACCGCCGGCGGCAAGGAGATCCACGCCGGTGACGACATCACCGAGGGGCTCCTGAAGAGCGAGACCTTCGAGTGGCACCGGGTGAGCGACGCCGAGGCACGCGCGGGCGTGGAGGACGGGACGTACTACCTGTCCCTGACCATGCCCGGCGACTTCAGCAGCCGCATCGCCTCCAGCTCCGGCGACTCCCCCGAGACCGGCGCGCTCCGGGTGCGGACGAACGACGCGAACAACTACATCGTCGGCCAGATCTCCCGGACGGTCTTCTCCGAGGTGCGCACCGCGGCCTCCACGAAGTCCTCGCGCACCTTCCTCGACAAGATCTTCATCTCCTTCTCCGACATCCACGACGCCACCGCGAAGGCCGCCAAGGGCGCGGCCGACCTCAAGCAGGGCGTGGACAAGGCGAAGAAGGGCTCCAAGAGCCTGTCGGACGGCCTCACGGACGCCAAGGCCGGCAGCGGTGACCTGGCCACCGGTCTGAAGAAGCTCGACAAGGGCGCCAAGGACCTGGAGAACGGCTCCCGCAAGGTCGCGAACGGCACGCAGACCCTCGCCGACAAGGTGAACGGCACCGCCGACAAGGTCCGCCCGTACCTGGCGAACAACGGCAAGTCGATCCGCGACACCGCCCGGCTCGTCTCCGACTCCGCTGCGGCCGCCCAGAACAACCTGGCCGATCTGGTCAGGCGGGCGCCCTTGGTCCGCGCCGCCGCGCACAGGGCGGACGACGATCTCGCCAAGCTCCACCGCGAGCTGTGCGTGAACACCTCCGCCACCGCCCCCGGCATCACTCCCGGCACCGCTCCCGCCCTCGACCCCGAGGTCTGCGAGAAGCTCGGGAAGGCCTCGCAGTCCGCCGACGACGTCGCCACCATCGCCGACGACGTGCACGAGCTCACCAAGGACGACGCCGACGACCTGAAGACCCTGGACGCCCGCCTCACCAAGCTCAGGAAGCAGGCCGACGAGCTGGCCGCCCGCGCCCCGCACCTCGACGAGGACGTCGAGAACGCCATCAGGAAGATCAACGAGCTCAACGAGGGCGCGCAGAAGGTCGCGAAGGGCGCGGACCGGCTGCACACCGGCATCACCGAGGCGAAGACCGGCTCGGTCAGCCTCGACACCGGCGTGGGCAAGCTCAAGAAGGGCGCGGGCGCCCTCGACGGCGGTCTGTTCAAGCTGGCCGACGGCTCGGGCACCCTCGCCACCGGCCTCAAGGACGGGGTCGACCAGATCCCCGACTACGACAAGCAGGACCGCGACCGGCGCACGGAGGTCATGGCCGACCCGGTGAAGCTGGCCTCGCAGTCCCTGCACAAGGCGCCGAACTACGGCACGGGTTTCGCCCCGTACTTCATCCCGCTCTCCCTCTGGGTCGGCGCGATGGTCGCGTACATGATCATCCAGCCGCTGAACCGGCGCGCCCTCGCCGCGGGCGGCTCCGCCTGGCGGATCGCGCTGGCGGGCTGGCTCCCGGTGGCGGCCATCGGCGTCCTCCAGGTCGCGGCCCTGATGTCGGTCCTGCACTGGGGCCTCGGCCTCCAGATGACCCGGGCCGCCGGCACGATCGGCTTCCTCGCCCTCGTCACCTGCTGCTTCGCCGCGATCATCCAGTGGCTCAACGCCCGCTTCGGCGCGGCGGGCCGGATCCTGGTGCTCGCGTTCCTGATGCTCCAGCTGACCTCGGCGGGCGGCACGTACCCCGTCCAGACCAGCCCGGCCTTCTTCAACGCCGTCCACCCGTTCCTGCCGATGAGCTACGTGGTCGAGGCGCTGCGCCGGCTGATCACCGGCGGCGGGATCGGACCGGTCTGGCAGGCCTGCGCGGTCCTGACGGCCTTCACCGTGGGCGCCCTGGCCCTGACCGCCGTCTCGGCGCGCAAGAAGCAGGTGTGGACGCTCGACCGGCTCCACCCCGAACTGTCGCTCTGAACCTGTGAGAATCGACGCCATGGACAGCAGCAGCACCCGACGCCAGGCCACCCGCACGAAGCTCTACGAGGCGGCCGTCACCCTCATCGCGGAACAGGGCTTCTCCGCGACGACGGTGGACGAGATCGCCGAGCGGGCCGGCGTGGCCAAGGGCACGGTCTACTACAACTTCAAGAGCAAGACCGAGCTCTTCGAGGAGCTGCTGCGCCACGGGGTGTCGCTGCTCACCGCCTCCCTGCGCTCGGCGGCCGAGGAGACCGCCGAGCGCGGCGGGAGCCGGGTCGACGCGCTGGACGCGATGATCCGCGCGGGCCTCGTCTTCATCGACCGCTACCCGGCCTTCACCCAGCTGTACGTGGCCGAGCTCTGGCGCACCAACCGGGCCTGGAACTCCACGCTCCTGGTGGTGCGTCAGGAGGCCGTCGCGGTGGTCGAGGGGGTGCTGCGCGAGGGGGTCGCGGCCGGTGAGCTGAGCGAGGAGATCGACGTCCAGCTGACGGCGGCGGCGCTGGTCGGGATGGTGCTGGTGGCGGCGCTCGACTGGCAGGCCTTCCAGAGCGAGCGGTCGCTCGACGACGTGCACGCGGCACTCTCCCGCCTGCTGCACGGCCGCGTCGGCGGCCGCTGACACCGACCGGCGCACGGAAGACCGGGCCGACGTACGGAAGACCGGGCCGGCGCAGGGAAGACCGGGCCTGCGCACGCGAAAGGCCGGGCCCGCGCAGGCGGGACCGTCGAGCCGTACGCGAAAAGGCCGGCGCGGTGAGGCTCGATCCCCCCGAGCCTCGCCGCACCGGCCTTCCTTTCGCCCCCCGTGCCGGCAGGTGCGCGGCCCCGTTCCGCAGCCCCGTGCCGGCGGTACCGGAGCCGCGCCCCTTCCGTGGACTCCACTCTCTCCTCCGGGCGCCCCCGGCCCCATCCGCGCGCCTACTCATCTCGACCCCTAGGTACGGGTACTCAGTCCTGGTTACGATCGCGGGCGTGTCCGTACTCCCCCTGGTGTTCACCAGCGGCTGGGCGAGCGGGATCAACGCGTACGCGGTGGTCCTGCTGTTCGGCGTCTTCGGCGCGACCGGGCTGACCGACGAGGTGCCCGCGTCCTTGCAGCGCACCGATGTCCTCGTCGCGGCGGGCGTGCTGTTCCTGTGCGAGGCGGTGGCGGACAAGATTCCGTACGTCGACTCGATATGGGACTCCGTCCACACGGTGATCCGGCCGATCGCGGGCGCCGTGGTCGGCGCCCTGCTCGCCGGGCAGAACGGTTCGCTGCCCGAGCTGGCGGCCGGTGCGGTCGGCGGTTCGACCGCCCTGCTCAGTCACTTCGTCAAGGCCGGGACGAGGATGGCGGTCAACTCCTCCCCGGAGCCGTTCTCGAACATCGCGCTGAGCCTGGCGGAGGACCTCGGCGTGGCCGCGATCATCACCTTCGCGGTCTTCCATCCGGTGGCGGCGTCGGTCATCGCGGCCGTCCTGCTCCTGTCGGGCCTGGCGATACTGGTCTTCCTCGCCCGGCGGATCCGCCGCTTCTGGCTCCGGCGGTCCCAGCGGCGGGAGGAGAGACGGCTCGCGGCCCTGGGGGCGCGACCACGGGCCCAGGGCCCGCCGGACGACGGATCCGACCACTTCTGACCCCGGCCGCAGGGGCTTCGGGCGGTGTCGGAGGCGCCGGATAGGCTCGTCCGCATGGCACGGATTGTGGTGATCGGCGCGGGACTCGGCGCCATGGCGGCGGCGGCCCGGCTGGCGGTCGCCGGACACACGGTGACGGTGTACGAGAAGACGTCGACGTACGGCGGCGCGGTCGGTCGCTTCGAGCGGGACGGCTTCGCGTTCGACACCGGCCCCGGGCTGCTGCACCTGCCGGCCGTCTACCGGGACCTGTTCGTGAAGACCGGCAAGGAGCCGCTGGAGGAGTGCGTCTCGCTGACGCAGGTCGATCCGGCGGCCCGTCACGTCTTCGCCGACGGCACCCGCGTCGACCTGCCGAACGCCTCCCGGGCCGGCACGGTCGCAGCCCTGGACGCCGCGCTCGGCGCGGGCGCGGGCGAGCGCTGGGGCGACTTCCTGACGCGGGCCCGCGAGGCCTGGGACCGGACCCGGCGCCCGCTCCTGGAGGAGCCGCAGCCGGCCGACCCGGCGCCGCTGTCCCGCGAGCCGTACCCGGCCCTGAAGGCGGGTCTGCTGCGGCGCCCGACGACGACGCTCGCCCAGGTCGGGGCGCGGGAGCTGCGCGACCCCCGGCTCGCGGCCCTCCTCGACGCGTACGCGTGGTCGTACGGCTTCGACCCGACGACCGCCCCGGCCTCGGCCGCCGTCCTGCCGTACATGGAGCAGACCTTCGGCAGCTGGTACGTGGGCGGGGGCCTGCGGGCGCTCGCCGACGCGGTGTACGAGCGGTGCCGGAAGCGGCGCGTGGAGTTCGTGTTCGGGACGCCGGTGGAGGGCGTCCTGGAGAAGGACGGCCGGGCGGCCGGTGTCCGGCTGGCCGGCGGCGAGACGGTCGAGGCCGACCATGTGGTGTCCGGGGCCCCGGTGTCGGCGCTCCACCACGGCCAGGACGTGCCTCGCCACCAGGCGAACGGCACGGGCCGGGTGACGGTCTGTCTGGCCCTGCGCGGTCCCCGGGAGGCGGACGCGGTCCACCGGACCGTCGTGCACGCGGAGGGCGGGCGGCCGACCGTGACCGTGCTGCGGCCGGACGACCCGGCGCTGCGCCCGGACGGGGAGCACGAGTCGGTGACGGTCACCGCGACCGTCCGCACGGCTCCCGACCAGGACTGGGCGGCCTTCGCCGACCGGATGGCCGAGGCGGCCGGGCGGGCGGTGCCGGGGCTCGCGGAGCGGCTGCTGTGGCGGCACGTCCGCACCCCGGAGGACGTCCGGCGGGACACGGGCGCCGCCGAGGTGCCGGGGCCCGCCCTCGCCGGGGCGGGCGGGCTGCTCCTGCCCGCCGCCAACCGCTCCCCGCTGCCGGGGCTGTACTCCGCCGGCGGCTGGTCGCACCCCGGCGGCGGCCTCGCCCACGCCGGCATGTCGGGCGCGCTGGTGGCCGGACTCATCGTGGAGGGCGCGGACTTCCGCGGCTCCCGGTAGGGGCCGCGGAGGCCCGGGGCCTCAGTAGCGGTACTGCTGCTGGTCGTCCGGGTGCGGCTGCTCGTAGCCGTACGGGGGCTGCTGCGGGTCCTGGTCGGTGTCGCGCTGCTGCGGGACCCAGACGCCGCCCGGCGGGGTGTCGTAGGTGTACGAGGGGGCGTAGGGGTCGGTGTAGTACGGGGTGTACTGCTGGCTGTCCGTGCCCGGGCCGATGTACGGGTCGGAGTACGCGGCGTACTGCTGCTGGCCGGTGGCGGCACCGTAGTCGTAGGCCGGCTGCTGCTCGTAGGAGGGCTGCTCGAAGCCGGGCTGCTCGTAGGAGGTCTGTCCGTACGAGTGCTGCTCGTACCCGGACGCGTAGGGGTCGTAGCCCGTGCCGTAGCCGGCGCCCTGGCCGGCGACGTCGTAGATCCCGTACTGGCCGGTCTCGTCGGGCATCGGCTGCGGCTCGTAGACCGCCGTGGTCTCCCCGGCCGTCTCCCGGTGCCCGTCGTGACCGATCGCGTCGTGACCGGCCCCGTCCTCCGTGTCGTACGCGGTGTCCCCCGTGTCGTACGACAGCTCGGTGACCTCCAGGGTGGGTCCGGCCTCGGCCGGCGCGGCGGCCTTGCGGCGGCGGCTCGCGCCCGGGTTGCCGCCGATCGCCCAGCCGGTGGAGAAGCCGCGGCGGAAGGAGAGCGTCACATAGGTCTGGCCGACGGCGAAGGCCACGGCTCCGGCGACGATGACGAGCACCGAGGGCAGCAGGACGCCCAGGACCACGCAGAGGAAGCCGCCGAAGGCGAGCAGGCGCCAGCGCAGCCGCGCCTTGTACTGGAGGAGCACCTCCCCCAGCAGCCACAGTGCGACCACGCCGAACGCGATGTAGAGGACCGTCCACCCCATGCCCCGCCGCCCCTCTCCACGGTCACCGCCGCGGGTCGGGGCGGGTACGACCGGTCACGACTGCTGGTGCAGTCCGAGATTCTCGTAGATCTCGAGTGTCGCGGTGGAGCTGTTGAGCGTGATGAAGTGCAGTCCGGGGACACCCTCGGAGAGCAGACGCGCGCAGAACTCCGTCGCGAACTCGATACCGATGGAGCGTACAGCGGTGGGATCGTCCTTGACGGCGAGGATGCGCTCTTTCACGTCCGCGGGGAAGGCGGCGTTGCTCAGCTGGGGCAGCCGGTCGAGCGTCTTCACGTTCACGACGGGCATGACCTCGGGGATGATCGGGGTCTCGCAGCCCGCCTTCGCCACGCTGTCGCGCAGCCGCAGGTAGTTCTCCGGGTCGAAGAACATCTGGGTGATCGCGTAGTCGGCGCCCGCGCGGCACTTGTCCACGAAGTGCCGGATGTCCGTGTCCCAGTCCGTGGACCGGGGGTGCATCTCCGGGAAGGCGGCGACGCCGACGCAGAAGTCTCCCGACTCCTTGATCAGCCGGACGAGGTCGGCGGCGTACTTCACGCCCTCCGGGTGCTCGATCCACTCCCCCAGCGGGTCGCCCGCCGGGTCGCCGCGCAGGGCGAGCATGTTGCGGATGCCCGCGTCGGCGTACTGGCCGAGGATGTTCCGCAGTTCGGCGACCGAGTGGTCGACGGCCGTGAGGTGGGCGACGGGGGTGAGCGTGGTGTCGGAGGCGATCTTCTGGGTGGCCTTGACGGTGCCGCCGCGGGTGGAGCCGCCGGCGCCGTAGGTCACGGAGACGAAGCTGGGGCCGACCGCCTCGACGCGGCGCATGGCGTTCCAGAGGACCTGCTCGCCCTTCTCGGTGCGGGGCGCGTAGAACTCGAAGGAGTACGACGTGTCACCGGCAGCGAGGATCTCGCGGACCGTGCGCGCACGGTCCGAGCGGACGGAAGCGGTACCAAGGGCCATACGGGCAGGTTAGACGCGGTCCAGGGAACCGCGTACACCCCGTCCGAGTGTTGGACACCTTTTCGGACAGCTGTCGGACAGAGGCCGGACAGCTGCCTGGCGGAGGTCGACCGGCTGCCTGGCGGAGGTCGGACGACGGCCGGACGACGGCCGGACGGAGGTCGGACGGAGGTCGGACGGCTGCCTGGCGGAGGTCGGGTGCGCGCCGGGCGCCCCGCGGTCGTGCCCCTCAGGCTTCGGCGCGCTCGCGGACGCGCTTGGCGAGGGCGGCCGTCGCGGCGGCCGGGTCGGCGGCCTCGGTGATGGCGCGGACGACGACGATCCGGCGGGCGCCCGCGTCCAGGACCTCGTCGAGGTTGGTCTCGTCGATGCCGCCGATGGCGAACCAGGGCCGGTCCTGGGCCAGCTCCGCCGCGTACCGCACGAGGCCGAGCCCCGGCGCGTACCGTCCGGGCTTGGTGGGGGTGGGCCAGCAGGGGCCGGTGCAGAAGTAGTCCACGCCCGGCTCGGCGGCGGCCGCGGCCACCTCGCTCTCGGCGTGGCAGGAGCGGCCGATCAGCACCTCGTCGCCGAGGATCGCGCGGGCCGCGGGCACGGGCAGGTCGCCCTGGCCGAGGTGGAGGACGTCGGAGCCGATGGCGTGGGCGACGTCGGCCCGGTCGTTCACCGCGAGGAGCCTGCCGTGCCGGCGGGCGGCGTCGGCGAAGACGGCGAGGTGCTCCAGCTCCTCACCGGCCTCCATGCCCTTGTCGCGGAGCTGCACGATGTCCACGCCGGAGGAGAGCACGGCGTCGAGGAAGTCCGGCAGGTCGCCCTGGCGCTTCCGGGCGTCGGTGCACAGGTAGAGCCGGGCGTCGGCGAGTCGCTCACGAGGCGTGGACATGGGTGGGTTCCCCCCGTTCGTGCGCCGGTGCCGCGGCGCCCGGCCCATGAGGGGCGGGCGCCGCGACACCAGCTGGTGGTGTCTTCGGTGCGTACGTACGTCGGCGCGGGCGCGTCAGACGGCGAGCGCCTGGGCGCGGCGCTTCACCTCCGTGCCGCGGTTCTCGTTGAGCGCCTGCGCGGGCGTGCCCGGCAGGCTCTCGTCCGGAGTGAAGAGCCACTCCAGCATCTCTTCGTCGGTGAAGCCGTCGTCCCGCAGCAGCGTCAGGGTCCCGACCAGACCCTTGACGACCTTGTCGCCCTGGATGAAGGCGGCGGGCACGTACAGCGCGTTGTTCGGTCCGCGGCGCACGGCGATGAGCTGGCCCTCCTTGACCAGCTGCCGCACGCGCGTCACCTCGACATCGAGCATCTCCGCGATCTCGGGCAGGTTGAGCCAGGCGGGGACGAGAGCATCGATCTTTACGTCAATCTCGGTCACAGGACAAGCCTGCCATCCCGGACTGACAGCCGGTAGTCGGGCCCTACCGGACTGCCGCCTTCAGGGGGACGGACGGGTCCGCGGCGCGCTCGGGGTCGACGGGCACGGCGGCCTCGATGAGCTTGCGGCCCTGGGCCAGGTCGCGCGGGCGGCCGACCGCGAGGAGGGCCACCGGCACGCCGGCGCGCAGCCAGAGCACGGACCAGGCCTCGTCGGCCGGGTCGCCGCGCCACAGCAGCTCGTCGGCGTCCGCGTGGTGTCCCGCGTACTGGACGAAGCGGCCGAACTGCTCGGACCAGAAGTACGGCACCGGGTCGTACGGCACGTCGGCGGCGCCGGTGATCGCCGCGGCGACCACGCGGGGCCCCTGGAGCGCGTTGTCCCAGTGGTGGACGAGGAGCCGCTCCCCGTAGCGGGCGGAGGGGAAGGAGGCGCAGTCGCCGACGGCGTACACGTCGGGCAGGGAGGTGCGCAGCCGGTCGTCCGCGGTGACGGCGCCGCTCGGGTCGAGGGCGATGCCGGAGCCGGTGAGCCAGCCGGTGGCGGGGCGGGCGCCGATGCCGACGACGACGGCGTCGGCGGGCAGTTCGCGGCCGTCGGCGAGGACGACGCGGCCGGGCGCGCCGGGCTCGACCGTGGCCACGCGCGCGTGGGTGAGGAGTTCGGCGCCGCTCGCCCCGTACCACTCGGCCATGGGGGCGGCGACCTCGGCGGGCAGCGCTCCCGCGAGGGGGCGGTCGGCGGCCTCGACGACGGTGACGGCGCAGCCCGCCTCGCGCGCGGCGGTGGCGAACTCGGCGCCGATCCAGCCGGCGCCGACGACCACGAGAGAGTGGCGGCGCTCCAGGACGGGCCCGAGGCGCACGGCGTCGTCGAGGGTGCGCAGCAGGTGGACGCCGGGGACGCCCTCGGTGCCGGGCAGGGTGACGGGGTGGGCTCCGGTGGCGACGACCAGGGTGTCGTACGCGACGGGTCCGGCCTCGGTGTCGATCTCGTGGTCGGCGGCGCGCAGTCCGGTGACGTCCAGGCCGAGCCGGAGCTCGATGCCGAGCTCCTCGAAGTCGATCTCGAAGGCGGAGTCCTCGGCCTTGCCGAGGAGGATCGCCTTGGAGAGCGGCGGCCGGTCGTAGGGCTGGTGGGGTTCGGCCCCGATGAGGGTCAGGGGGCCGGTGAAGCCCTGCTCGCGCAGGGCGACGGCGGTCTGGACGCCCGCCATTCCGGCGCCGACGATCACGACGTGCTGCTGGGCCTGCTTCTGCTCACTCACCCGACCACCTTACGCATCTGACGGACCGTCAGGAAGGGAGGGGTCTGCGGCCCGGTGTCGACCCGGGCTAGTCTGGCGGGCGTAAAGCACTCGCGGGAGCCCGGACGCACCGGGCTGAGAGGGAGGCTGGGACGGCCTCCGACCGTACGAACCTGATCCGGGTCATGCCGGCGAAGGGAGGGGCTGGACGCCCATGCGTTCTTCTCATGTCCATGTGTCCGATGTCCGCGTCTCCGACGTCCTTGTGGTCGGGGGCGGCATCATCGGCCTGGTCACGGCCTGGCGGGCCGCGCAGCGCGGGCTGCGCACCGCCGTCGTCGACCCGGACCCGGGCGGCGGGGCCGCGCGCGTCGCGGCCGGCATGCTCGCCGCCGTCACCGAGCTCCACTACGGCGAGGAGACCCTGCTCGGGCTCAACCTCGCCTCCGCGGCACGCTACCCCGCGTTCGTCGCCGAACTGACGGAGGCCGCCGGCCACGACGTCGGCTACCGCGCCTGCGGCACCCTCGCCGTCGCCCTCGACGCCGACGACCGGGCCCACATGCGCGAACTGCACGCCCTGCAGACCCGCTGCGGGCTCGTCTCCGAATGGCTCAGCGGCCGCGAGTGCCGCCGCCTCGAACCGATGCTGGCCCCGGGGGTGCGCGGCGGGCTGCGGGTCGACGGCGACCACCAGGTCGACCCCCGCCGGCTGGCCACCGCGCTCGTGAGGGCCTGCGAGCGGGCCGGGGTGGTCTTCCACCGCACGCTCGCGGAGCGCCTGGCGGTCGTACGCGACCGGGCACGCGGGGTCCTCCTCACCGGCGGCGAGGAACTGACGGCCGACCAGGTCGTCCTCGCCGCGGGCAGCCTCAGCGGACGGCTCGCGGGCGTGCCCGAGGAGGTGCTGCCGCCGGTCCGTCCCGTCAAGGGCCAGGTCCTCCGGCTGCGGGTGCCGCCCGCGTACGCCCCCTTCCTCTCCCGCACCGTCCGCGCCGTCGTCCGCGGCAGCCACGTCTACCTGGTGCCCCGCGATAACGGCGAGCTCGTCGTCGGCGCCACCAGCGAGGAGCTCGGCTGGGACACCACGGTGACGGCGGGCGGGGTGTACGAGCTGCTGCGCGACGCCCACGAGCTCGTCCCGGGCATCACCGAGCTGCCGCTCACCGAGACGCGGGCCGGACTGCGCCCCGGCTCCCCCGACAACGCGCCGCTCCTCGGCCCCACCGACCTGCCCGGCCTGCACCTGGCCACCGGCCACTACCGCAACGGGGTGCTGCTCACCCCCGTCACCGGCGACGCCATGGCCGAGGCGCTCACCACCGGCGTCCTCCCCGACGAGGCACGTCCCTTCACCCCCCGCCGTTTCTCCCCCGCCCCTCCCGTACGTCAGGAGCAGCCCGCATGAACGTGTCCGTGAACGGAGAGTCGCGCGAGCTCTCCGGCCCCCTCTCCCTGGACGCCCTCGTGGCGACCCTGACCACGGCCCCCTCGGGCGTCGCGGCGGCGCTCAACGAGACGGTCGTGCCGCGCGGCGAGTGGGCCACGACGCTGCTCGGCGAGGGCGACCGGGTGGAGGTCCTCACCGCGGTGCAGGGAGGCTGACCGGAATGTCCGACGACGTCTTCACCCTCGGCGGTACGGATTTCACCTCCCGCCTCATCATGGGCACCGGCGGCGCCCCCAGCCTCGACATCCTGGAACGCTCCCTCGCCGCCAGCGGTACGGAACTGACGACGGTCGCCATGCGGCGCCTGGACCCCACGGTCCAGGGCTCGGTCCTCTCCGTCCTGGAACGCCTCGGCATCCGTGTCCTGCCGAACACGGCGGGCTGCTACACGGCGGGCGAGGCCGTCCTCACCGCCCGCCTCGCCCGGGAGGCGCTCGGCACGAACTGGATCAAGCTGGAGGTCGTCGCCGACGAGCGCACCCTCCTGCCGGACGGCGAGGAGCTCCTGGCCGCGGCCGAGACCCTGGTCGACGACGGTTTCGTGGTCCTCCCCTACACCAACGACGACCCCGTCCTGGCCCGGAAGCTGGAGGACGTGGGCTGCGCGGCGATCATGCCGCTCGGCTCCCCCATCGGCTCCGGACTCGGCATCCGCAACCCGCACAACTTCCAGCTGATCGTCGAACGGGCCGAGGTCCCCGTGATCCTCGACGCCGGCGCGGGAACGGCCTCGGACGTGGCGCTCGCGATGGAGCTGGGGTGCGCGGCGGTGATGCTGGCGTCGGCGGTGACGCGGGCGCAGGAGCCGGTGCTGATGGCCTCGGCGATGCGGCACGCGGTCTCGGCGGGACGGCTGGCCTTTCGTGCGGGCCGCATCCCCCGCCGGCACTTCGCCTCCGCGTCCTCCCCGACCACGGGCCAGGCCCACCTGGACCCCGAACGCCCGGCCTTCTGACCCCACCCGCCCCTCCACCGGGCCGGCGCCCACGCCGTCGTGGTCAGCCGCTCCACCGGGCGGTGCCCGCCCCCGTCGTGGGCAATCGCCCCGCTGAACCGGCGCCCACCCACCCCCGTTGCGGGCAGTCGCCCCGCCGGGGCGGCGCCCACCCCTCGCGCCCTCGTTGCGAGCGCGCCCGGCGGGCGCGCGCCCCGCACGGGCGGGGGACCGGTCGGCGCCCGTACGGGCCGGCGGCTCGCCAGGGCCACGGAGCCGCCCAGCGGCCGTACGCGTCACAGCTGCGCTGCAGTCCCGCCCCGACCGCACAAGCCCCCCGCCCCCGGCTCGTAGACTCGTCGCCGTGGACACGACCCTTCAGGACCCCCTCGTCGGGCGGCTGCTCGACGGCCGCTACCGCGTCGACGCGCGCATCGCCGTCGGCGGGATGGCCACCGTCTACCGGGCCGTCGACACCCGCCTCGACCGCGTCCTCGCGCTCAAGGTGATGCATCCGGCCCTCGCCGCCGACGCCGCCTTCGTCGAGCGGTTCATCCGCGAGGCGAAGTCCGTGGCCCGGCTCGCGCACCCGAACGTCGTCGGGGTCTTCGACCAGGGCGCCGAGGGCGCGTACGTCTATCTGGCGATGGAGTACGTCGCCGGCTGCACCCTCCGTGACGTCCTGCGCGAGCGCGGCGCCCTCTCGCCCCGTGCCGCCCTCGACATCCTGGAGCCGGTGCTCGCCGCGCTGGGCGCCGCGCACCGGGCGGGTTTCGTGCACCGGGACATGAAGCCGGAGAACGTCCTGATAGGGGACGACGGCCGGGTGAAGGTCGCCGACTTCGGTCTCGTGCGGGCCGTGGGCTCGGCGACGGCCACGACCGGCGCGGTCCTCGGCACGGTCTCGTACCTCGCGCCGGAGCAGATCGAGCACGGCACCGCCGACACCCGCGCCGATGTGTACGCCTGCGGTGTCGTCCTCTACGAGATGCTGACCGGCGGCAAGCCGCACTCCGGCGACACCCCGGCCCAGGTGCTCTACCAGCACCTGAACACCGACGTGCCCGCCCCCTCGGCGACCGTCCCCGGCCTCGCCCCGGAGCTGGACGGGCTGGTCGCGGCGGCCACGGCCCGCGATCCCGAGGCCCGCCCGCACGACGCCGTCGCCCTGCTCGCCCTGCTCCGGGAGGCCCGCGCCGGGCTCGGCGACGAGCAGCTGGACGCGGTGCCGCCGCTCGCGCGGTCCGAGGCCCGGGACACCGCCGAGGACCGGACGAGCGTGATCGCCCGTCCCGTCCCCACGGAAACCGACGTCCTGCACACCAACCGGCTGCCCGCCCCGGAGGCACCCCCCGCCGCCCGCCGCAGGCCCCCGCGCGGACCCCTCCTCGTCGTCCTCGCCGTCCTGCTCGCCCTCGGCCTGGGCGCCGGCGTCTGGTACATCAGTTCCGGCCAGTTCACCCGGGTCCCCGCCGTCCTCGGCCAGTCCGAGGCCGCCGCGACGAAGCGCCTCTCCGACGCCGGTCTCGAGGTCGGCACCACGAAGCGCGCCTTCAGCGACGTGTACGAACGCGGCACGGTCATGGCCGTCGACCCCGCCCCCGGCGAGCGCGTCCGGGGCAACGACACGGTCACCCTCATGCTCTCCCGCGGCCCGGAGATCGTGAAGGTGCCCAACCTCAAGGGCAAGCCGCTCGCGGAGGCCAAGCACCTCCTGAAGCAGGAGGGCCTCGCCCCCGGGGTGATCACCGAGGAGTTCAGCGACTCCGTCGCGCAGGGCTCCGTGATCGGTTCCGACCCCGAGCCCGGCACCGAGCGCAGCCCCGACTCGGCCGTCGCCCTGGTGGTCAGCAAGGGTTCCCCGATCGACGTGCCCGACGTCAGCGGCGAGACCGTCGCCGACGCCACGGCCGCCCTCCAGGAGGAGGGGCTCACCGTCCGGGTCGCCCCGGAGCGGATCAACTCCCCCGAGGAGGCCGGCACCGTCGCGGCCCAGTCCCTCGCCGGGGGCAGCCGGGCCGCCGAGGGCGACGTCATCACCCTCACCGTCTCCAAGGGGCCGAAGCCGGTCGAGGTCCCGGACGTGACGGACCAGTCGACCGCGGACGCACGTGCGACCCTGGAGGACGCGGGCTTCGCGGTGGAGGTCAAGAAGTCCTTCCCCTATCTCGGCGACACGGTCGCGAGCCAGTCCGTGAAGGGCGGCGAGACCGCGCCCGAGGGCTCCACCATCACCATCACGATCAAGGGACTCTAGAAACCCATGCGCAACCCCGTCGGCGGCCACGTCCCCGTGGCCGGTGGCCTCGCCACGACCGGCCTCTGCTACGCCCGTGAGCTCGGCGCCGAGACCGTGCAGGTCTTCGTCGCCAATCCGCGCGGCTGGGCGACCCCGGTCGGCAACCCGGCCCAGGACGAGCGCTTCCGGGCCGAGTGCGAGGCCGAGTCGATCTCGGCGTGGGTGCACGCCCCGTACCTGATCAACTTCGGGTCCCACACCGAGGCCACGGTGGAGAAGTCGGTGGAGTCCCTGCGGCACTCGCTGCGCCGGGGCCGGGAGATCGGCGCCAAGGGCGTGGTGGTGCACACCGGCTCGGCGACCGGCGGCCGGCCGCGCGAGGTGGCGCTCGCCCAGGTGCGCGAGCGGATGCTGCCGCTCCTCGACGAGCTGACGCACGAGGACGACCCGTACCTGCTCCTGGAGTCGACGGCGGGCCAGGGCTTCTCGCTCTGCTCGCGGACCTGGGACTTCGGCCCGTACTTCGACGCGCTCGACCACCACCCGAAGCTGGGCGTCTGCCTCGACACCTGTCACATCTTCGCTGCCGGCCACGACCTGGCGGGCCCGCACGGAGCGGCGCAGACGCTGGACCTGCTGGTGGACACGGTCGGCGAGGGGCGGCTCAAGCTGATCCACGCCAACGACTCGAAGGACGTCGTGGGCGCGCACAAGGACCGGCACGCGAACATCGGGGCAGGTCACATAGGCGAGGAGGCCTTCGGGAAACTCCTGCGCCACCCGGCCACCGAGAACGTACCGCTGATCATCGAGACCCCGGGCGGCAAGGAAGGACACGTCGCCGACATCGAGCTCCTGAAGAAGCTCCGCGAGCGCCGAGGTTGATCATTTCCGCTTGAGGAATACCCTAGGGGGGTATACGGTTCCCAGTAATGGCAGGAACCGTACACGAGGCTGGGGGCACCTCTCATGCAGCACGAAGAGCACGCACACCACGGCCATGAAGGCCACGAGGGTCACCGGGGCCATGTCGGGCACGTCGACCACAGCAACCATGCCGGTCACGGAGACCACACCGCCCACGCGAGCCACGGCGAGCACCACGATCACACGGCCCACACCGGCCACGCCGACCACCAGAGCCACGCCACCCACGCCACCCACGCGGCCCACGCCGGCCACGAGGGGCATCACGCCCCCGGCGGCACCGTCTCCTGGGCCATGGCCGCCCAGGCCACCCTGCACTGCCTCACCGGCTGCGCCATCGGCGAGATCCTCGGCATGATCATCGGCACCGCGTTCGGCTGGGGCAACATGCCGACGATGGTCCTCGCGATCATCCTGGCCTTCTTCTTCGGCTACGCGCTCACCCTGCGCGGCATCCTGGCCGCCGGCGTCGACTTCAGGACGGCCTTCAAGGTCGCCCTCGCCGCCGACACCCTCTCCATCGCCGTCATGGAGATCATCGACAACGGCGTCATCGCCCTCTGGCCCGGCGCCATGGACGCGCACCTCGACGAGCCGCTCTTCTGGATCGTGCTCGCGATCTCGCTCGGCGTCGCCTTCGTACTGACCACGCCGGTCAACAAGTGGATGATCGGCCGCGGCAAGGGGCACGCGGTGGTCCACCAGTACCACCACTGACCGCACCACGGACGGTCCGGAGCGGCTACAGCTCCGGGCCGTCTCCCGGTTCCTCCTGGTACGAGTAGCGCTGCTCCGTCCACGGATCACCGAGGTTGTGGTAGCCGCGCTCCTCCCAGAAGCCCCGGCGGTCGGCCGCCATGTACTCCACGCCCCGGACCCACTTGGGCCCCTTCCAGGCGTACAGGTGCGGGACGACGAGCCGCAGCGGGAAGCCGTGCTCGGCGGTGAGCAGCTCCCCGTCCTTGTGGGTGGCGAAGATCGTGCCGTCCGCGGCGAAGTCGGCGAGCCGCATGTTGGCGCTGTATCCGTACTCGGCCCAGACCATCACGTGCGTCACGTGGGGGGCGGGCGGAGCGAGCTCCAGGATCGTGCGGGCGGGGACGCCGCCCCATTCGGCCCCGAGCATGCTGAACTTCGTGACGCAGTGCAGATCGGCCACGACCGTGGAGAACGGAAGGGCCGAGAATTCCTCGTGGTTCCAGCACCGCTTGTCGCCGTCGGCCGTCGCCCCGAAGACGCGGAACTCCCAGCGGTCCGGCTTGAACTTGGGGACGGGCCCGTAATGGGTGACCGGCCAGCCGCGCTGCAGCCGCTGCCCCGGGGGCAGATCCGGCGGAAAGTCCGTCGAACGATCCGGCTGACCCGCTTCCCGGTGTACTCCGCTCTCCGGCTGACCCATGTCCTCCATGGTGACAGACGGCGAGGGGTGGTCATGACCAGGCGACCGTCCGGGAGGTGCGATTCGGGCAACTGCGACTAAGCCTGCACTTACTGGACGCCCCCCATTCGGGGTGCGAGGATGCGGCCATCCCGCCCAGTGACGGCGTAGACACGTAACGTGGAAGGAGCCTGGAGCGATGCAGGGCGACCCCGAGGTCCTCGAGTTCCTCAATGAGCAGCTGACCGGCGAGCTGACGGCCATCAACCAGTACTGGCTGCACTACCGCATCCAGGACAACAAGGGGTGGACGAAGCTCGCCAAGTACACCCGCGAAGAGTCCATCGACGAGATGAAGCACGCGGACAAGCTGACCGAGCGCATCCTGATGCTCGACGGCCTGCCCAACTACCAGCGGCTCTTCCATGTGCGGGTCGGCCAGACGATCACCGAGATGTTCCAGGCGGACCGCCAGGTCGAGGTGGAGGCGATCGACCGCCTCAGGCGCGGGATCGAGGTCATGCGCGCCAAGGGGGACATCACGTCCGCCAACCTCTTCGAGGAGATCCTGGCCGACGAGGAGCACCACATCGACTACCTGGACACGCAGCTGGAGCTGATCGAGTCCCTGGGTGAGGCGCTGTACGTCTCGACGCTGATCGAGCAGCCCAGCTAGGGGGCTAGGCGGCTTCCCGGAGTTCCGTGACCGTCTCCACCGTCAGGGCGGGCATGCCCTGGTCCAGGAGCTCGCGTCGCGGGCAGCTGCCGCGCCCGAGGATGGCCTGGATGCGACGGACGCAGGAACCGCAGTCCGTGCCGGCCTTGCTGACCGAGGCTATCTGGCGGGGCGTGCACGCGCCCGCGTCCGCATGCTCCTTGACCTGCTTCTCCGTGACACCGAAGCATGAGCAGACGTACACGCGGTCCACCTCCCGCCGAGATCGTTAAGGCTAACCTAACCTTACCTGGCGGCCCGGAGCCCCGAAAGCCCCGAAGACGACGATGGGGCACGGATCACAGCGATCCGTGCCCCATCCCCGTAGGAACCCGCTTACTGATCGCGGTACATCTCCGCCACCAGGAACGCCAGGTCGAGCGACTGGCTGCGGTTGAGCCGCGGGTCGCAGGCCGTCTCGTAGCGCTGGTGCAGGTCGTCGACGAAGATCTCGTCGCCGCCGCCCACGCACTCGGTGACGTCGTCACCGGTGAGCTCGACGTGGATGCCGCCCGGGTGGGTGCCCAGCGCCTTGTGGACCTCGAAGAAGCCCTTGACCTCGTCGAGCACGTCGTCGAAGCGGCGGGTCTTGTGGCCGGAGGCGGCCTCGAAGGTGTTGCCGTGCATCGGGTCGGTGACCCAGGCGACGACCGCACCGGAGGCGGTGACCTTCTCGACCAGCTCGGGGAGCTTGTCGCGGACCTTGTCGGCGCCCATGCGGACGATGAAGGTCAGCCGGCCCGGCTCGCGGTCCGGGTCGAGACGGTCGATGTACGTGAGCGCCTCGTCCACCGTGGTGGTCGGGCCGAGCTTGATGCCGATCGGGTTGGCGATCTGCGAGCAGAACTCGATGTGCGCGTGGTCCAGCTGGCGGGTGCGCTCACCGATCCAGACCATGTGGCCGGAGGTGTCGTACAGCTTGCCGGTGCGCGAGTCCGTACGGGTCAGGGCGCCCTCGTAGTCGAGCAGCAGCGCCTCGTGGGAGGCGTAGAACTCGACGGCCTTGAACTCGGCCGGGTCGGTGCCGCAGGCCTTCATGAAGTTCAGGGCGTTGTCGATCTCGCGGGCGAGCGCCTCGTAGCGCTGGCCCGAGGGGGACGACTTCACGAAGTCCTGGTTCCAGGCGTGCACCTGGCGCAGATCGGCGTAACCACCGGTGGTGAAGGCGCGGACCAGGTTGAGCGTGGAGGCGGAGGCGTTGTACATCCGCTTCAGGCGCTCGGGGTCCGGGATGCGGGCCTTCTCGTTGAAGTCGAAGCCGTTGACCGAGTCGCCCCGGTAGGTCGGCAGGGTCACGCCGTCACGGGTCTCGGTCCCCTTTGAACGGGGCTTCGAGTACTGGCCGGCGATGCGGCCGACCTTCACCACGGGCACGGAGGCCGCGTAGGTGAGGACGGCACTCATCTGGAGCAGCGTCTTGAGCTTGGCCCTGATGTGGTCGGCCGACACGGCGTCGAAGGCCTCGGCGCAGTCGCCGCCCTGGAGCAGGAACGCCTCGCCACGGGCGACGGCTCCCATCCGGGCGCGCAGCTGGTCGCACTCGCCGGCGAAGACGAGCGGAGGATACGACTCGAGGTCCGCGATCACATCGCGCAGAGCCTCGGCATCGGGGTACTCGGGCTGCTGCGCCGCGGGCAGGTCTCGCCAGGTCGCCTTGGCGACGGCGTGGGAATCAGCGTTCACGGTCACAAGCACCACAGTAAGGGGTTCTTCGTCCGGTCCTGCCCCCTGCCCAATGACTGAGACGCGCGTCCGGGATGTCACACCCGAAATGTCCCCTGGAGATCTTCACGCCTTCCGAAGGTGTTACCCTCTGGCCCGTTTAACAAGAGCAAAGTCGAACTCACAGGGGTGGGCGTGACCCAGAGGCACCGCAGGGATCGTAAGAAGAAACGACTCTTGTACGGGGCGGCGGCTGCTGTCGTCGCCACCGCCACCATCGGATCCATCGCAGTCGCCTCGCCGGGCCTCCTCGGCGTGACGGGCGACGGCAAGCCCGGGGGGGACCCTTCCCTCCAGACGCAGTTCGCAAACGCGGCCCGTGAGTTCGATGTGCCGCAGAGCGTGCTGATGGCGGTGTCGTACCGCCAGACGCGGTGGGAGTCGCACGAGGGGCAGCCGAGCACCACGGGCGCGTACAACGTCATGGGGCTGACGAAGGTCGACCCCGAGGACGTGGAGCAGGACACGGACGAGCACCTGCTCGACCTGATGAACCGGAGCGGCGACCCGCGCGTCGAGAAGCGGTTCGACGGGAAGAAGGCGCTGGCCGCCCTCCCCGAGGCGAAGACGAAGATCGACACCTCCGACCCGACGCTGCACACGCTCGACAAGGCCGCCGAGCTGATCGACGACTCGACCGAGTCCGTGCAGAACGACACCACCGCCTCGATCCGCGCCGGTGCCGCGCTCCTCGCCGAGTACCAGAAGCAGGCCGGCGCCGAGCTGTCCGACGACCCGGGCGCCTGGTACCCGGCCGTCGCCCGCTACAGCCAGTCCGAGGACCGGAAGGGCGCCGACCTCTTCGCGAAGCGCGTATTCGAGTCCATCCGGACGGGTGAGCGGGAGATCACCGCTGACGGTGAGCAGGTCGTCCTGCCGGCGGACCCGTCGGTGGAGCCGGTCAAGCCGTCGAACGTGCCGCTGGCGGCGAGCTTCACGGCCACCAGTGAGACCCCGGCGGTCGAGTGCCCCTCCGGCCTCGCCTGCGCCTTCATCCCGGCCGCCTACTCGCAGAACGACGGCAACTACAACATCGCGAGCCGTGGCACGAACGGCTTCGACGTCCGCCAGATCGTCATCCACGACATCGAGGGCAACCACGACGGAGCGGTCTCCGTCTTCCAGAACCCGCTGAGCTACGCCAGCGCCCACTACATCGTCCGCGCCGACGGCCGCGTGACGCAGATGGTGGAGACCAAGAACGAGGCGTACCACGCCGGCAACAAGACCCTCAACATGCACTCGATCGGCATCGAGCACGAGGGCTACGCCATCAAGGGTGACGCCGGCTGGTACACCGAGCCGGAGTACGAGTCCTCCGCGGCCCTCGTGAAGTACCTGGCCGCGAAGTTCTCCATCCCGCTGGACCGCGAGCACGTCATCGGCCACGACGACGTGCCGAGCATCCTGGACAGCAAGATCCAGGACCACTGGGACCCGGGCCCGTTCTGGGACTGGAACCACTTCATGAGCCTGGTGGGTGCCCCCACCGGTGCCGGCGGCGCGGGCGGCCCGCTCCAGGCCGGTCAGCTGGTGCGCGTCGTCCCGCCGTTCACCTCGGCCAACCAGCAGCAGATGAAGTACACGGAGAAGGTCGGCGACCAGTACGTCACCAAGACCACCGCGGCGCTGCCCGTCAACTTCGGCTACCTCTACTCGGAGCCGGTGGCCGACCAGACCAAGGCGCTGACCGACCCGTACTTCACCTCGGGCTGGCAGTTCGGTTCCAACTGGGCGAACAAGGTCACGGCCGGCAGCACCCACGTCGTCGCCGAGTCCCGGACCGACTGGACCGCCATCTGGTACGGCGGCCAGAAGGCCTGGTTCTACAACCCCGGCGGCCAGTACACGGCCCCCGTGGACGTGAAGACGGCGATCACCGCCAAGGACGGCGCCACCTCGATCCCGGTCTACGGCCGCGCCTACCCCGAGGACGCCGCCTACACGGGCACCGGCGTCCCGGTCCAGGCCAGCAACAGCGCGTCGCTGACGAAGTACAGCCTCCCGGCCGGGCAGCTGTACGTGAAGGCCGGCGACCCGGTCCCGGGCGACTACTACTACAGCGCCTACAACACCGACGGCACCCGCGTCGTCGGCACGACCAACATCTTCATCCCGATCCGCTACAACCACCGCATGGCCTGGGTGAAGGCGAGCGACGTCAAGGAGGTCGCCACCAAGGCGCCCGTCTCCGCGACCAACCGCTACAACCTGCTCGCCCGTGACACCTCCGGTGTCCTGTGGCAGTACCAGGGCAGCGGCAGCGTCTCCGCCCCCTACCTGACCCGGTACCGGATCAGCGCCGGGTGGAACACGTACAACACCGTGACCCCGATGACCGCCCTGCGGGCGGACGGCACCGGCGACGTCATGGCCCGGGACACCACCGGCGTCATGTGGTACTTCCCGGGCAGCGGGAACCCGTCGATGCCGTTCAAGTCGAGGATCAAGGTCAGCGCGGGCTGGCAGATCTACGACCGCATGGTGGGCGTCCGCGACATCACCGGCGACGGCAAGGCCGACCTGCTGGCGCGCGAGCCCTCGGGCAACCTGTGGCTGTTCAAGGGCACCGGCACCCCCGCGACGCCGTTCGCCGCGCGGGTGAAGGTCAGCGCCGGCTGGACGATCTACAACCAGCTGGTCGGCACCGGCGACCTGACCGGTGACGGCAAGCCCGACGTCATGGCGCGCGACACCTCCGGCAACATGTGGATGTTCAAGGGCACCGGCACGAGCACGCTCTTCTCCCCCCGGGTGAAGATCAGCGCGGGCTGGCAGACCTACAACAGCCTGGTCGGTCCGAGCGACCTGACCCGCGACGGCAAGGTCGACTTCACCACCCGTGACAGCACGGGCGTGCTGTGGACCTTCCCGGGCACCGGCTCCAGCACCCCCTTCGCGCCGCGCGTGCGGGTCGGCGGCGGCTGGCAGATCTACAACCTGATCTTCTGATCCCACGGATCACCTGATCATTCGGGGTCCGGTCCGCACCGTCCACGGTGCGGACCGGGCCCCGTTCCCGTGCCCGGCTGCGTTACAGTGCTCGCATGTACGCGCACGCGAACCAGAACTGGTGGTGGACCGCTCATCCGGCGGCCCACTGATCACGCGTACACCGACAGACACGCGAAGGCCGCCCGAGGGGCGGCCTTTCTCGTACCCGCGAGGCCGTTCCTCTCCGATCCGAAGCTCCCGGAAGGAACACGCCCCTCATGGACCTCTCCCGTCTCCTCGACGACTCCTGCCCTCCCTTCGCCCTGCTGCGCCGCCGCACCCCCGGCCGTGACCACGACACCGTCGAGGTGCTGATCGGCCGGGTCCACGAGGCCGAGCGCCTCGCGGAGCTGCCCGTGGGCCCGATGCCGACGCTCGCCCTCGTGCCGTTCCGGCAGATCCGGGAACGCGGCTTCGACGTGCGGGACGACGGCACCCCGCTCTCCGTGCTCGTCGCCGACGAGGCGTACGAGCTGCCGCTCGCCGAGGCCCTGGCCGCGCTCCCCGCCCATGACGTACGGGTGGAGGGCGGCGGATTCGACGTCTCGGACGAGGCGTACGCGCAGACCGTGCGGCGGGTCATCGACGAGGAGATCGGCTCCGGCGAGGGCGCGAACTTCGTGATCCGGCGCACCTACACCGGCGAGATCCCGGGCTTCGGGCGCGCCGACGCGCTCGCCCTGTTCCGGCGGCTGCTCGCGGGCGAGCGGGGCGCGTACTGGACGTTCGTCGTGCACACCGGGGAGCGGACGCTCGTCGGGGCGAGCCCCGAGGTGCACGTCCGGATGTCGGGAGGGACGGTCGTGATGAACCCGATCAGCGGCACGTACCGCTACCCGGCCGGGGCCGCTCCGACCGCCGAGGACCTGCTCGCGTTCCTCGCCGACCGCAAGGAGACCGAGGAGCTCTCCATGGTGGTGGACGAGGAGCTGAAGATGATGTGCACGGTGGGCGACATGGGCGGGGTGGTGGTCGGGCCGCGCCTGAAGGAGATGGCCCATCTCGCGCACACGGAGTACGAGTTGCGGGGCCGGTCCTCGCTCGACGTGCGGGAGGTGCTGCGGGAGACGATGTTCGCGGCGACCGTGACCGGGTCGCCGGTGCAGAACGCCTGCCGGGTGATCGAGCGTCACGAGGAGGGCGGCCGGGGGTACTACGCGGGCGCGCTCGCCCTGCTCGGCACGGACGGGAACGGCGCGCAGACGCTGGACTCCCCCATCCTCATCCGTACCGCCGACATCGCCGCCGACGGCCGGCTGCGGGTGCCGGTGGGGGCCACGCTCGTGCGGCACTCGGACCCCGCGGGCGAGGTCGCCGAGACCCACGCCAAGGCGGCGGGCGTCCTCACGGCCCTGGGGGTACGGGAAGGGCGGCCGGCCGACCCGTCGGCGCCGGTGCCGCCGCGCCTCGCCGACGACCCCCGGGTGCGGGCCGCGCTCGACGCGCGCCGCGCGGACCTCGCGCCGTTCTGGCTGAAGATGCAGGCCCGCTCGGCCGAGCTGTCCGGGCACGCGCTCGTGGTCGACGCCGAGGACACCTTCACGGCGATGCTGGCGCACGTCCTGCGCTCCTCGGGCCTGGAGGTGTCGGTGCTCCGCTACGACGAGCCGGGGCTGCGGGAGCTGGCCCTCGCCCACGAGGGCCCCGTGGTGCTCGGGCCCGGGCCCGGGAACCCGTCGGACGCCGCCGACCCGAAGATGCGCTTCCTGCGCGGCCTGACGGCCGAGCTGGTGCGGGACCACCGCCACGGACTGCTGGGCGTCTGCCTCGGGCACGAGCTGATCGCGGCCGAGCTGGGCCTGGACATCGTCCGCAAGCGGACCCCGTTCCAGGGGGCGCAGCTGCGGATCGACCTCTTCGGGCAGGAGCAGACGGTCGGCTTCTACAACAGCTTCACGGCGCGGTGCGACGACCGGACGGCGACGGAGCTGGCGCTGCACCGCATCGAGGTGAGCCGGGACGCGGAGACCGGCGAGGTGCACGCCCTGCGCGGGCCGGGCTTCGCGGGCGTGCAGTTCCACCCGGAGTCGGTGCTCACGACGGACGGGGCCGCGCTCGCCGCCTCCCTGCTCGCGGGTGTGCTCGTCTAGGAGGCCCTCGGTACCAGGACGTTCTCGCTGCGCCGCCCGGCGACGTGGTCGAGGACGTTCTGGACGGTGGCGTCGATGATCTGGCCGACCGCGTCGACCGTGTAGTACGCCTGGTGGGAGGTGACCACCACGTTCGGGAAGGTGACCAGGCGGGCCAGGGTGTCGTCCTCGACGACCTCCAGGGACCTGTCGAGGAAGAAGAGCCCGGCCTCCGCCTCGTACACGTCCAGGCCGACCCCGGTGAAGCGGCCCGCGCGGAGCTCGGTGACGAGGGCCTCGGTGTCGACGAGGCCGCCTCGGCTGGAGTTCACCAGGATGGCGTCGTCCTTCATGGCCTTGAGGGCGGCGGCGTCGACGAGGTGGTGGGTGGCCTCCATGAGCGGGACGTGGAGGCTGATGAGGTCGGCCTCGGCGAGGAGCCGCTCCTTGTCGACGTACTTCATGCCGAGTTCCACGCAGGCGGGGTTCTCGGCGACGTCCCAGCCGAGGAGGTTCATGCCGAAGCCGTGGGCGATGCGGGTGAAGGCCTCGCCGATCTTGCCGGTGCCGAGGACGCCGACGGTACGGCCCCGCAGGTCACGGCCCATCAGTCCGTCGAGCCGGAAGTCGAAGTCGCGGGTCCGGTTGGAGGCGCGGACGATCCGGCGGTTGACGGCCAGGGCGAGGGTCCAGGCGAACTCGGCGACGGAGTGCGGCGAGTAGGACGAGACCCGGGCGACGGTGAGGCCGAGGCGCTCGGCGACCTTCAGGTCGATGTTGTTGAAGCCCGTGGAGCGCTGGGCGATCAGCTGGGTCCCGCCGGCCGCGAGGGTCTGCAGGACCCGGTGGTTCAGGTCGGCGTTGACGCTGGTGGAGACGGCCTCGTAGCCGGCGGCGATGGGGGCGGTGTCCTCATCGAGGAAGACGTCCAGGCAACGGACCTCGTGGTGTCCCGCGAAGGCCTTCTCGAGGAGCGGCTTCTCGTCAGCCTGCACGCCGAATGCCAGGATCTCCACGGGATTCCCCTCATCGTCACGATGGGCCGCACATGCGCGAGTACGCGAATATCGCGAATATACGACCCTTCGTCCCTTCCGGCGCCTCAGGCGTCGTCGAGGCCGCGCTCGATGGCGTACCGGACGAGCTCCACCCTGTTGTGCAGCTGGAGCTTGCCCAGGGTGTTCTGGACGTGGTTCTGCACCGTGCGGTGCGAGATGACCAGGCGCTCGGCGATCTGCTTGTAGCTGAGCCCCTTCGCGACGAGCCGTAGGACCTCCGTCTCGCGCTCGGTCAGCTGCGGGGCCTTCGGCTCGTCGCCGCCGGCCGCCGGGGCGGGCTCGGAGGCCAGCCGGCGGTACTCGCCGAGGACCAGTCCGGCCAGGCCCGGCGTGAAGACGGGGTCGCCGACGGCCGTCCGGCGGACCGCGTCGATCAGCTCCTCCGTACTGGCCGACTTGAGGAGGTAGCCCGTGGCGCCGGACTTGACCGCCTCCAGGACGTCGGCGTGCTCGCCGCTCGCCGAGAGGACGAGGACCCGCAGCTCGGGCCGGCCGCCGACGAGCTCCTTGCAGACCTGGACGCCCGGCTTGACCGGCAGGTTCAGGTCCAGGACGAGGACGTCGGGGCCGGCCGCGACGGCGCGGCGCACGGCCTGCTCGCCGTCGCCGGCGGTGGCGACCACGTCGAAGCCCGCCTCGGCGAGGTCGCGGGCGACCGCGTCCCGCCACATCGGATGGTCGTCGACGACCATCACCTTGATCCGCTGCTCGCTCACTTCTCCCCTGCCTTCCCCCGTGGGACCTTCAACTCGACTTCCGTGCCCTGACCGGGGACCGAGACCAGCTCGGCCGTGCCGCCCAGATCCCGCAGTCTCCCCCGGATGGAGAGGGCGACGCCCATCCGGCCCTCGCCCTCCGCCTGTGCGAGACGGCCCTCCGGGATGCCGGGGCCGTCGTCCCGGACGGTGACGATCACCTCGTCCGGCCAGTCCTCGATCAGGATCCACGCGTGCGCGTCCTCGCCGGCGTGCACCCGGACGTTGTCCAGGGCGGCGCCGACGGCGGCGGCCAGCTCGCGGCCTGCGGCCGGCGGCAGCAGGACCGGGGCGCCCGGCTCGGAGAGCGTGACCCGGGCCCCGGCGCGCGGGGCGAGCAGGACGCGGAGGTCGACGGGGGCGTCCGCGTCGGCTTCGTCGTCGACGTCCACGACCCGGACGACGGCTCCCTCGGACTCGTCCTCGGAGACCAGGCTGGGCCGGCTGAGCCCGCCCGCGACGAGGGTGCGGAGGGCGATCTCCTGCTCCCCCGCCATCCGGCCGAGCTCGGCCGCCTCGCCGCCGAGCGCGCTGCCGCGCCGCTGCACCATCGCGAGGACCTGGAGGACGCTGTCGTGGATGTCGCGGGCGAGCCGCTCCCGCTCCCGGGTCGCGGCCTCGATCTCCAGGGCGCGGGCGAGGGTGCGCTCGGAGGCGCGGGCGACCTCGACGACGTAGCCGATGGCGATGGAGGCGACCCAGACGAGGAGCACGTTGTGGAAGGTGTCCCGGCTGGGGTGGCCGCGCTCGACGATGTTGGCGACGGCGACCAGGGAGGAGGCGACGCCGGCCCAGCGCCAGCCGCCCTTGATGGCGTAGGCGAGGACGGAGCCCGCGGTCCATATCGACGGCAGGGTGGGGCCGTCGACCGACTGGGCCTGGGCGTCGGCGAGCGGGGTGAGGAGGATGCCGACGAGGGCGATGGTGAGGTCGGCGACGAGGAAGCGCTTGGTGCAGCCGGCCGCGTTCGCCACCTTGGGAAGGGTGGCGAGGGTCCAGCAGCACAGCACCGCCAGATAGCCGACGGCGATCCAGGGCCGCTCGTACCCGCTCCGGCCGAAGGCGAACAGCAGGACCGCGTAGACCATCGTCAGGATGCGGTAGCCGGTCAGCGCCCGCCACAGCGGCTGCTCGACCGACATGCGCACGACACGCTCGCGCTTGGCCATCTCCCCCACCCCCGGGTCCCCGCGGGGACCTACGCGCCGGACTCTTCCCGAGCGGCGATCTCGGCCTTGACGGCCTCCTTGGCCGCCTTCTCCGCCTCCGCGATCTGCCGCTTGGCGGCCGTCGCGTAGATGTCGACGTACTCCTGGCCGGACAGCTTCATGATCTCGTACATGACCTCGTCGGTCACCGAGCGGAGGATGAAGCGGTCCCCTTCCATGCCCTGGTAGCGGGTGAAGTCCAGCGGCTTGCCGATCCGGATGCCCGGACGCATCAGCTTGGGGACGACCTTGCCGGGCGGCTGGATCTTCTCGGTGTCGATCATGGCGACCGGGATCACGGGCGCGCCGGTGGCCAGGGCGACGCGCGCCAGACCGCCGGGCTTGCCCCGGTAGAGGCGCCCGTCGGGCGAGCGGGTGCCCTCGGGGTAGATGCCGAAGAGGCCGCCGCCCTCGATGACCTCGATGCCGGCCTTGATGGCGGCCTCGCCCGCGCCGCGGGCACCCGAGCGGTCCACCGGGAGCTGGCCGACGCCCTTGAAGAAGGCGGCGGTGAGCTTGCCCTTCACACCGGGGGTGGTGAAGTACTCGGCCTTGGCGATGAAGGTGACCTTGCGGTCCAGGACGGCGGGCAGGAAGAAGGAGTCCGAGAAGGACAGGTGGTTGCTCGCGAGGATCGCAGGCCCCTCGGCGGGGATGTTCTCCAGACCCTCCACCCAGGGCCGGAAGGCGAGCTTCAGGGACCCTCCGATGGAGAACTTCATTGCGCCGTAGATCAACTCGCCATGCCTTCCGTGTGCCGTGGCGACGACTTTATCCCGTACCGGCGCACGGCCCCGGCTACGGCCCTGGTCGGTGTCGGTCCGGTCGCGTACGGTGAAGGTCCTTCCCCACATTCCGTCGCTCCGGCGCACCCGAAGACGCCGGAATCGCAACGAACAGGAGACCCCGGTGCCGGTCCTTCCCGGAGCCGAGCCGTACCGCCACGAAGGCGGAGAGGTCGGCGTCCTTCTCTGTCACGGATTCACCGGTTCCCCGCAGTCGATGCGTCCGTGGGCCGAGTACCTGGCCGAGCACGGCCTGTCGGTGTCGGTGCCGCTGCTGCCGGGCCACGGCACCCGCTGGCAGGACATGCAGCTCACCACCTGGCACGACTGGTACGCGGAGGTGGACCGGGCCCTGCGCGAGCTCCTGGAGCGGTGCCGGACCGTCTTCGTCTTCGGCCTCTCCATGGGCGGGGCCCTCACGCTGCGGCTGGCCGCCCAGCACGGCGACGTGGTGCGCGGCATCGTCCTGGTCAACCCGGCGAACAAGGTGCACGGCCTCGCCGCGCACGCGCTGCCCGTCGTCCGGCACCTGGTCCCCTCCACGAAGGGCATCGCCAGCGACATCGCCAAGGAGGGCGTGACCGAGCTCGGCTACGACCGGGTGCCGCTGCACGCCGCGCACACCATGCGGCGGCTCTTCCGGACGGTGGACGCGCAGCTCCCCCAGGTCACCCAGCCGGTGGTACTGCTCCACAGCCCTCAGGACCATGTCGTGCCGCCCGCCGACTCGGCCCGGATCCTCTCCCGCATCTCCTCGACGGACGTCAAGGAGATCCTGCTGGAACAGAGCTACCACGTGGCGACGTTGGACCATGACGCGGAGCGGATCTTCGACGAGAGCCTGGCCTTCGTCGAGCGTCTGGCCCCGGAACTGGTCGACGGGAAGGGGAGCAGGAGCGGTGGCTGAGCAGCAGGACGGCCCGGAGCGGGAGCCGCAGCCCATCGACGAGGAGGCGGCCTGGGCCGCGATCGTCGCCGGGTACGGCGAGGAGCCCGCGGACCCTCCGGGGGCGAAGCCGTTCCGGCCCGTCGAGAACCTGTCGCTGCCCGAGCCGGAGGACGGGGAGGACGGGGCCGCCGGGGAGGTCCGGCCCGTGAAGAGCACGGCCTGGAAGCCGAGGCCGAAGCCCGCGGAGCCCGCGCCGGAGGACGGCGGGACGGAGGAGGACCCGGAGGAGGGCCCCGAGCGGCCGGCGCTCGGCAGCTCGATCGTGTTCGCGCCCGGGGTGCGGACGGGCGGCCCCCGGGACTACTCGCCGGACGAGCCGGACGACGCGGCGGGCGGCGCCGACGAGGGCCACTTCGTCCCGCCGGAGCCGCCTCCGCTGCCCGAGGCGGACACCACGACCAAGTTCGCCTGGCTCGCGGTCGTCGGCGGCCCGGTCCTGATGCTGGTCGCCGTCCTGCTCCAGTGGGACATGACCTGGTGGCTGACGACGCTCTGCGTGGGCGGCTTCCTGGGCGGCTTCGCGACCCTGGTGACCCGGATGAAGCACGACGACGACGATGACGACGGCTTCGACGACCCGGGCCGCGGGGCGGTGGTGTAACCGCCGGGCGCCCCTACGCGGCGGGGACGCGGACCGCGGCGAGCACCGGTAGGTGGTCCGTGGCGGCCCGCAGGTCCGTCGGGTCGAGGTCCGTCGGGACTCCGCAGCCGAGGAACTCGATGCCCGGGGTCGCCAGGATCGCGTCGATGCGCTGGTGCGGATCGGCGGGGGTCGAGGTGTACTCGCCGCCCCAGGGGCTGACCGCCCAGCCGTCCTGGAGCTCCTTGGTGAGACGGGTGAAGGCGGGGCCGTCGGGGCGTTCGTTCAGGTCGCCGGCGACGAGGGCGTGCGGGGTGCCGAGGGCGGCGACCCGGTCGAGGACCATCCCGGCCTGGGCGTACCGCTCCTCCTTCCGCAGGCTCAGATGGCAGCTGACGAGACCGAGCCGGGCCCCGGCGAAGCGGACGACCGCGGTCGCGAGGCCGCGCCGGTGCAGGCCCGGCGTCAGCGGCAGCAGGACGTCCTCGGTCCGCTCCACGGTGGCCCGCAGGGAGCAGAGCAGGAGCGGCCCGGCCGCGGTGGCGCCGCCGCTCAGGACGACGAGTTCGCTCTTGGCGGCGAGCCGGGCGGCGTGTTTGCGCCAGCGGAAGAAGCGGGGGGCCTCCTGGACGAAGACGAGGTCCGGGGCGCAGGCGCGGATCACCCGGGCGAGGGCGTCCTCGTCGTCGCGCATCGAGCGGACGTTGTAGCTCAGGACCCGGAGGACGGCCGAACCGTCGCTCTCGGTGCGGGAGTTGGGCAGCTCACTGATCGCCATGACGGCCAACATACGACGACCGCCCGTCGTGTCCCTGGGGACGCGACGGGCGGTCGTCGTATGGCTCCGTACGAGGGGTCAGCCCTGGCGGGCCAGGTCCGCGGCGCCGACCAGGCCGGCCTTGTTGCCGAGCTGGGCCGCGAGGACCTGCGCGTGCGGACGGTACCGGCCGCCGATCAGCCAGCGCCGGAAGGACTTGCGGATCGGGTCGAGGACCAGCTCACCCTCGTCGGAGACGCCGCCGCCGACGATGAACGCGGACGGGTCGAAGAGCGAGGCCAGGTCGGCGAGACCGGCGCCCGCCCAGCGGGCCAGCTCGCGGAAGGAGTCGATGGCGACCTTGTCGCCCGCCCGGGCGGCCTCGCTGACGTGCTTGCCCTCGATGCCCTCGGGGGTGCCGTCGCCGAGTCCGAGGAGCACCGTGGCGTTCTCGGGGGTGGCGGCGGCGCGCTGCTTGGCGTACCGGACGAGCGCGCGCCCGGAGGCGTACTGCTCCCAGCAGCCCTGGCTGCCGCAGCCGCACAGCAGACCGTCCGGGACGACCCGGATGTGGCCGAACTCGGCGGCCACGCCGAAGCGTCCGCGGCGCAGCTTGTTGCCGATGATGATGCCGCCGCCGAGGCCGGTGCCGAGGGTGATGCAGATGACGTCCTCGTGACCCTGGCCGGCGCCGAAGCGGTACTCGCCCCAGGCCGCCGCGTTGGCGTCGTTCTCGACGACGACGGGCAGACCGACCCGCTGCTCGACCTTGTCCTTGAGCGGCTCGTGCCGCCAGTCGATGTTCGGCGCGAAGAGGACGGTGGCACGCTTGTCGTCGACGTAGCCCGCGGCTCCGATGCCGACGGCCTCGATCGAGTGGCCCTTGCCGGCCTCGGACACGGCGGCGCAGATGGCGTCGACGATGCCTTCGGGGGTCGGCGGGGTGGGCACGGTGTGCGTGTCGAGGATGTTGCCCTCCTCGTCGACCACGCCGGCCGCGATCTTCGTGCCGCCGATGTCGACGCCGATGGTGAGTCCCATGTGTCCCTCAGTTTTCGGTCGAGCCCCGCTAAGGCCCACCGTACCCGAGGGGAGGTGCCCCACCGATCAGTCGAGGTCGATGTGCTGGCCGGTTCCGGGCCCCTCGTCGTCCTTGCGGGGGACGTCCGGGTCCGCCTCCCGGCGCGGGTCGTCCTCGGGTACGGCACCGCCGCGGGTCCAGCGGCTCTCGTGGCCCTCGACGGCGGAGCGGTAGGCGGCGAGCAGCTCGCTGCCGGCGGCGGCGAGGTGGTCGAAGACCTGCGGGTTGCGCTCGATGACGGGCTCGACGGCGGCCTTCGCCTGGTTGACGAGCTGCTGCACGGTCTGCGCGGCGGTCTGCGCGGCCCGGCCGCCGAGGAGCGGGTTCCCGAGGCCGCCGGAGACCTTGTCGGCCACGGCCTCGAAGAGCCTGCGGAACTCCTCCGCGGGCGAACCGGGCTCGGCCGCGCGCTGCGCCCGGCGGCGGGCCTTCTCCGCCTCCAGGTCCTCGGCACAGGCCTTGGCCCAGGCATCCGAATCGCTCATGGCGTACTCCTCAGTGGCTGCGTACTTCGACGGTACACGCCGCCTCAGGGGGTGCGGGGCCAGAGCCCGGGGTCGGGTGTGAAGCGCACCCGGAGGTCCCCCTCGACGAGTCCGGCGCCGGTGACCGTGCAGCGGCGCAGGGCGCCCGGCAGCGGGACGCCGCGGCGGAACGCGCCGACGGTCAGGAGCAGTTCGTCGCCGCGACGGACGAGCGAGAGCTCCTCCTTGACGGCCCCCGGCAGGGGGATGTGCCAGACGAGGACACCGTCCTCGTCGCGCCGGTCCTCGACGGTCCACTCCGGTACGGGGGCGGGGACCGGCTCGGGCCGGACGGGCGCGAGGAGGACCAGGTCCTCGGCTCCGCGCGGGGCGCGGCCCAGGTGCGGGAGCTCGTACAGCCCGTCGGTGGCGGTACGGAGCTCCGCGAGGTGCCGGTGCTGTTCGGCGGTGAGCCCGGCCAGCCACGGGTCCTCGGAGCCGGCCGGAAGGATCCGGTTCGCGACGACGGCGTCGAGGGCGAGGCGCTGGACGGCGAGGCCGAGCCGGGCGGTGCGCAGGGCGCGGGCGGCGGCGGGGCCCGGTTCGAGGACGAGGCGGACGGTGGTGGCGGGGGCCTCGACGACGGCCTGGGCGGCGGCGAGCTCGGCCTCCCAGCGGGCGGTCGTCTCGAACAGCCACTGCGCGGGCATGGGGACGCCAGCGAGCTGGGCGAGCATCGGGCGCAGGGCGCGGGCGGCCTGGCGCTCCGGCGGCAGCAGGCGGCGCAGATAGCGGCGGAGCTGCGCGGGCAGAGCGAGGAGGGCGAGGGCCTCGTCGAGCGGGGGCAGGTCGACGACCGCGAGGTCGTGGTCGCCGGCGGCGGCGTCGCGCAGGGCCCGCAGCAGGGCGAACGGGCGGCTGCCGGGGAGCTCGGTCAGCTCGGCGTCCTCGAAGGGCGCGGCGCCGAGCAGGTCGAGGGCTGCGGAGGAACGGGCCTGGAGGGCGAGGAACTCCCGGCGGAAGTCGGCGCCGGGGTCGGGGCGGAGGGTCCGGAGGCCCTCGATCGGTTCCGCGTCCTCGGAGACGAGCAGGACCCGGCGGCCGGCCCGCGCCTCGGCGAGGGCGGTGGCGGCGGCGAGGGTGGTGCGTCCGGCGCCGCCGGGGCCGGTGACAAGGATGATCCGCATGCCGCGGAACGTTACCGGCCCCGCGTGACGCCCCCCGTTGCGGGCAGCCGTTCCGCCGGGCCGGCGCCCACCCGCCCCCGTTGCGGGCAATCGTTCCGCCGGGCTGGCGCCCTGCACCCCCGTTGTGGGCAATCGTTCCGCTGGGGCGAGGGGGTCCCCCCTGCTCGAGCGAAGCCGAGAGCTTGGGGGAGGGTGGGCACAACGGAACGGCGCCCTTGCCGGCGCCAGAGGCTCCCGCGCCCGAACCCGCACCGACAGGTACGGCGCACGCGTGGTGCGGGCCACGGCGCGGAACGCGGAGGCGCCGCTGAAGGGCGCCGTCCCGTGTGCCCACCCTCCCCCAAGCTCTCGGCTTCGCTCGAGCAGGGGGGACCCCCTCGCCCCAGCGGGACGATTGCCCACACGGCGGGTAGCGGGAGGGGCACCGCGCAGGCGGACGCGCGCCCACACGGGCGGGGGAACCGCCCCGCGGGCGGGCGCCCACACAGCGGGGGCACCGCCCCGCGAGGGTGTCAGGTGCCGGCGCGACCCCGCGGGGGCGGGGCCGGAAGGCAGGCGCTACGCGCCCGATTCGACGCGCTTCTTCAGGCCGTCCAGTGCCCGGTCGATGATGACCTTCTCCGCCTTGCGCTTGATCATGCCGAGCATGGGGATCTTGACGTCGACCGTCAGCTGGTACGTCACCTCGGTGCGGTCGCCGCCGAGCGGCTTCAGGAGGTAGGAGCCGTCGAGGGAGCGGAGCATCTGGGACTTGACGAGGGTCCAGCTGACCTCGTTGTCCCCGGTCCAGGTGTACGCGAGGGTGTGGTCGTCCCTGATGGCGCCCGCGTCGAGGAGGAGGCGGACCTTCGAAGCGCGCCCGGCGTCGTCGGCCTCCAGGACCTGGGCCTCCTTCACCTCGCCGGTCCATTCGGGGTAGCGGGCGAAGTCGGCGATCACGCCCATGACGTCGGCCGGCGCCGCCTCGATGGTGATGCTCGAGCTGGTGTGTTCGGCCATCGCGGTGGCTCCTCCACTGTGCGGTCCGGCGGAAGCGAAAGGGGCACAGGCGTGCCGACGGAAGGCTATCGCGCCCCCGTGCCCGCGCCGTCACCACTCCAGGGCGAAGGGCTTCCCGGTCGAGGCGAAGTGGCCGACGTTCACGCACTCGGTGGAGCCGATCCGCATGCGCCGGGCCAGCGGCTGGTGGACGTGGCCGAAGAGGGCGTAGCGGGGGCGGACGCGGTGGAGGGCGTCGAGCAGGGCCCGGCTGCCGCGTTCGAAGCGGCGGGCCACCGTGTCGTACGTCAGCTCCGGCACGTCGGGCGGGATGTGGGAGCAGAGGACGTCGACGTCGCCGAGGGCCTCGACCTTGGCCGCGTACTCCTCGTCGGAGATCTCGTACGGGGTGCGCATGGGCGTGCGCAGCCCGCCGCCGACGAAGCCGAAGACGAGGCCGCCGAGCTCGATCCGCTCGCCGTCGAGGACCGTCGTCCCCGGCCCGGCGAAGTCCGCCCAGAGCCGGGGGATGTCGACGTTCCCGTACGTGGCGTACGTCGGCGTGGGGAAGGCGGCGAAGAGTTCGGCGTACTGGCGGCGGACGGCGGCCTCGATGGCGGTGTCGCGGTCGACGTCGAGTCCGGCCCAGAGACGGCGTCCGAGGTCGCGGGCCTCGTCGAAGCGGCGGGCGGTGCGGAGCTCGACGAGCCGGTCGGCGTTCTCGGCGCCGAAGAGGTCGGGGAAGATCCCCCGGCTGTGGTCGGCGTAGTCGAGGAAGAGGACCAGGTCACCGAGACATATGAGGGCGTCGGCACCCTCTCCCGCCCTGGCGAGATCGCCGGCGTTGCCGTGTACGTCACTGACCACATGGACTCGCATGAGCCCACCTTAGGGGGTGTCACCTGCGGTTACTTGGGAGTCGTGAAACCTGTGGATTACTGTGCGCAGAGCACCGTCATACCGGTGTGACGCACGGAACATCTGGCCGGGACCCCCTATCGGGAACCGTGTACCGACGAGTAACGTCCGGGCAGTCCAGTCGTGCTCACCCCCACTGAGCACCTGCCCGATCATGGACTTCACCGGTGCATCACACAGAGCCGTGGCGCCGGCGCCCGATGAGGAGCAGCAGTCTTGCGCGAGTTCAGCCTTCCGGCCCTGTACGAGGTCCCCACGGACGGCAACCTGACGGATCTCATCCGCCGCAACGCCTCCCAGCACCCAGACGTCGCCGTGATGGGGCGCAAGGTCGACGGCGTCTGGACGGACGTCACCGCCACCCAGTTCCTCGCCGAGGTCCGCGGGGTCGCCAAGGGGCTGATCGCCTCCGGCGTGGAGCCGGGCGACCGGGTCGCGCTGCTCTCCCGCACGCGCTACGAGTGGGTGCTCCTCGACTTCGCGATCTGGAGCGCGGGCGCGGTGACCGTGCCGGTGTACGAGACGAGCTCGCCGGAGCAGATCCAGTGGATCCTGGGCGACTCGGGCGCGACCCTGGTGCTCGTCGAGAGCCCGGCGCACCAGGCCTCGGTGGAGTCCGTGCGGGACCGGCTCCCGGAGCTCAAGGGCGTCCGGCAGATCGAGGACGGCGCGGTCGCGCAGCTCACGGCCATCGGCGCGGACGTCTCCGACGAGCTGCTCGACGAGCGCATGTCGACGGCGCACGCGGACGACCCGGCGACGATCGTCTACACCTCGGGCACGACGGGCCGCCCCAAGGGCTGCGTCCTGACCCACCGGGCCTTCTTCGCCGAGTGCGGCAACGTGGTGGAGCGGCTGAAGCCCCTCTTCCGTACGGGCGAGTGCTCGGTGCTGCTGTTCCTGCCGGCCGCGCACGTCTTCGGGCGGCTCGTCGAGGTCGCGTCCGTGATGGCGCCGATCCGGCTGGGCTGTGTCCCGGACATCAAGAACCTCACGGACGAGCTGGCCTCGTTCCGTCCGACGCTGATCCTGGGCGTGCCGCGCGTCTTCGAGAAGGTCTACAACTCGGCGCGGGCGAAGGCGCAGGCCGACGGCAAGGGCAAGATCTTCGACAAGGCCGCGCACACGGCCATCGCGTATAGCCGGGCCCTCGGCACCCCGCAGGGCCCGTCCTTCGGGCTCAGGCTGAAGCACAAGGTCTTCGACAAGCTGGTCTTCAGCAAGCTGCGGGCGGTGCTCGGCGGTCGCGGCGAGTACGCGATCTCGGGCGGTGCGCCGCTGGGCGAGCGGCTCGGCCACTTCTTCCGGGGCATCGGCTTCACGGTCCTGGAGGGCTACGGCCTGACGGAGTCGTGCGCGGCGACCGCGTTCAACCCGTGGGACCGGCAGAAGATCGGCACGGTCGGCCAGCCGCTGCCGGGCTCGGTGGTGCGGATCGCCGACGACGGCGAGGTGCTGCTGCACGGCGAGCACATCTTCACGGAGTACTGGAACAACCCGACGGCGACGGCCGAGGCGCTGGCGGACGGCTGGTTCCACACGGGTGACATCGGCACGCTCGACGAGGACGGCTACCTCGCGATCACCGGCCGCAAGAAGGAGATCCTGGTGACGGCGGGCGGCAAGAACGTCGCCCCGGCGGTCATCGAGGACCGGATCCGGGCGCACGCGCTGGTCGCGGAGTGCATGGTGGTCGGCGACGGGCGTCCGTTCGTGGGCGCGCTGGTCACGATCGACGAGGAGTTCCTGGGCCGCTGGGCGAGCGAGCACGGCAAGCCGGCCGGTTCGACGGCGGCGTCCCTGCGGGAGGACGCGGAGCTGATCGCCGAGGTCCAGCGGGCGATCGACGACGGCAACGCCGCGGTCTCCAAGGCGGAGTCGGTCCGCAAGTTCCGCATCCTCCCGGCCCAGTTCACCGAGGAGGCGGGCCACATCACCCCGTCCCTGAAGCTGAAGCGGAACGTGGTGGCGAAGGACTTCGCGGACGAGATCGAGGCGATCTACGGCAAGTAGGAGCGGATACGGGGAGGGGCCCGGGGCGATCACATCGCCCCGGGCCCCTTCGCACTCCCCGCGTACTGCCTGCGTCGTCCCTACAGCAGCTCGCGCAGCCGCTCCGCCAGCAGGTCCCAGCGCCAGCGCTCCTCCACCCAGGCCCTGCCCCGCTCGCCCATGCGGGCGCGGAGCTCGGAATCGAGGAGGAGGGTGGCGACGCGGTCGGCGGTCTCCTCGGCGGACTCGCCGCGGACGACCCAGCCGGTCTCGCCGTCGAGGACGGCGTCGGGGGCGCCGCCGGAGTCGCCGGCGACGACGGGGAGGCCGGTGGCGGAGGCCTCCAGGTAGACGATGCCGAGGCCCTCGACGTCGAGGCCGCCGCGCCGGGTGCGGCAGGGCATGGCGAAGACGTCGCCTGCGCCGTAGTGGGCGGGCAGCTCGGACCAGGGCACGGCGCCGGTGAAGCGTACGGAGCCGGCCACGCCGGTCTCGGCGGCGAGGCGGTGCAGGTCCTTCTCGTACGGTCCGCCGCCGACGATCAGGAGGACGGCGTCGGGGACCCGGCGGAGGATCGCGGGCATGGCCCGGATCAGGGTGTCCTGGCCCTTGCGGGGGACCAGCCGGGAGACGCAGACGACGACGGGGCGGTCGCTGAGCCCGAGGCGGGCGCGGACCTCGTCGCCGCCCGAGTCGGGGTGGAAGGTCTTCTCGTCGACGCCGGGCGGGAGCTGGACCATGCGGCCGGCTGCGGCCGGGGTGAGGGCGCTCGCGATCCGGGAGCGGGTGTACTCGCCGAGGTAGGTGATCGTGTCCGTGCCCTCGCCGATGCGGCGCAGGAGCTGCCGGGCGGCGGGGAGCTGGGCCCAGCCGGCCTCGTGCCCGTGGGTGGTGGCGACGAGCCGGCGGGCGCCGGCCCGGCGCAGCGCGGGGGCCATCAGGCCGAGCGGCGCGGCCGCGCCGAACCACACGGACTCGCAGCCGTGCTCGCGCAGCAGCGCGGTGGCGCGGGCGGTGACCCGAGGAGTCGGCAGCAGCATGGTGGTGCGATCCCGTACGACCGTGAAAGGCTGTTCGGCGTCGAACGCGGCCGTCGCCTCGATCCCCTCGCGGCTGCGCTTCCACGTGGAGGCGTAGACCACGATCCGGTCGGGGTCCAGGCGGAGTGCCATGTTGTGCAGGAAGGCCTGGATTCCGCCGGGACGCGGCGGGAAGTCGTTGGTTACGATCAGGGTCTTGTGCATCGTGGCCGACAGTACGCGATCGCCCGTACCACCCGGCAACACACCTGCCCCGCCACCGCGGGCCGACAGGACCACGACCGCTCCCCGCCACCGCGGGCCGACAGGAGAAGGACGCGACAGTGACGACGGGTGGGGCGGGGAACGGTTCACGCACGGATCTGCGGCTTCCGCTCGGTCTCTGGGGCCTGTCCCGGGTCCTTCTGCTGCTGTGCGTCTTCAAGGTCGTGGTGATCCCCGGACCGGACATCACCTTCGACGTCTCGAACATCTACCAGGGCTGGTACGAGGTCCTGCGGACGGGCACGTACCCGCTGGACGACATCACCTGGCAGTACCCGCCGGCCGCCGCGTTCGCGATCCTCTCCCCCGCCCTGCTGCCGTTCCTCGGCTACGCGTCCGCCTTCTTCGTCCTCGCCTTCCTCTGCGACGCGCTCGTCTTCGGGCTGCTCCTCCACACGGGCCGCCGCTCCGGCCGTTCGCTCCGGGGTGCCTGGTTCTGGCTCGCGGGCGTCCTGCTGCTCGGCCCGACGGCGTACGCCCGGTACGACGTGATGGTCACCGCCGTCGCGGTGGCGGGGCTGCTCGCGGCGGGCCGCAGCCCGCGCGTGCTCGGCGCGCTGGCCGGTTTCGGCGCGGTCCTGAAGGTGTGGCCGGTGCTGCTGCTCGCCGGCACCCCGAAGGGGCGGGCGACGCTCCGCTCCTGGCCGGCGGCGGTGGGTGCGGGGGCCGCGGTCCTCGCGTTCTGCGCGGTGTGGATGCCGGGGTCGCTGGCCTTCCTCGGCTTCCAGCGCGACCGGGGCACCGAGGTCGAGTCGCTGGGCGCGATGGTCTTCCACGTCGTCCGGCACTTCGGCTGGAACGGCGAGGCGCGGATGAACTACGGCTCGATCGAGTTCCTCGGCCCGTACGTGTCCACGGTCTCGACGGCCGCGCTGGTCCTCACGATCGCCGCCTTCGGCTGGCTGCTCGTGTGGCGGCTGCGGGCGCGGCACTTCACCTCGTCGACGGTGGCGGACGCGGCCTTCGTCGCGGTGCTGCTGTTCACGACGACGAGCCGGGTGCTCTCCCCCCAGTACATGCTGTGGCTGGTCGGTCTGGCCGCGGTGTGCCTCGCCTACCGGTCGAGCCGGATGCGGCGGCCCGCGCACCTGGTGCTCTGGGCGACGGCGGTGACCCAGTTCGAGTTCCCGGTGTGGTTCTCGCACGTGACGCGGAGCGATCCGCTGGGCATGGCGGTGCTGTTCTCCCGGAACGGTCTGCTGATCGCCGCCACCGTCATCGCCTGCCGGATCCTGTGGCGGCACACGGTGACGGAGCCGCGTCTCGCGGCGGCCGTCGGCGGGAGGATCCCCGCCCAGGCGACTCAGCCGGAACGCGAGAAGGCCCTGTCCGGCTCGCGCTGAGACTCCCGGGGGACGGCGAGGGTGCGGCGGTGCAGCAGGCCGAGGGCCGCGCACTGGGCTCCCATGGCCAGGGCCATCGCCAGGCAGATCCCCGGAAGGCCGGCGCCTGAGAGGGCGTACGCGAGCGGAAGCTGGACGAGGACGCCCGCGACGGTGATCCGGGCGAGGTACGGGCTCGCCCCGGTGCCCTCGAAGACGCCGGCGAGCGCGATGTACCCGGCCATGAGCAGCAGGTAGGGGCCGAGGCAGCGCAGGAAGAGCGCGCCCGCCGCCGCCACCTCGGGCTCGGCGCCGAAGACCCGCATGACGGGTCCCGCGCCGAGGAGGAGCAGCCCGGCGGCGCCCGCGCCGAGGGCCCCGCCGAGGAGGAGGGCCTGCCGGCCGACGGCCCGGCGCTCGTCCAGGCCCGAGCCGAGGAGGCGGGCGCTGTGGATGGCGGCGGCCTGCCGGACGGAGTAGAAGGCCATGGTCGCCACGTACATGGCCTTGGTGGCGATGCCGTAGGCGGCGATCTCGGTGACGCCGAGCCGGGCGACGACGGAGACGAGCACGAGGGCTCCGGCCATCCGGACCACGAAGTCGACGGCCATGGGCAGGCCGGTGGCGGCGGTGCGGCGCAGCGCGGCGGCCGTGGGCAGGGCCGCCCGGACCGCCCGCGCGGCCTTGAGGAGCGGCTCGCGGCGCAGGGCGACGAGACCCGCGGCGAGGGCGACGCTCCGGCCGGTGACGGTGGCGAGGGCGGCGCCCGGCACCCCGTACGCGTGGATGAGCAGCGGGTCGAGGACGAGGATCAGCCCGTTGGCGAGGAAGGCGAGCCGCATGGGGGTGCGGGTGTCGCCGGCGCCCTTGAGGATCCCGTCGAGCACGTTCGTGGCGAAGAAGACGGCCGTGCCGGGGAGCGAGATCGCGAAGTAGGCGGTGGCCAGGGCGTGGGCGGGGTGGTCCGAACCGCCGAGCAGGAGGGCGGCGAGCGGATCGCGCAGCAGGTATCCGCCGAGGGCGACGGGCGGCACGAGGAGGGCGCAGAGGGCGGTGCCGCCGCGGACGGCGGCGCGGACGGCGCCGGGGTCGTCGGCGCCGCGGGCGCGGGCGACGAGGACGGTGGTGCCGGAGCCGGCCATGAGGACGACGCCGAGGAGGAGGTTCTCGACGTTTCCGGCGAGGGCGACGGCGGCGACGGCGTCCCCGCCGAGGCGGGCGACCCAGACCATGTTGATGATGCCGGCGGCGACTCCGGCGAGGAGTTCGAGATAGACCGGGCGGGCGAGCCGGACGAGCGTGCGGCGGTGTGCGGACATGCGAAAGGATCCCCCCTCTTTCCGATGTACCTCGAATAGAGGCACATCGAAAAGAGGTAGCATGAGAAGCGGTCCCCCGACAAGCGGTCCCGACCCAGCGGTCCCTGATCAAGCGTGAAGGAGAGGTGCCCGGTGCTGGAGCTGTCGATCCTGGGCTTCCTGTACGAGAAGCCGCTGCACGGCTACGAGCTGAAGGAACGCATCCAGGGCCTGAGCGGCCACGTCCGCCCGGTCAGCGACGGCGCCCTCTACCCCGCCATCACCCGCCTGGTGAAGAACGGCCTGGTCGACAGCCGTACGGAGCCGGGCGCGAGCGCGGCCCCGCGTCGGACGCTCTCGCTCACCCCCGAGGGCCGCCTGGAGCTCCTCGCCCGGCTGCGCGCGCCCAAGGACGCCGAGATCACCGACGGCCAGCGCTGGTTCACCCTGCTCGCCTTCCTCGGGCACCTCCCCGACCGGGCGGACCAGGCGGCCGTCCTCCGCCGCCGCCAGGAGTTCCTGCTCACCCCGGCCAGCTTCTTCTACGAGGACGGGACCGCGGTCAGCGTCGAGCGGGAGCCCGACCTCTTCCGGCAGGGGATGCTGCGGATCGCCCGCGCGACGGGCACCGAGGAGAAGGCCTGGCTGGCGGAGACCCTCGACCTGCTGGAGAGCCGGACAGGCCCTAGCCCAGCCGTTCGGTCAGGTACGCGCGCCAGTCGGCGGTGAAATCCTCCGGCGTGGTGTCCAGGACCTCCCGGAGCGCCTTCTCCACCGCGCCCTCCCGGGCCGGGTGCGCACCCACCGCCCGGTAGAAAGCGGTCAGCTTCTCCTCGCCCCAGCGGTCCGCGATCAGCTCGCAGGCCAGCCACCCGCCCTCGTAGGCCCGGGCCATCGCCTCCGCGTCGCCGCCGAAGGTGAAGGCCCCGTCGTCCGGGAGCTCCGCCGGGAGCTCGCCGGCCCGGACCGCGCGGCGCAGCTCGGGGGCGGCCTGGGCGGCGGTGCGGTCGGTGCCCCGGTAGGCGACCCAGTCGGCGAAGCCCTCGGAGAGCCAGACCGGGGTGGCCGTGGTGGTCTGGACGCGGGTCGCCACATGGGTGGTCTCGTGGGTGAGGACCATCTGCCGGCCGAACGCGCCGAGCACCGCGTACGCGTCCGGGTTCACGATCACCCGGTCCGCGGGTGCCGTGGGACCGCCGCCCGCCCGGCCGGTCGTGACGGCCGCGATGCCCCGGTAGGAGGCGGCAGGCCCGCCGAGGAGCCGGCCCATCGCCTCGATCGAGGCGGGGACGAGGACCACGACCCGGCCCGCCCAGTTCCCGCGCCAGGCGTCCCCGACCGCGGGCACCGCCCGGTCCGCCGCCGCCGCGATCTCCCGCAGCCGCTCCCGGCTCTGCCCCACGCCCAGGACGAGGCTGCGCCGGCCGGTCACGGTCGTGACCTCGCCCTGCTGCCACAGCTGCTGCGGGGCGCCGTCGGCGGCGCGGTCCCCGGTCACGTACCAGCGGCCGTCCCGCGCGGCGAGGTCGAGGACCCGCTCGGTGGTGGCGGGCCCGGAGTCGTAGCCCTTGATCCGGTAGCCGAGCTCGGCCCTGGCGGTGGCCCGGCCCTCGCCGGTCCGGTCGAGGTCGGTGACCCGGTACGTCCAGCCGCCCAGCGGGATCCTCGCGAGCCGGTCGAACTCGGTGCGCGCGGCCGGCGCGAGCGCGGGGTCGAGGGCCGCCAGGTAGCCGGCCTCGTCGCGGTCGAGCAGCGCCCGCGCGTGCCGGTCGAGCAGGCCCTGGATCTCCCCGGTCGCCGGTCCGGCCGGCTCGGGGGCCGCGCACCCGGCGAGGGCGAGCACCGCGGCCAGCAGCCCCGCCGCCGCGCCGCGCGCCACTGTGCTCCGCCGTCCCGCCACGCCCCCGATCGTACGCAGCCGGGGAGGGGGGCGGTTCTCAGACCCGGGTGACGGTCACGTGCGACATCATGTTCACCGGGTCGTAGCGGACGCGCGCTCCCGGGTACGGGGCGTGGATGACCTGGCCGTTGCCGGCGTAGATCGCCACATGGCTGGCGTCGCCGCGGTACGTGACGAGGTCGCCCGGCTGCGCCTGCGAGAGCGGCACCTGCCGGCCCGCGTACCGCTGCGCCGAGGAGGTGCGCGGCAGGCTGATCCCGGCCTGCCGGTACGACCAGACCATCAGGCCCGAGCAGTCGAAGGCCGAGGGGCCGGTCGCCCCCCACACGTAGGGCTTGCCGATCGCGCTGCGGGCGGCGATCACCGCGGCGGCGGCCCGCGAGGGGCCGAGGTCGGCGAGCGGCGGCAGCTCCGCGGCGGGACCCTCGGCCGGGTCCCCGGCGCGCTCCCCGGTGCGGGAGGCGCGGTCGTAGTCGGCGCGCTGCTCGACGGTGAGGGAGGCGAGCACCCGGCGGGCCTCGGCCAGCTTCTTCTCGACGGTGCGCTTGTGGCGGGCGACCTCGTCCCGGCTGCGCTCCAGTTCGGCGAGGACCGCGCGGGCCTCGGTCCGCTGCTGGCTCAGGCGGCGCTGCTCGCGCCGGAGTTCGGCGAGCGCGGCGCCCTGGCGGGCGGTGACCCGGTCCAGGGCGGAGGCCCGGTCCAGGTAGGTGTCCGGGTCGGAGGAGAGCAGCAGGGCGAGGGCGGGGTCGATGCCGCCGGAGCGGTACTGGGCCCCGGCGACCGAACCGAGCGCGCCCCGCATGCGGTTGATGCGTTCCTGGCCGCGGGCGAGGCCGTCCTGCGCCTGGGAGACCGTCCGGCGCAGCGCGTCCGCCTTCTCGTCCGCCCGGTTGTAGCCCTCGGTGGCCTTCTCGGCCTCCTCGAAGAGGCGGTCGACCGTGGCGCGGGTGGCCGCGGGCGTGGGCCCGGGGTCGGCGCTCGCGGGGACGGCCCCGAGGGACGCCGCCGCGGTGGCCGCGGCGGCGGCGGTGAGGACGGTGACCCTCACGGGTCGGCGGTGGGACGCCACGAATTCGCGCTCCGTTCGGCTCGACGCAGACTGGCGCGGCAGACAGTAGCCGGTGATCAGTCCTCGTCCAACGAAGGCGCCGGGCACACAAAGTGACGCCCCGCCGGAGAACACAGGTCACCGGCGGGGCGTCAGGTCAGTGCGCGTCGCGGCGAACCACCCGTTCGGGCGGCACGCCGGAGCGGGTCGCGGCGGGTCAGCCGACGCGGACGCCGAACATGAACGAGCCGATGGTGTTCATGGACTCGTAGCGGACGTAGGCGCCCGTGTAGGGGGCGTGCAGGACCGTGTTGTTGCCCGCGTACAGGCCCACGTGCGACAGGCCGTTGAAGAAGACCAGGTCGCCCGGCTTGAGCTGGCTGCGGCCGATCTTCACGCCGTCGTTCTGCTGGGTGTACGTGGTGCGGCTGAGGTCGACGCCGGCCTGGCCGTAGGCCCACTGGGTCAGACCCGAGCAGTCGTACGAGTTGGGGCCTTCCATGCCCGAGGCGTACGGCTTGCCGATCTGGGTGGCCGCGGCGGAGAGGGCGGCGGCGCCGCGCTGCGAGGCCGGGACCTCGTTGCCCAGGTCGACGCGCTCGCCGGCGGCGCGGCTGGCGCGCTGCTCCTGCTGCTGCACCCGGGCGCGCTCTTCGGCGGTGAGGGTGTTGAGGAGCTTGCGGGCCTCGGCCAGCTTGCCCTGGAACTTCTTCTTCTTCTCGCCGAGGGTCTTGCGGACGTCCTCGAGGTCGGCCAGCTTCGAGGTGGCCTCGGCCCGCTCCTGGGCCAGCGTGCGCTGCTTGGCCTGGATCGAGGTGAGCACGTCGGCCTGCTGGGCGCTCAGCTGGTCGATCGCGGACGCCTTGTCGAGGTAGGTGTCCGGGTCGGCGGAGAGGAAGAGCTGGAGCGCCGGGTCGATGCCGCCGGAGCGGTACTGGGCGCTGGCGACCGAACCGATCTGGTCGCGCAGGGTGTTGAGCTCCTCCTGGCCGCGGGCCACCTTGTCCTGGAGGTTGCTGATCTCCTTCTGCAGCTTGCCCCGCCGCTCCTCGGCGAGGTTGTACTGCTCCGTGGCCTCCTCGGCCTCGTGGTTCAGCTTGTCGACCTTCGACTTGACCTCGTCGATCTTGGGCTTTGCGGGGGCCGCCTGTGCTCCGGACTGGGCGGAGAGCGCGACGGCGGCGGCCGCTGCCGCGGTGAACACGGTCACACGGGTACGGCTCGGCTGCTTGGGTCGACGGTGGGACGCCACGAAGGCGAGCTCCTTCTTCCTCGAGCCGCCCAACCGGTCAGGGGCAGGCGGTTCCTCCGCTGCCACCCCGGATGGGTGATCAACCGCGCGAAGGTTCGAAGCCCGACCCTAGTGACCAAGTTGTGATCAGTTCAAATCCCGCTGGCAAAAATCTCGCCCACGCACCACTTTATTTACATACATCACACGGCCAGTGATGGGTACTTGACGGTGCGCCATCCAGAATTCGGGCATAACCCTCAGGAGTTGCGATGTGTTACGAGATGCGCGAAAGCCGCTTGAGCAACAAGGCGGACGTCACCGGCCGCGCCCCCGCCTTCGCGACGCCGTCGGCGACCTCGCGGTCGGTGGAGACCACCACGACCGGCCGCCCCGGCGGCTCCGCCCGGACCAGCTGCCGGATCAACTCGTCCGCCGTGACACCGGGCTTGGAGAACAGCACCCGCACGCCGCGCGGCGGCGCGAGCAGCACCGGGGCCGCCAGCTCCGCCCCGTCGAAGACACAGGTGACCTCGGCCCCCGAGCGGGCCGCGAGCGCCGAGAGCCCGCCGAGCAGCCGCAGCCGCTGCTTCTCCAGCGGCATCGTCGGATAGCCGGTCTTGGTGACGTTGTAGCCGTCGACGACCAGGTGCGCCTGCGGCAGCGCGAGCAGCTGGTCGAGCAGCGCCGGATCCGTCTCGGAGAGCGCCCGCGCCGCGATGTCCTTCGGGGACATCCGACCCGGCTCCACCGCGTCCACGGTGTCCGCCGGGTGCACCGAGACGGGCGGCAGCGCGAGTTCGCGGCGCAGCCCCTGGGCCGCGTCGAGGACCGTGTCGAGCAGCAGCCGCAACCGCATGTCCTCCACCGAGCGGCCCTCGCGGGCGGTCCTGCGGCTCGCCTCCAGGGCGGCCTCGACCTCGCCGAGCCGCGCCCTGAGTCGCCGCGTCTCGCTCTCGGCGGCCGAGACCTGCGCCGCCGACTCGGCCCGCACGGCCTCGATCTCGCCCTGCGCCTTGCGCAGCGCGGCCTCGCCGCGCTTGACGTCGCTCTGGGCGCTGCGCAGCTTGCGGTGAAGCGATTCCGCTTCCCTGCGGGCGGCGTCCAGGTCGTGCCGCAGCTGCTCGGTCTCGCCCCGGGAGCGGTCCCGGGCCACGGCGAGCTCCTCGCGCAGCCGCTCCAGCTCACGCCGGCCGGCCTCGTCGGCCCGCTCGGCGTCGGCCCGCTGGGCCTCCTCGCCGGCGGCGGCGACGAGCTTGACCCAGCCGGGCGGGCGCAGCACATAGGCGGCCGCCGCCACGTCGACGGGGTCGGCGGCCGCGGGCAGGGTGCCGGTCTCCACGGCTCCGGCCAGCTCGGGCTGGCCCTGCTTGAACCGTTCGCCGATGCGCTGACGGAAGAGCGGGTCGGCGTCGAGCGCGGCGGCCATCGCGTTGCCGGCGAACTTGGCCCGCCGGCTCGCGGTGAAGCGGGCGTACTGCCTCAGGGGCGCGGGCAGCTCCGCGACGGTGAGCCCGCCGAAGGCGTCCGCGACCAGCGCGACGACCCGTCGCCGTACGCCTTCCGGCAATGGGTGGTCGAGCGTCTCGGCAGCGTCACCTGCCGCGCCGGCCGGCTCACCACCGTGCGCGGGCTGCTCCACGATCCGTCACCCCTATGTCGTCCGTGCCGTCCCTCAGGAGGCGGCGCCCGGCCTGTCCACCAGTTCGATCTGGTCCACCGCGTTGCACCAGCGGCAGCGGACCGACTCGATGGTCTCACTCACCACCTGCCGCTCCTCGACCGTCGGGTCTCCGGCGAGGTCCAGATGGACGTACTCCACGACCTTGGAGGAGCGGGTCACGTCGAAGCGGGTCAGGTTGCCGCAGAGCGTGCAGCGCCAGCGGGTCTCGTCGGTCGGCAGGGGAACCGTCGTCATCGGTGCCGTCCTTCTTCCTGTTGCGTGGTACCAGGTACGGGAGCCGCGGTGCGCCGTCGAACTGCGGTGGGTGGTGCCGTAACCCTACGGCCTCGCGGGGAGGACGGGGCACGGCGAGGCACTCTGTCCACTTCGGCCCCGGTACGCCATGATCTGTCCATGATCGACTGGCGAGGCGGGGTCCTCGGTGCCCGGCGGGGCGTCCGCGGCGGCCCCATGGTGACGTACGGGCTGATCGCCGCCTGCTGCCTCCTCTTCGTGAGCAGTCCGGTCGCCGGGCTCAATCCGGTGTACGGCACGGGCGACGAGCTCCTGGCCGCCCAGGGCGCCTACTTCCGCCGCTGGGGCGTGGTCCCCGCCGAGCTGACGAGCGGCGACCCGCACGCCCTGCTCACCCCGCTGACCGCGCTCTTCGTCCACGGCAGCTGGCTCCATCTGCTCGGCAACATGCTCTTCCTGTACGTCTTCGGGGCGATGGCCGAGGAGCGCATGGGGCCGGTCGGGTTCTGCCTCTTCTACCTGGGCACCGGCTACGTCGCCCTGTCCGGGTACGCGGTGGTGCACGCCGACAGCGAGCAGACCCTGGTCGGGGCCTCCGGGGCGATCTCGGCGGTGCTCGGGGCCTTCCTCTTCCTCTTCCCGCGCTCCCGCGTCACCAGCCTCTTCCCCTTCCTGTTCTTCCTGCCGCTGCGCTTCCCCGCCTGGATCGTGCTGATCTTCTGGTTCACGCTGCAGTGGCTGGCCGCGCGGGCGGCGGGCGCGGGGCCCGGCGTCGCCTATCTGGCCCATGTCGTGGGCTTCTCGGTCGGCTTCCTCTACGCCTGGGGGCGCTTCCGCGGTGGGGATAGAGTGAAAGCCCAAGCCGCGGCGACCGAGGGAGAAAGCCAGCCGTGATCACCGCGATCGTGCTCATCAAGACCAGCGTGGACCGCATCCCCGAGATCGCCGAGTCGATCGCCGCGCTCGACAGCGTCAGCGAGGTCTTCTCGGTCACCGGCACGTACGACCTGATCGCCATGGTCCGGGTGCCGCGCCACGACGACCTGGCGGACGTGATCCCCGGCCGCATCAGCAAGATCCCCGGCGTCGAGGCCACGGACACCCACGTCGCCTTCCGGACGTACTCCCAGCACGACCTGGAGGCGGCCTTCGCCATCGGCCTGGAGTCCTGACACCGCACGCCCGGCATGACTGAAGGGGGCCTCCCGTCCGGGAGGCCCCCTTCACCCGTACGAGTGAGTGATCAGCCGCGGTCGGGGACGCAGCGGCCGTCCTCGGTGCGGTACTTCCACTGCGCGCCGTCCCGGACGAGCTCCTTCACCGCGCCGACGAACCGCTCCACGTGCTCGTCCGGCGTACCGGCGCCGAAGCTCACCCGGATGGCGTTGAGCGAGCGCTCCCCCGGGGCCGCCTCGGGCGCGCCGCACTCGCCCGGGTCCTGCGGGTCGCTGCCGAGCAGGGTGCGGACCAGCGGGTGGGCGCAGAAGAGGCCGTCGCGGACGCCGATGCCGTACTCGGCGGAGAGCGCGGCGGCGAAGTGGGAGCTGTTCCAGCCCTCCACGACGAAGGAGATGACGCCCACGCGGGGCGCGTCGTCGCCGAAGAGCGAGAGCACGCGCACCTCGGGCACCTCGGCCAGGCCCTCGCGGACCTTCGCGATCAGGTGCCGCTCGCGGGCGACGAGGGAGTCGAAGCCGGCCTCGGTGAGCGCCTTGCAGGCGGAGGCGATCGAGTAGACGCCGATGACGTTCGGCGAACCGGCTTCATGTCGGGCCGACGTGGTGTGCCACTCCACGTCCACACCACCGTCGGCCCGACGGGCCACCTTGCGGGACGCTCCACCGCCCGCGAGGTAGGGCTCGGAATCCTGCAGCCAGTCGGCGCGGCCGGCGAGGACGCCGGAGCCGAAGGGCGCGTACAGCTTGTGCCCGGAGAAGGCCACCCAGTCCACGTCCAGCTCCCGCACGGAGACCGGGTGGTGGGGGGCGAGCTGGGCGGCGTCGAGCACGATCCGGGCGCCGTGCGCGTGCGCGGCGGCGGCCAGTTCCCGCACCGGCCACAGCTCGCCGGTGACGTTGGAGGCGCCGGTGACGCAGACGAGGGCGGGGCCGTACGGATCGCGGTCGGCGAGCGCCCGCTCCAGGGTCTCGACGGCCTCGGCCGGGGTGCGCGGCGCGTCGAGGTAGGTGACGTGGGCGTCCCTCCACGGCAGCAGCGAGGCGTGGTGCTCGGTCTCGAAGACGAAGACCTCGCAGCCGGCCGGGAGGACCTGGGCGAGCAGGTTGAGCGAGTCCGTGGTGGAGCGGGTGAAGACGACCTGGTCGTCGGGGCGGCAGTCGAGGAACTCGGCGACGGTGGCGCGGCTGTTCTCGAAGAGGTCGGTGGAGAGCTGGGAGAGGTAGCCGGCGCCGCGGTGGACGCTGCCGTAGTAGGGGGCGTACGCGGCGACGTCGTCCCAGACCCGCTGGAGGGCCGGCGCGCTGGCCGCGTAGTCGAGCGCCGCGTAGGTCACCTCGCCGCCGGTGACGAGCGGGACGGTCACGTCCCGGCCGAGGACCGGCAGCGGGGCGGCGCAGCAGGGGTCGGCGGACTCGGCGGCGGCAGCGGTCTCGACGGCGGTGTTCGGGCGTGCGGACATGGCGGTGTCTCCCGGCGGGCGGTGCGGAATGGCTTCGGTGAATCCCGTACGCGGCCGGGTGCGGCGGGGTACGGGTGATGCCTCGGAGGACATGGGGGTACGCGGAAGGGACCCTGTTCCGAGGGTGAAGAAGGGGCGGACTCGCCCTATCGCATTCGCTTGCTCACGGAAAAAGCTCCTCGACTGACCAGGACCCCTGGTGCTCGAGGGATCCGCGCTTGCCGTAGACCTCGCTGCCTACGGCCTGGTCATCACCCGGGGCACCCCGCCACGGAAGGAGGGTTGCCGGACAGCAAGCCGGGGCCAAAACGCTGTCACTCGTGACCTGTAGAGCATCCTGCCACATGATCGCCGAAGCGCAAGACCCCGGTCCGCATGGTGGACCGGGGCCGTACGGCACACGGGTCACGCGTTGCTGGCGGCGACCCATCGCTCCAGGGACCGGAGGGCCGCGCCGGAGTCGAGCGACTCGGCCGCCTTCGCGATGCCCGCGCCCAGCTGCTCCGCCAGGGTGCCCGTGCCGGGCTCCAGGGCGGTGAGCGCCGCCGCCGCGTTGAGCAGCACCGCGTCCCGTACCGGACCGGTCTCCCCCGCGAGCAGCCGGCGCGCCACGTCGGCGTTGTACGAGGCGTCGGCGCCGCGCAGGGCCTCCAGGGGGACGAGCTCGATGCCGACGTCCCGCGGGTCGAAGCGCTCCTCGGTGACGCCGCCGTCCCGGACCACCCAGACCCGGGAGGTGGCGGTGGTCGTCAGCTCGTCCAGGCCGTCGTCGCCGCGGAAGACCAGGGCGGAGTTGCCGCGCTCGGCGAGGACGCCGGCGACGATCGGCGCCATGCGCGGGTCGGCGACCCCGACGGCCTGGGCCTTCACCTTGGCCGGGTTGGTCAGCGGACCCAGGACGTTGAAGGTGGTCCGGATGCCCAGCTGGCCGCGGGCCGCGGCGACGTGCCGCAGCGAGGGGTGGAACTTCACGGCGAAGCAGATGGTGATGCCGGCTTCCTCGGCGACCTCGGCGACCCGCTGCGGGGTGAGGTGGAGGTTGATGCCGAGCTTCTCCAGGACGTCGGAGGAGCCGGAGGCGGAGGAGGCGGCGCGGTTGCCGTGCTTGACGACCTTCGCGCCCGTGCCGGCGACGACGATCGAGGCCATCGTGGAGATGTTGACGGTCTTGGCGCCGTCGCCGCCGGTGCCGACGATGTCGACGGCGGGGCCGGGCACCTCGATCGTGTTGGCGTGCGCGTACATGGTGCGGACGAGGCCGGTGATCTCCTGGACGGTCTCGCCCTTGGCCCGCAGCGCCACCATGAATCCGGCGATCTGCGCGTCGGTCGCCTCGCCGCTCATGATCAGGTCCATCGCCCAGGCGGTGTCGTCGGCGGAGAGGTCCTTGCCGTCGAGCAGACCGTTCAGCAGGACGGGCCAGGAGCGGCCCGCCGACGTAGGTCCTCCAGCGGGGGTCGCAGCGCTCATGGCAGCTCCTGGTGATCACGTGACGGATACGGTCCCACCCTATCGACCTCCGGGGACGGCAAAGAGCCCCGTCCATCGAATGGACGGGGCTCTTGCCGTGGCGACCTCAGGTCAGGTGTTCAGGTGATCAGTGGTGGCCGTGGCCGCTCTGGATCTCCTTGTACTCCTCGACCGTGGGCTTGGCGATCTGGCTGTCGTCGCCGTAGTAGCCCTTGTTGAGCTTGACCCGGAGCTTCTCCATGCGGCCGATCTTGCGCTCCACGCCGTTCTCGTCGACGGCCGGCGGAAGCTCCGCGGCCTCGTACTGCTCGTGCGCCGTGAGGCGGTGCAGCTCGCCCTGGCTGAGCGGCTCGTGGACCTCGACGAACTCACCGTGCGGCAGGCGCTTGATGATGCCCGACTCGCGGCCGTGCAGCACCTTGTCCTTGTCGCGGCGCTGGAGGCCGAGGCAGATCCGCTTGGTGGCGACGAACGCGATGACCGGACCGGCGAAGAAGAAGATCCGCACGAACCAGGTGATCGAGTTCAGCGACAGGTGGAAGTGGGTCGCCCAGAGGTCGTTTCCACCACCCACGAGCATGATCATGTACGCGGTGATCCAGGCGACACCGAAGGCGGTGCGCGTCGGAGCGTTGCGCGGGCGCTGCGCGATGTGGTGCTCGCGCTTGTCGCCGGTGATCCAGGACTCGATGAACGGGTAGACCGCGATGGCCGCGAGGACCAGCGGGAAGATCGCCAGCGGGATCATCACGCCGAGCACCAGCGTGTGGCCCCACAGGTTGATCTCCCAGCCCGGCATGACACGGATCAGACCCTCGGCGAAGCCCATGTACCAGTCGGGCTGGGCGCCGGTGGACACCTGGTCCGGGCGGTACGGGCCGATGGCCCAGATCGGGTTGATCGAGGCGATCGCCGCGACGACCGCGATGACGCCGAAGACCAGGAAGAAGAAGCCTCCGGCCTTCGCCATGTACACGGGCAGCAGCGGCATGCCGACGACGTTGTTGTTCGTCCGGCCGGGGCCGGCGAACTGCGTGTGCTTGTGGACGAACACCAGGATGAGGTGGGCGACCACGAGGCCCAGCATGATGCCGGGCAGCAGCAGCACGTGCGCCGAGTAGAACCGGGCGACGAAGTCGCCGCCGGGGAACTCGCCGCCGAACAGGAACATCGACAGGTACGTGCCGAGGACCGGCACGGACAGGATCGCGCCCTGCATGAAGCGGACACCGGTGCCGGAGAGCAGGTCGTCCGGGAGCGAGTAACCGGTGAAGCCGGTGAACATGCCCAGGAAGAACAGCAGGAAGCCGAACAGCCAGTTGATCTCACGCGGCTTGCGGAACGCGCCGGTGAAGAACACGCGCATCATGTGCACGAACATGCCGGCGAGGAAGATCAGCGCCGCCCAGTGGTGGATCTGCCGGATCAGCAGACCACCGCGCACCTCGAAGGAGATGTGCATGGTCGAGTTGAACGCCTCGGACATCAGCTGTCCCTGGAGCGGGACGTACGGTCCGACGTACTCCACCTCGTTCATCGACGGGTGGAAGAACAGCGTCAGGTAGACGCCCGTCAGGATGATGATGAGGAAGCTGTAGAGGCAGACCTCGCCCAGCATGAAGGACCAGTGGTCCGGGAAGATCTTCCGCATGTTGGCCTTGGCCAGCGTGTAGATCCCCAGGCGGCCGTCGGCCCAGTCGGCTACCCGCTCACCGGCGGGGGCCTTCTTCTGCGTGTTGGTCACGGTGCTCATCCGCGCTCCCAGAATGCCGGGCCGACGGGCTCGTCGAAGTCGCCGAGCGCCTCGAGGAAGCCCTTGTCGTTCACGCCGATCCGCAGCTGCGGGAGGGGGTGACCGGCCGGGCCGAAGATGACGCGGGCGCCGTCGGAGAGGTCGAAGGTGGACTGGTGGCACGGGCAGAGCACGTGGTGCGTCTGCTGCTCGTACAGGGAGATCGGGCAGCCGACGTGGGTGCAGATCTTCGAGAACGCGACGATGCCCTCGTGCGACCACTCGAGCTCGCGCTTGTCCTTGATGTCCTCCGGCTGGATCCGGACGATCATCAGGGCGGCCTTGGCGATCTGGACCTGGAAGTGCTCGTCGTGCTCCGAGAGGCCCTCGGGCATCGCGAAGGTCAGCGAGCCGACCGCGACGTCCTCGGGACGCAGCGGCTCGTGCGTGTTCATGTTGATGAGCTGGAGCCCCTTGGTCCACATGGTGGTCCGGAGCTTCTTCTCGGGCAGCGGGCCCATGTCACGCAGCAGGACGATGCCGGAGAGCGGTACGAGCGACAGCGCGCCGAACATCGTGTTGCGGATGAGCTTGCGGCGGCCCATCCCCGACTCCGCGGCACCGGCCGCGAAGTCCGCCATGACCTTCGCCTTGACCTCGGGCGACGCCTGCATCGGGTGACGCTCGTCGGCGACCTCGACGTCGGACATCAGGGTGCGGGCCCAGTGGACCGCGCCCGCGCCGATGAAGAAGAGGGCGGCACCGAGGGTCAGACCCAGGGCGAAGTTGAGCGCGGACACGTGGCCGAAGGGCCAGATGTACACGATCTTGTCGACCGGGAAGATCACGTACGAGGCGATGAAGCCGACGGTGGCCAGCATCGACAGCGTGAACATGAAGGCGACCGCACGCTCGGACCGGCGGGCGGCCCGCTCGTCGATGTCCTGGATGCGGGGCTTGTGGGGCGGGAGGCCCGGGTCGGCGAACGGGTCGTCGGCGACCGTCACCGCGCCGTGCGCGGTGTCCTGCCCTGCCGGCAGGGTCTCTTCTGGAATCTCTTGGCTACTCATGACTTCTTGGCCTTAGCGGTGTGGGCCGCGACCCAGATGGCAACTGCGATCAGCGCGCCCAGGCCGAAGACCCAGGCGAACAGGCCCTCGCTGACGGGGCCGAGGCCACCGAGCTTGAGACCGCCCGGGCTCTCGGACGTGTCGCTGTTGACGGCCTGGACGTACGCGATGATGTCCTTCTTCTCCTTCTCCGGCATGGTCGTGTCGGGGAAGGAGGGCATGTTCTGCGGGCCGGTCTGCATGGCCTCGTAGAGGTGCTTCGGGTCCACGCCCTCGAGGCTCGGGGCGTACTTGCCGTAGGTCAGCGCGCCACCCTCACCGGTGAAGTTGTGGCACTGGGCACAGTTGGTGCGGAACAGCTCGCCACCCTTGGCGATGTCGGCACCGTCAGGGCTGTACTGGCCCTCGGTCGGCTTGATCGGGCCGGCACCGAGGGAGGCGACGTACGCCGCGAGCTGATCGATCTCAGCCTGCGAGTAGATGACCTTCTTCCTCGGGACCTGGGCGCCCGGCTGCTGGGCCGGCATGCGGCCCGTACCGACCTGGAAGTCCACGGCCGCCGAACCCACGCCGACCAGGGACGGGCCGTCAGAGGTGCCCTGACCGCCGGTTCCGTGGCAGCTGGCGCAGCCGACGGAGTAGAGCTTCTTCCCCTCCTCGATGGCGAGGGACTGGGCGGTTTCATCGGCCTTCGCCGTGCCCGCGGGCGCGAACGCGGCGTACAGCCCCCCAGTGGCCGCCAGCGCGAGAAGTAGGACGACGACCGCCGCCAGCGGATGGCGTCGTCGTGCGGAGAGCTTTTTCACGGATTACCCCGGTGTCAGGATCTTCTGCGTCGATGCTTGCTGGATGTCTCGGTCCGCCGTGGAGGCGGAGCCGATTACTTGATCATGTAGATCGTGGCGAAGAGGCCGATCCAGACGACATCGACGAAGTGCCAGTAGTAGGACACGACGATGGCGGCGGTTGCCTGCTCGTGAGTGAACCTCTTGGCGGCGTACGTCCGGCCGAGGACCAGCAGGAAGGCGATGAGACCGCCCGTCACGTGCAGGCCGTGGAAGCCGGTGGTCAGGTAGAACACCGTGCCGTACGGGTCCGAGGACAGCGAGAGGCCGTCCTTCTTGACCAGCTCGGTGTACTCGAAGACCTGGCCGCCGATGAAGATCGCACCCATCACGAACGTGATGATGAACCACGTCCGGAGCTTCTTCACATCGCCCCGCTCCGCGGCGAAGACGCCGAGCTGGCAGGTGAGGGAGGAGAGCACCAGGATCGTGGTGTTGGTCGCCGAGAACGGGAAGTTCAAGGCCGAGGACTTTTCTGCCCAGAACTCGGCACCCGTCACCGATCGCAGGGTGAAGTACATCGCGAAGAGGGCCGCGAAGAACATCAGCTCGGAGCTCAACCAGATGATGGTTCCGACGCTGGTGAGGTTCGGTCGATTGACCGACGGGTGCGCGTGCCCTGTTTCTACTGTCGTTACTGTCGCCACGACCGACATTATGTCGGTCGCTTATCCCGCCCTCACTCCGGGGGGTGCCGTTCGGAGTGTCAGGGGGGTGTGTCCAGCCCGAACGGCCCAGCGCCGGGGCCCCTGAGCACCGTTCGAACAGGTGTTGAACGGGTGTTGACGGGGTGTGGACCGGAGTAGCATCCGGCGCATCGATCGACGACCTTCCCACGGACTTCCCCACGGAGGAACGATGCAGTCGAGTGCCACGGTCCTGGTCTACAGCGACGACGCGAACACCCGCGCGCAGGTGCGGCTCGCGGCCGGGCGCCGGCCCGCGACCGACGTTCCCCCGGTCGAGTTCGTGGAGTGCGCGACGCTTCCCGCGGTGCTGAAGCACCTGGACGAGGGCGGGATCGACGTGTGCGTGCTCGACGGCGAGGCGGTGCCCGCCGGAGGCATGGGGGTCTGCCGGCAGATCAAGGACGAGGTCTTCCGCTGCCCGCCGGTGCTGCTGCTGATCGGCCGTCCGCAGGACGCCTGGCTGGCCACCTGGAGCCGCGCGGACGCCGCGGTCACCCTTCCGGTGGAACCGGTCGAGTTCGCGGCGTCCCTGGCGTCCCTGCTGCGCTCGCGCCTGTCGCTCGACGCCTGAGCCGGTCGGGCCCCGGTTCAGATCGAGGGCCTCAGCCGGGCCTTCTCCGTGGAGGCCACCGGGTTTCCGGCGGCCTCCACCAGGGCGCTTCCCTGGCGCCACTTGTCCCACTCCATGTTCCAGTCGCCGAAGCCGTTGCCGAAGGTGTCCATCGTGTCGCCGATGCTGTTGACGACGCGGACGATGTCCCCGGGGCGGACGGTCTTGAAGAACCAGGCCGCGTTCTCCGTCGACATGCCGACACAGCCGTGGCTGACGTTCTCGACGCCCTGGGAGCCGACGGACCAGGGCGCGGCGTGCACGTACTCGCCGCTCCAGGTGACCCGGGTGGCGTAGTACACGGGCAGGTCGTACGAGTCGGAGCTGCCCTCCGCGATACCGACGGTGGTGCTCCGCATCTGGACGAAGTACTCCTTGCCGAGCACGACCTTGATGCCGTTGCGGGTGGAGAATCCGGGCTTGCCGGTGGTCACCGGCATGGTGTTGATCACTTCTCCGTTGCGCTTCACGGTCATCTGGTGCGCGCCGGCGTCCGCGACCGCCTCGATCCGGTCTCCGATGGTGAGCTTCAGCGGCTTGGAGGCGCCGCCGTAGAGCTTGTCGCCGACCTTGATGCCGTCCAGGTTCCCGGTGGCCGTGACGTGCGCCCCGGCCGGCCAGTACTCCTTCGGCCGGAAGTGCAGTTTCTTGTCGTCCACCCAGTACCAGGCGCCCTCGACGGCGGGCGTGGAGCGGACCTTGAGGGCCCGCTCGACGACCGCGCGGGCCGACCGGTCCTTGACCGGAAGGCTGAGCTCCGCCGTGATGGGCTGCCCCACGCCGTACGTGCCCGCCTCCGGCCCGAAGGTCACGGTCAGGTCCCGTTTGGCCGGGGCCGTCTCGAAAGTGAACGTACGGGCGCCTGGAGCGCCGTCCTCGTCCTCGGTGGCCACCCGCACCGTGTAGCGGGCGCCGGCCGCCAGGGCCGCCGTGGAGCGCCAGCGCTGTCCGTCCGCGGTGAGTTCGCCGGCGAGGTGGTGCCCTGAGGCGTCGGTGGCCGTGACGTCGGTGATCCGGCCGTCGCCGCCGTTGGCGGTGATCTCCAGGGGCTTCTCGGGGTCCGCCTTGGCGCCGTCGGCGGGTGCGCTGACCGTGAGCTGGTCCGCCGCGTCGTAGGCCTTCTCCGACAGCGGGTGACCGTCGGAGCCCGAGCACGCGGAGGCGCCCGCGGTGACGGTGACGGCCAGAAGGGTGCAGCTCAGAACAGTCCTTATGCGCGGCGTGTCGTTCATGACTTCACGCTAAGGACATTCCTCGCGGCCAGCGCGCCGAGTGCTGCAAAAGAGGGGCCCGGACACTTCGGTGACGAAGTGTCCGGGCCCCTCGGTGTGCTCCGGTGCGGAGCGGGGTACCGCTACTGGTTCTGGTTCTCGCCGCGGTAGAACTCGAAGACCCAGCCGAACAGGCCGACGAGGATCAGCGGGGCGGAGAAGTACAGGATCCACCAGCCCATCGCGATGCCGAGGAAGGCGAGCGCACCGCCGACGGCCAGCGAGAGCGGCTGCCAGCTGTGCGGGGCGAAGAAGCCCACCTCACCGGCCTCGTCCGCGACGTCGGCCTCCTTGTCGTCCTGCGCCATCGCGTCGACACGCTTGGCCGTGAAGGCCAGGTAGTAGCCGATCATGATGGACAGGCCGAAGGCCAGGAAGAGCGCCGTCGTGCCGACCGGCTCCTTGGACCAGACGCCGTAGAGGATCGCCATGGCAAGGATGAAGACGCTCAGCCAGATGAACATCTTGCCCTGGATCTTCACTTGCCGGCCTCCTTGCTGCCCGTGAGGGCCGCGGCCTCGTGCGGCTTGTTCTCGAGCTGGTCGAGAGCGGCGATCTCAGGGTGGTGCAGGTCGAACGCCGGGGATTCCGAACGGATCCGCGGCAGGGTGAGGAAGTTGTGCCGCGGCGGCGGGCAGGAGGTCGCCCACTCGAGCGAACGGCCGTAGCCCCACGGGTCGTCGACCTCGACCTTCTTGCCGTACTTGGCGGTCTTCCAGATGTTGTAGAAGAACGGCAGGATCGACAGACCGAGCAGGAACGAGGAGATCGTCGAGATCGTGTTCAGCGTGGTGAAGCCGTCGGCGTCCAGGTAGTCCGCGTAACGACGCGGCATGCCCTCGGCACCGAGCCAGTGCTGCACCAGGAAGGTGCCGTGGAACCCGATGAACAGCGTCCAGAACGTGATCTTGCCGAGGCGCTCGTCGAGCATCTTGCCCGTGAACTTCGGCCACCAGAAGTGGAAGCCGGAGAACATCGCGAAGACGACGGTGCCGAAGACGACGTAGTGGAAGTGCGCCACCACGAAGTACGAGTCGGAGATGTGGAAGTCCATCGGGGGCGAGGCCAGGATGACGCCGGTCAGACCACCGAAGGTGAAGGTGATCAGGAAGCCGACGGCCCAGAGCATCGGGGTCTCGAAGGACAGCGAGCCCTTCCACATCGTCCCGATCCAGTTGAAGAACTTCACGCCGGTCGGAACGGCGATGAGGAACGTCATGAAGGAGAAGAACGGGAGGAGCACGCCACCGGTGACGTACATGTGGTGCGCCCACACGGTCACGGACAGACCGGCGATCGCGATGGTCGCGGCGATCAGACCGATGTAGCCGAACATCGGCTTGCGGCTGAAGACCGGGATGACCTCGGAGATGATGCCGAAGAAGGGCAAGGCGATGATGTACACCTCTGGGTGTCCGAAGAACCAGAAGAGGTGTTGCCAGAGCAGCGCTCCGCCGTTGGCCGCGTCGAAGACGTGGGCACCGAACTTGCGGTCCGCCTCCAGGGCGAACAGCGCGGCCGCCAGGACCGGGAAGGCGAGCAGGACCAGGACACCGGTCAGCAGCACGTTCCAGGTGAAGATCGGCATGCGGAACATCGTCATGCCCGGAGCGCGCATGCAGATGATCGTGGTGATGAAGTTGACCGAGCCGAGGATCGTGCCGAAGCCGGAGAAGGCCAGACCCATGATCCACATGTCGGCACCGACACCCGGCGAGCGGACGGCGTCCGACAGCGGGGAGTAGGCGAACCAGCCGAAGTCGGCCGCACCCTGCGGGGTGAGGAAGCCGGCCACCGCGATGAGCGAGCCGAAGAGGTACAGCCAGTAGGCGAACATGTTCAGCCGCGGGAACGCCACGTCGGGCGCGCCGATCTGCAGCGGCATGATCCAGTTCGCGAAGCCGGCGAACAGCGGCGTCGCGAACATCAGCAGCATGATCGTGCCGTGCATCGTGAACGCCTGGTTGAACTGCTCGTTCGACATGATCTGCGTGCCGGGACGAGCGAGCTCGGCGCGCATGAAGAGCGCCATGAGTCCGCCGACGCAGAAGAAGGCGAACGACGTGACCAGGTACATCGTGCCGATGGTCTTGTGGTCGGTGGTGGTGAGCCACTTGATGACCACGTTGCCGGGCTGCTTGCGCCGTACGGGCAGCTCGTTCTCGTACGAGTCCTCAGCTGCGGCGGCACCCTGGGTTTCGTTGTGGATGCTCACAGTTGGTTCTTCTCCGCATTCCTGGCCGGGTCCGTCTGCTCGATGCCAGACGGGATGTAGCCGGTCTGCCCCTTCTCGGCCAGCTCCTTCAGGTGCTGCTGGTAGCGCTCCGGGGAGACCACCTTGACGTTGAAGAGCATCCGGGAGTGGTCGACACCGCACAGCTCGGCACACTTGCCGAGGAAGGTGCCTTCCTGCGTCGGGGTCACCTCGAAGGAGTTGGTGTGACCCGGGATGACGTCCTGCTTCATGAGGAAGGGGACCACCCAGAAGGAGTGGATGACGTCACGGGAGGACAGGACGAACCTGACCTTCTCACCCTTGGGCAGCCACAGGGTCGGGCCCGGGTTGCCGGTCTGCGGGTTCCGGTCGCCCGGGATGCCCGCGTCGTAGACGCCGCCGGCGTTCTCCGGGAAGTCCGCGATGAACTTGTCCGGGAGCGTGGCGAGGTTCTTGTCCGTCTTGGCGTCACCCTTCACACCGGGCACGTTCTCGACGTAGTTGAAGCCCCAGCTCCACTGGTAGCCGACCACGTTGACCGTGTGAGCCGGCTTCGGGGTGAGCTCGAGGAGCTTCGACTCGTCGCGCGCGGTGAAGTAGAAGAGCACCGAGACGATGATGAGCGGGGTGACCGTGTACAGCGCCTCGATGGGCATGTTGTAACGGGTCTGCGGAGGTACCTCGACCTTGGTCCGGCTGCGCCGGTGGAAGATGGTGGCCCAGAGGATCAGGCCCCACACCAGGATGCCCGTGATCAGGGCGGCGGCCCAGGAGCCCTGCCACAGGGAGAGGATCCGAGGCGCCTCTTCCGTGACGGGGGTGGGCATGCCAAGGCGGGGGAAGTCTTCCCAGTTGTACGAGCAGCCGGTGGCTGTCGCCAGGATCAGGCCCGCAGTCAGCACCTGCGGCAGCTTCCGCCGCATCGGGCGCCGCGACGAGCGGTCGGAGCCGTTGGGACTCACGTAGCGCCTTCCCGAGAGTCTCGGCCCGCAGTGGTCGGCCACGGCCGTCCGTCTCGCTGGTCGGTCGCCGCCCCGGCCGCGGGCAGGGGTTTGGATGTTTATGCGGACCAAACCCTACTGGACGCTATTTGGGGTCGCGCGGGGAGGGTGCCCAACGCGCCGTCCGGGCCCCCGAAGGGGTGGACTCCGGGGTTCCGGAGGGCGCCCGGAGACGGCCGTTCGGCGGGCTGCCGGGGTGGTGGGACGGGGTTTTGACGGGGGCTCATCGGGGGGGCGGGGCGGGGCGGGGACGCCTGGTGCGGGCGGGGAATGGGGCGGGGGCGGCCGGTGCGGGCGGAGGGATGGGGCGGGGGCGCCTGGTGCGGGCGGAGGGATGGGGCGGGGCGTCCGGGGCGGGTCGACCGGGGGCGCGTCCGCACCTGGGGTGACCGGGGGCCGTGCCCGGGGTGACGACGGGTGCGCACCCGGGTCGACGAGGGGCGGTCGACCTCAGGCTCTACCGTGGGCGGATGCCGTACTTCGACGCCGCGTCCGCCGCCCCGCTGCACCCCGTCGCCCGTCAGGCCCTGCTCGCCTCCCTCGACGAGGGCTGGGCCGACCCCGCCCGGCTGTACCGGGAGGGGCGACGCGCCCGGCTGCTGCTCGACGCGGCCCGGGAGGCCGCCGCGGAGGCCGTGGGGTGCCGTCCGGACGAGCTCGTGTTCACTCCTTCGGGGACACGCGCGGTTCACGCCGGGATCTCCGGCGCGCTCGCGGGACGTCGGCGTGTCGGAAACCGGCTCGTCGTCTCCGCGGTCGAACACTCCTCCGTCCTGCACGCGGGCGAGACGCACACGGCGGCGGGCGGCACGGTGACCGAGGTGCCGGTGGACCGGTCGGGGGCGGTGGACGCGGACGCCTTCGCGGCCGCGCTCGTCCCCGGCACGGCCCTGGCGTGCCTCCAGTCGGCCAACCACGAGGTGGGCACGGTGCAGCCGGTGGCCGAGGTCGCCGAGGCCTGCCGGGCGGCGGACGTGCCGCTGCTCGTGGACGCGGCCCAGTCCCTCGCCTGGGGCCCGGTGGACGGGGGCTGGTCGCTGCTCGCGGCGAGCGCGCACAAGTGGGGCGGGCCCGCGGGGGTCGGGCTGCTCGCCGTACGGAAGGGGGTCAGGTTCGCGCCGCAAGGGCCCTCCGACGAGCGGGAGTCGGGCCGGGCGCCGGGCTTCGAGAACCTGCCGGCGATCGTGGCGGCGGCGGCCTCGCTGCGGGCGGTCCGGGCGGAGGCGGCCGCCGAAGGGGCGCGGCTGCGGGGCCTGGTGGACCGGATCCGGACGCGGGTGCCCCAGCTGGTGCCGGACGTGGAGGTGGTGGGCGACCCGGTGCGCCGGCTCCCGCACCTCGTCACCTTCTCCTGTCTGTACGTCGACGGGGAGACGCTCCTGCACGAGCTGGACCGGGAGGGTTTCTCCGTTTCGTCCGGTTCGTCGTGCACGAGTTCGACGCTGACGCCCAGCCATGTGCTGCGCGCGATGGGGGTCCTGAGCGAGGGGAACGTCCGGGTGTCGCTGCCCGCGGGGACCTCGGAGGAGGACGTGGACCGCTTCCTGGCCGTGCTGCCGGATGTGGTGGCGGAGGTACGGGAACGGCTCGGGGCCCCCGCCTCCGCCCCCTCGACCCCGACGCCCTCGGGCTCGCTCGTCGTGGACTCCCTGGGCAAGCGGTGCCCGATCCCGGTCATCGAACTCGCGAAGGTGATCGGGGACGTGCCGGTGGGCGGGACGGTGACGGTGCTCTCGGACGACGCGGCGGCGCGGCTGGACATTCCGGCGTGGTGCGAGATGCGGGGGCAGGAGTACGTGGGGGAGTCGCCGGGGGCGGGGGGCGGGACGGCGTACGTGGTCCGACGGGTGTCGTAGCCGCCGCCTGTTGCGGGCCTCATGGCGGGCGCCCGCCCTCGCACCCCCGTCGTGGGCGCGCGCCCGCCGGGGCAGCACCCCGCCCCCGTTGTGGGCAGTCGTTCCGCCGGGACGGTGCCCACCCACCCCCGTTGCGGGCGCGCCCGCCGGGACGGTGCCCACCCCCGCACCCCCCGTTGTGGGCAATCGTTCCGCCGGGGCGGAACGGGTGGGCACAACGGAACGGCGCCCCTTGCCGGGCCCAGGCTCCCGCGCCCTGACCCGCACCCTGATGCGCACCGCCCTGTCCGTGCGGGTTCAGGCGCGGAACGCGGAGGCGCCACTGAAGGGCGCCGTCCCGTGTGCCCACCCGTCCCGCCCCAGCGGGACGATTGCCCACACGGGGAGGGGCGGGAGGGGCACCGCCCCGGCGGGCGCGGGCTCCGCATGGAGGTGGGCGGAGGGGCACCGCCCTGCCAGGCGCGGTCACACGGGCGGGGCGGGTGCCGGCCCGCAGGGCGCGGTCACACGGGCAGGTGGGCGCCGCCCAGGCGGGGGCAGCGGCCGCGCGGACGGGGTCAGAGGAGGTGGGACTGGACCTCCGTGGCCGCCTCTTCGCCGTACGCCTTCGTGAAGCGCTCCATGAAGTTCGCCCGCCGCAGCGCGTATTCCTGCGTGCCCAGCGTCTCGATGACCAGCGTCGCCAGCATGCAGCCGACCTGCGCCGCCCGCTCGAGGCCGACGCCCCAGGACAGGCCCGTGAGGAAGCCCGCGCGGAAGGCGTCGCCGACGCCGGTGGGGTCGACCTTGGCCGTCTCCTCGGGGCAGCCGACCTCGATGGGGGTCTCGCCGACCCGCTCGATGCGCACGCCGCGCGAGCCGAGCGTGGTGATGCGGTGGCCGACACGGGAGAGGATCTCCGCCTCGGTCCAGCCGGTCTTGGACTCGATGAGGCCCTTCTCGTACTCGTTGGAGAAGAGGTAGGTGGCCCCGTCGAGGAGGGTGCGGATCTCCTCGCCGTCCATGCGCGCGATCTGCTGCGAGAAGTCGGCGGCGAAGGGGATGGAGCGGGTCCGGCACTCCTCCGTGTGGCGGAGCATCGCCTCGGGGTCGTCGGCGCCGATGAGAACCAGGTCGAGGCCGCCCACGCGGTCGGCGACGGCCTTGAGCTCGATCAGCCGGGCCTCGCTCATCGCACCGGTGTAGAAGGAGCCGATCTGGTTGTGGTCCTTGTCGGTGGTGCAGACGAAGCGGGCGGTGTGCAGGACCTCGGAGATGCGCACCGAGCCGGTGTCGACGCCGTGCCGGTCGAGCCAGGCGCGGTACTCGTCGAAGTCGAAGCCGGCCGCGCCGACGAGGACGGGGCGGCTGCCGAGCTGTCCCATGCCGAAGCAGATGTTGGCGGCGACGCCTCCCCGGCGGACGTCCAGGTTGTCGACGAGGAAGGAGAGGGACACCGTGTGGAGCTGGTCGGCCACGAGCTGGTCGGCGAACCGGCCGGGGAAGGTCATGAGGTGGTCGGTGGCGATGGAGCCGGTGACTGCGATACGCACGGCTGGGTGCTCCTGCGGAATTCGGTGGGAGCGCGCAAGGCGCTCGAACGGAGGTGGCGATGGGCGACGGGAGAGAACGACAGTTCACGCTACCGGGTGGGGGACGCCCTGCCGAACAGTGGAAACTACCCCAGAGTAGGCCTTTTCCCCGGAGCGGTGCGGTGCATACGGTGCGCCCATGACCACGTATCCCGCTCCTCGCGAGCGTCACGAGTCCGAGTTGAGCCTCGCCCAGCTGCGCGGGGACGGCGCCCGGATGGCCCCCCACTGGGTGGCTCCGGCCGACCCGGCCCCCGTTCGGGTCTCCCCCGCGTCGATCCACGGCGTCGTCGTTCCGGCGGCCTCGGCCCGGCTGATCGACGCCACCGTCGAGTACGGCGGCTGACGGACGGAACCGTCCGCGCGTCCGCTCCGTCCCATCGGCGTCCGGTCGAGACGAGGGAGCGTTGCGGTGAGCGGTACGGAGAACGTGCGGAGGCGACGGAACGTCCTGGCCGCCTCGGTGGCGGCGGGTGTGCTGCTCGCCGGGGGCGGTGGCGTCTATCTGGCGGCCACGGCGTCCGGCGAGGCCACCCCGGCCGGGGTGGCCGGCAAGGACGCGGGCGGTCCGCCTCCGCCGCTGCGGCTCGAAGACGGCGGCGGCAGCGGCAGCGGCGGCCCCGGGATCGCTCCCGGTGAGCCGGACCCGAGCGGCGGCGCGCACGGGACGGTCTACAAAGCCAAGGGCCCGCTCCCCCAAGGGCCCTCCTCGGCCGCGGTCCACCGGCCCGAGGGCCTGGTCACCTCGGCAGAGGTGACCAGGCTGGCCGAAGCGCTCGGGGTCGAGGGCCGGCCCGTGCCGGTCGGGGACGTCTGGACGATCCGGCCCGAGAAGGACGGTCAGGGTCCGCGCCTGGACGTGGCGAAGGCGGCCCCGGGGAACTGGACGTACTCCTGGTACGACGGCGGCCCGGCCGGCGACAGCTGCCTCAAGGGGCCGGCGTGCCCGCCGCCCGGCGAGGTGAAGCCCCCGGCCTCAGGCCGTACGCCGGTGAGCGAGGCGGCGGCGAAGGCGGCGGCCGCCCCCGTCCTGAAGGCCCTGGGCCAGGACGACGCGAAGGTGACGGCGACCCAGGTGATGAACGGTTCGGTGCGGGTGGTCAACGCCGATCCGGTGGTGGACGGCCTGCCGACCTACGGCTGGTCGACGGGGCTGCAGATCGGTCCGGACGGCCGGGCGGTCGCCGGGAGCGGGACGCTGAAGGAGCCGGTGAAGGGCGCCACGTATCCGGTGATCGGGGCGGCGAAGGCGCTCGCGGAGCTGAACGAGGACGCGAAGGGCACCGGCCCGGTCGGCATCGGCGGCTGCGCGACGGACCCGCCGGCCGGGGTCGAGGGGAGCGGCGGGGACGGTCCGGCGCCGGTCGACGGGAGCGGGAAGGCCGACCCGGCCGCGCCCTGCCGGTCGGCCGGGGACACGGCTCCGCCGACCGAGGTCCCGGTGACGGGTGCGGTGTTCGGTCTGGCCGCGCAGGACGTGGCGGGCGAGCGGCTGCTCGTACCGGCGTGGCTGTTCACGGCGGACCCGGTGGACGCGGCACCGTACACGGTGACGGAGACGGCGGTCGCCCCGGAGCGCCTGGCGCCGCCGGTGAAGCCCTCGCCGGACGAGGGCACGGCGCCGGCCCGGCGGATCGAGTCGTACCGGACGGCGGAGGACGGCCGGAAGCTGTCGGTCACCTTCTGGGGCGGGGTGTGCAGCACGTACACCGCGAAGGCGGTGGAGTCGCCGGCGAAGGTGACCGTGCGGATCGACGAGAAGTCCGACCCCGGGCGGGCGTGCATCGCGGTCGCCAAGGAGATCACGCTGACCGTGGATCTCCAGAGCCCGCTGGGCGGGCGGCCGGTGGTCGACGCGGCGAGCGGAGAGCCGGTGCCGCGGCGCTGACGTCCCCCGGACACGCGTGAGGGCGGCGGCCCCGGGAAGTCCCGGGACCGCCGCCCTCACGCACGTACAGGCTTAGCTGAACGAGTCGCCGCAGGCGCAGGAGCCCGTGGCGTTGGGGTTGTCGATGGTGAAGCCCTGCTTCTCGATCGTGTCGACGAAGTCGATCGACGCGCCCCCGAGGTACGGGGCGCTCATGCGGTCGGTCACGACCTTGACGCCGTCGAAGTCCTTCACGACATCGCCGTCGAGCGAACGCTCGTCGAAGAACAGCTGGTAACGCAGGCCGGAGCAGCCGCCGGGCTGAACGGCGACGCGCAGGGCCAGGTCCTCGCGGCCTTCCTGGTCGAGGAGGGCCTTGACCTTGGCCGCGGCGGCGTCGGACAGGAGGATGCCGTCGCTGACAGTGGTCTTCTCGTCCGATACGGACATCTGCTTCTCTCCCGGTGTGTACGGAGACTGCTTGCCGACGGTTGCAACCGACGGTGCCCCGGATTCATTCCGGGCCGAGTGGGGTCTTCCCTCTTTCATGCTCGCACACCCCGTCCAGGAGCGCGGACAGCGAATTCGTCACATCGACACTATGGACATCGTCAACTTGACGTGAAGCGGGTTATGATAGATAGCGTCATTTCGACGAAAAGGTTCCCCGAAGAAAGGGTGCGTGACGTGACCACGGCCCAACCCCGTCATGAGCTCGACGTCCAGCCGACGCCGCTCGCCCTGCTCCTGCTCGGCCGCGAGGCCGACCCGAAGAGCGAGCGCGGCGTGGAGTGTCCTGGCGATCTGCCGTCGCCCTCCGACCCTGACCTCGTGGAGCGTGCCCGCGCCGCGAAGGAGAAGCTCGGGGACAAGGTCTTCGTGCTCGGCCACCACTACCAGCGCGACGAGGTCATCCAGTTCGCCGACGTGACCGGTGACTCCTTCAAGCTCGCGCGCGACGCCGCCGCCAAGCCCGAGGCCGAGTACATCGTCTTCTGCGGTGTGCACTTCATGGCCGAGTCGGCCGACATCCTCACCGGCGACGAGCAGAAGGTCGTCCTGCCCGACCTCGCGGCCGGCTGCTCGATGGCCGACATGGCCACCGCCGAGCAGGTCGCCGAGTGCTGGGACGTGCTGACCGAGGCCGGCATAGCCGAACAGGTCGTGCCCGTCTCGTACATGAACTCCTCGGCCGACATCAAGGCCTTCACCGGCAAGCACGGGGGCACGATCTGCACCTCGTCCAACGCCGAGCGGGCCCTGAACTGGGCCTTCGAGCAGGGCGAGAAGGTGCTCTTCCTGCCGGACCAGCACCTGGGCCGCAACACCGCCGTCCGCGACATGGGCATGTCCCTGGACGACTGTGTGCTCTACAACCCGCACAAGCCGAACGGCGGGCTCACCGTCGAGGAGCTGCGCGCCGCCAAGATGATCCTGTGGCGGGGCCACTGCTCGGTGCACGGCCGCTTCTCGCTGGACTCGGTCAACGACGTGCGCGAGCGCATCCCGGGCGTGAACGTGCTCGTCCACCCCGAGTGCAAGCACGAGGTCGTCTCCGCCGCGGACTACGTGGGCTCGACCGAGTACATCATCAACACCCTGGAGGCGGCCCCGGCCGGTTCCAAGTGGGCCATCGGCACGGAGCTGAACCTCGTCCGGCGGCTGGCGAACCGGTTCGCCGACCAGGACAAGGAGATCGTCTTCCTCGACAAGACGGTCTGCTTCTGCTCGACCATGAACCGCATCGACCTCCCCCACCTGGTGTGGACCCTGGAGTCCCTGGCCGAGGGCAACCTCGTCAACCAGATCCAGGTCGACAAGGAGACGGAGAGCTTCGCCAAGCTCGCCCTGGAGCGGATGCTGGCCCTGCCGTAACGGTCCTGCCGTAACGGTTCTCCCGTTCGTACGCCGGAAGGGGCGCCCCACGAGCTCGTGGGGCGCCCCTTCCTCGTGCCGTACGAGAAGCCGTACGGGTCAGACCGTCGTCGGCTCCTTCGCCTGCGGCGGGACCGGCACCTCGCCGGACTTCGCCGCCCGCTTCGCCGCCTTCTTCTTCGCGCGGCGCTCCTTGCGGAGCTCCACCATCGCGTAGAGCGTCGGGACGAGGAGCAGGGTCAGCAGCGTCGAGGTGATCAGACCGCCGATCACCACCACCGCCAGCGGCTGGGCGATGAAGCCGCCCTCGCCGGTGATGCCGAGGGCCATCGGCAGCAGGGCGAAGATCGTCGCCAGGGCGGTCATCAGGATCGGGCGGAGCCGGTGCCGGCCGCCCTCGATCACCGCTTCGACGACGCCCAGGCCCTGCGCCCGGTACTGGTTGATCAGGTCGATCAGGACGATCGCGTTGGTGACGACGATGCCGATGAGCATCAGCATGCCGATCATCGCCGGCACGCCCATCGCCGTGCCGGTGGCCACCAGGAGGCCGATCGCGCCGGTCGCCGCGAACGGGATCGAGACCAGCAGGATCAGCGGCTGGACCAGCGACCTGAAGGTCGCCACCAGGAGCATGAAGACGATCGCGACGGCCGCGAGCATCGCCAGGAACAGGTTGAGGAAGGCCTCGTTCTGGTCCTCGGAGACACCGCCGATGGTCGCGGTGGCGCCCTCCGGCAGGTCGAGCGCGCTGATCTTCGACTGCAGGGTGGCGCTCACCGCGCCGGTGTTGTCGCCGACCGGCTTGGCCGTGATCGTCGCGGCGCGCGCACCGTCGATCCGGGTCATCGAGACCGGGCCGGGGACCAGTTCGACGGTGGCGACGTCGCCCAGCTTCACCGGGCCGAGCGGCAGCGCCCGGAGCGCGGCCAGGGTGGTGGCCGGGTGCGCCGAGGTGATGAGGACGTCCCGCTCGCTGTCGTCGAGGGTCGCCTTGGCGGCCGGGGTGCCCCGGACGGCCTGGGCGACGATCGCGCCGAGCGAGGTGGTGTCGAAGCCGGCGTCGGCCGCCCTGGCGTTCGCCTTCACGGAGATCCGCGGGACGGACTGCGAGAGGTCGCTCTGGACGTCGGTGACGTCCTTCAGTCCGGCGATCGCGGCCCGGACCTGCTCGGAGGCCTTCTTGAGGACCTCCGGGTCGGCGGCCTTGACGACCACGCTCAGGTCCTGGGAGCCGAAGCCGTCGCCGGCGGCGATGGTGGTGTCGCCGACCCCGTCGAGCGCGTCGAGGCCCTTCTCGATGGCGTCACGCGTCTTCTCGTACGAGGCGGAGTCGCCCAGGCTCACCTTGTACGAGGCCTGGTTGGAGCCGGTGGCGCCGCCGAAGGCCGCCATGAAGCCGGAGGAGCCGACGGTCACCTGGTAGTCCTTGACGCCCTCGGTGTCCGCGAGGAGCTTCTCGACCTTCTTCGCGGCCTCGTCGGAGGCGCTCAGGCTGGTGCCGGGCGCCAGCTCCTGCTGGATGCTGAGGACCTCCTGCTCGCCCTGGTCGAAGAAGTTCGTCTTCAGGAGCGGGGCCATGCCGAAGGTGACGACCAGGACGACGAGCGCGATGGCCAGGCTCATGAAGCGGCGCCGGGTCGCGAACCGCAGGACCGGCACGTACAGGCGCTGGAGGCGGCTCTTCTCCTCCTTCTCCTCGGCCAGCCTGCGGGCCTCGGCCAGGTCCTCCGAGGTGCCCTTGGGGGCGCGCAGGAACCAGTACGAGAGGACGGGGACCACGGTCAGGGAGACCAGCAGCGAGGCGAGCAGGGCCGCCGTGACCGTCAGCGAGAACGAGCCGAACAGCTCGCCGATCATGCCGCCGGTCAGGCCGATCGGCAGGAAGACGGCGACGGTGGTGAGGGTCGAGGAGGTGACGGCGCCCGCCACCTCGCGGACCGCGGTGAGGATCGCGCTCTGGCGCTCCTCGCCGTAGCCCAGGTGCCGCTTGATGTTCTCCAGGACCACGATCGAGTCGTCGACGACCCGGCCGATGGCGATGGTGAGCGCGCCGAGCGTCAGCATGTTCAGCGAGAGGTCGCGGGTCCACAGCACGATGAGGGCGAGGACGACCGAGAGCGGGATGGAGACCGCGGTCACCAGCGTCGAGCGGATGGACGCGAGGAAGACCAGGATCACCAGGACGGCCATGACGAGGCCGAGCGCGCCCTCCGTGGTCAGGCCGGAGACGGCCTTGGCGACGGCCGGGCCCTGGTCGGAGACCACGGTCAGCTCGGCGCCGGCGCCGAGGTCGCGGCGCAGCTCGGGGAGCTTCTTCTCGACGGCATCGGAGATCGCGACGGCGCTGCCGTCCTTGTCCATGGTGGCGAACACGGCGAGGCTGGGCTTGCCGTTCGTCCGCGTGAGGGAGGTGCGCGGGGACTCCTCCTGCTTCACGGTGGCGACGTCGCCGAGGCGGACCGCCTTGCCCTTGCCGGGGACGGCCGCGGGGATGCGCAGGTCCTCGATCTGCTTGAGCGAGGTGTAGCCGCCGCCGACCTGGATCGTGCGGGACTTGCCGGCCTCCGAGAAGGCACCGGCCGGCAGGGTGGCGCCGCCGGAGCGCAGGGCCTCGGCGAGCTTCATCGTGTTCAGTCCGGCCGCGGCGAGCTTCCGCTCGTCCGGGGTCACGGAGACCTGGAGGTCCTGGACGCCGCTGACGGAGACCTGGCCGACGCCCGCGATGTCCTCCAGGGCGGGCACGACGGTCCGCTCCAGCTGGTCGGCGAGCGCCTGCGGGTCCTTGTCCGAGGCGGCGGCGAGGACGACGGTCGGCATGTCGTCCGTCGAACCGGCGATCACCTGCGGGTCGACCGTGTCGGGCAGCTGGGCGCGGGCCCGGTTCACGGCCTGCTGGACGTCGGCGACGAGCTGCTTCGTCGACTCGTCGCCGTAGTCGAAGGAGGCCATGACGACGGCCATGCCCTCGGAGGCGGTGGAGGTGACCGACTTGAGGCCGTCGACGGCCTTCAGGTTGCTCTCCAGCGGCTCGACGACCTGCTTCTCGACCACATCGGGAGAGGCGCCCTGGTACGGGGCGAGGACCGAGACCATGGGCAGCTCGATCGAGGGGAACAACTGCTGCTTCAGCTGCGGGATCGCGATCGCCCCGAACACGATCGCGACGATGGACATCAGCCCGATCAGGGCCCGTTGCGCGAGGCTGAATCTGGACAGCCAGGACATGGGGTCTCTCTTCTGTGGCGTACTCGTCGACAGGCGGGAGCAGCCAAGACCCCGGCCCGGACCCGCTGGATCCGCCGGAGGTGCCCCCCGTCTATACGATCTGCCATCCGCGGGCGGAAGTCCTCGGCCCCCGGGTGCACTTCTTTACGCCGCGCATACCGCGTCTGGAGTACGCGCTCACTCCACCCGGGGGCGTACGAGACCGGACTCGTAGGCGGTGACCACCAGCTGGGCCCGGTCGCGGGCGCCGAGCTTGGCCATGGTCCGGTTGACGTGCGTCTTCACGGTGAGCGGGCTGACGTCGAGCCGCTCGGCGATCTCGTCGTTCGACAGGCCGCCCGCGACGAGGACGAGGACCTCGCGCTCCCGGGCGGTGAGCGCGGCGAGCTTCTCGGTGCGGGCCCGGCCCGGCGCGCCCGCGGTGTCCGCGCCCGGGCCCTGGGCGAGGAAGGAGGCGATCAGGCCCTTGGTGGCGGCCGGGGACAGCAGTGCCTCGCCGGCGTGGGCGATCCGGATCGCGCCGAGGAGCTCCTCCGGCTCGGCGCCCTTGCCGAGGAAGCCGGAGGCGCCGGCGCGCAGCGACTGCACGACGTACTCGTCGACCTCGAAGGTGGTCAGCATGACGATCCGTACGTCGGCCAGCTCGGGATCCGCCGTGATCATCCGGGTGGCGGCGAGGCCGTCGGTGCCCGGCATCCGGATGTCCATCAGGACCACGTCCGGCCGCGTGGAGCGGGCCAGCGCGACCGCCCCGTCGCCGTCGGGCGCCTCCCCGACCACCTCCATGTCGGGCTCGGAGTCCACCAGGACCTTGAAGGCGCTGCGGAGCAGGGCCTGGTCGTCGGCGAGCAGTACGCGAATGGTCATGCGCGGTCCTCCCCCGTGCGGGACGTCACCGGCAGTATCGCCTGCACGCGGAAGCCACCGCCGTAGCGGGGGGCGGCGGTGAGGGTGCCGCCGAGCGCGCCGACCCGCTCCCGCATGCCGAGCAGTCCGTGGCCGCCGACCGGGGGCTGCTCGGCGGCCGAGGGCGGGACGGCCGGCGGCGTGCCGTCGTCGAGGACGGTGACCTCGACCGTACGGCCCACCCGCACCACGCTCACCTCGGCCTTCGCGTCCGGTCCCGCGTGCTTGCGGACGTTCGTCAGGGCCTCCTGCACGATCCGGTACGCGGCGAGGTCGACGGTCGCCGGCAGCGTCAGGCCCTCGTCGGCGCGGGCCAGGGTGACGGGAAGGCCGGCCTTGCGGAAGCTGTCGAGCAGCCCGTCGAGGACGGCGAGGCCCGGGGCGGGCTCGGTGGGCGCCTCCGGGTCGCCGGACTGGCGCAGCAGGCCGACGGTGGCGCGCAGCTCGTCCAGGGCGGAGCGGCTGGCCTCGCGGACGTGCGCGAGGGCCTCCTTGGCCTGGTCGGGGCGCTTGTCCATGACGTGCGCGGCGACCCCGGCCTGCACGTTCACCAGCGCGATGTGGTGGGCGACGACGTCGTGGAGGTCGCGGGCGATCCGCAACCGCTCCTCGGCGACCCGCCGCCCGGCCTCCTCCTCGCGGGTCCGCTCGGCCCGCTCGGCCCGCTCCCGGATGGCGTCCACGAAGGCCCGGCGGCTGCGGACGGCGTCCCCCGCCGCGGCCGCCATGCCGGTCCAGGCGAAGACGCCGAGGTTCTCCTGCGCGTACCAGGGGGTCGGACCGAAGGCCATGGCCGCGGCGGTGAGCGCCGCCATCGTGGCGAGACCGACCCGCCAGGTGGTGGGCCGGTCGGTGCGGGAGGCGACCGTGTAGAGCGCGACGACGGCGCTCATCGCGATCGGGGCGGGCCGGTTGTCGTCGATCAGCTCGAAGAGGGTGATCACGACGGTGAAGGAGAGCACCGCGAAGGGCTTGCGCCGGCGCATCACCAGCGCGGCGGCCCCCGCGATCATGGCGAACACGCTCCACACGTCGGGCGTGCGGTCCCCGAAGGTCGGCCCGTCCGGGCTGCCGTGCGGATCGGTGAAGGACCCGGCGACCATTGCGACGAACGAGCCGGCGGCGATCACCGCGTCGAAGGCGAGGGGGTGGGCGCGGAACCAGTCACGGAGACGGGCGCGGGGGGTGCCGGTGGCGGGGCCGGTGGGGGTCACGGGAGACAACGGTACGGGGCGGGTCCCTGCGGGGCGGCGAGGTCCTGCTGAGCGGTGCCCCTCCCGCCCCCGCCGTGCGGGCCCGCGCCCGCCGGGCGGTGCCCTTCCCGCCGCCCCCGCCCGTGTGGGCAATCGTCCCGCTGGGGCGGGACGGGTGGGCACACGGGACGGCGCCCTTCAGCGGCGCCTCCGCGTTCCGCGCCTGGACCCGCACCACGCGTGCGGCGCACAGGCCAGTGCGGGTCAGGGCGCGGGAGCCTCTGGCGCCGGCAAGGGCGCCGTTCCGTTGTGCCCACCCGTTCCGCCCCAGCGGAACGCATGCCCACAACGGGGTGGGCGGGGGCGGGCACCGCTCCAGCCGGCGCGCCCACAACGGGGGTGGGCGAAGGGGGTGGGCACCGCCCCAGCGGGACGGGCGCCCACAACGGGGGCGCGGGGGTGGGCACCGCCCCGGCGGAACGACTGCCCACAACGGGGTGGGCGGGGTGCCGCCCCGGCGGGCGCGTGCCCACGGTGGGGTGGGCTCCGCGCCGGCTGAGCGGGCACCCGCGGCGGAGGCGTCAGCCGGGGATGAGGCCGTCTTCCGAGAGCATGTCGCGGACTTCGTCCAGGCTCGCCTCCGGAGCCGGAAGGATCAGCTCGGAAGGCTCCAGCACCTCGTCCGGCAGCGGCTCACCGAGCTGCCGGACGGCGTCGAGGAGGGCGCACAGCGTGCGCCGGAACCCTTCCTCGTCCCCCGCCTCCATCTCTTCGAGCAGCTCGTCGTCGAGCTTGTTCAGCTCGCCGAGGTGGCTGTCGGCCAGCTTCCACTGGCCCTCCCCCATGATCCGTACGATCATGACGCGTCCTGTCTGTCGCCTACTTCTCGAAGCGCGGGGACTGCTGCTGGGTGCGGTCCTGCGGCGCGGCCGCGCCACCGCCCTCGATGGCCTGCTGCTGCGCCGAGGGGCCTCCGGCCAGCTCGGCCTTCATCCGCTGGAGCTCCAGCTCGACGTCCGTGCCGCCGGACAGCCGGTCCAGCTCCGCCTGGATGTCGTCCTTCGCGAGCCCGGACTGGTCGTCCAGGGCGCCCGAGGCGAGCAGCTCGTCGATCGCGCCCGCGCGCGCCTGGAGCTGGGCGGTCTTGTCCTCGGCCCGCTGGATCGCCAGGCCGACGTCGCTCATCTCCTCCGAGATGCCGGAGAACGACTCGGCGATCCGGGTCTGCGCCTGGGCCGCCGTGTAGGTCGCCTTGATGGTCTCCTTCTTGGTGCGGAAGGCGTCCACCTTGGCCTGGAGACGCTGGGCGGCGAGGGTGAGCTTCTCCTCCTCGCCCTGCAGCGTCTGGTGCTGCACCTCCAGGTCGCTGACCTGCTGCTGGAGCGCGGCCCGCCGGGACAGCGCCTCGCGCGCCAGGTCCTCGCGCCCGAGCGCCAGCGCCTTGCGGCCCTGGTCCTCCAGCTTGGCGGACTGGCCCTGCAGCTGGTTCAGCTGGAGTTCGAGCCGCTTGCGGGAGGTGGCGACGTCGGCGACGCCCCGCCGCACCTTCTGCAGCAGCTCCAACTGCTTCTGGTAGGAGTAATCGAGCGTCTCGCGCGGATCCTCGGCCCGGTCAAGGGCCTTGTTCGCCTTCGCGCGGAAGATCATCCCCATACGCTTCATGACACCGCTCATGGGCTTCGCGCGCCCCCTTCTGACGGACTTCGGCTCCAGCTCTTCAACAGGATCCACAGTACGGGCCCTGTCTCCATTACCGCACTGTTCGGAGCGGGATGCGCTCCTCCCCAAGGACGACTGCGTGCGGAGTTTCCTCCCGCGCAGGGAGTAGATGGATCTCGGGGAGACCGCACCCGTCCTCGCGTACGTACGTCCGAAGACGCAGTCCGTTAGCGGATCGTTCCCGGCCCGCATGGGGTTCATGCCCGCCACCCCGTACCCTTGGGTTTTGTGTTCCGTAGCCGTTCGAAGGACGAGAAGGCCCCCACCGACAAGGTGACGGCGGACCTCTCCACCAAGCAGCCCCGCGACCCCGAGGCCCCCAAGGGCCGCCCGACCCCGAAGCGGAGCGATGCGCAGTCCCAGCGCCGGCGCGCCGCGACGGTGCCGACCGACCGCAAGGAGGCCGCCAAGCGCCAGCGCGAGGCACGCCGCTCGGACCTGGCCCGGCAGCGCGAGGCGCTGGCCAGCGGCGACGAGCGTTATCTGCCCGCCCGCGACAAGGGGCCGGTGCGCCGCTTCGTGCGCGACTTCGTCGACTCGCGGTTCGCCATCGCCGAGTTCTTCCTGCCGATGGCCGTGGTGATCCTCGTGCTGTCGCTGTTCGGCAACGCCAACCGGGCGCTGCAGAACATCTCCCTGCTGCTGTGGCTCGGTGTGATCGTCCTGATCGTCATCGACTCGATCGGCATCTGGCTCCGTCTGCGGAAGCAGCTGAACGAGCGCTTCCCGAACGAGCCGAAGCGCGGCGCCATCGCCTACGGCCTGATGCGCACGCTCCAGATGCGCCGACTGCGTCTGCCGAAGCCGCAGGTCAAGCGCGGAGAGCGGCCCTGAGCGCCGACAGCTCGGAGTTCGACGGGCGCGCGTTCGGCGAGGCCACGTCGGAGTCGGGTGGCCCGGTGCTGCCCGTCGCGCACTGGCCCGCCACCCACGGCGGGCTGCGCGACACCATCCGGCAGGAGATCGTCGCCCGTCAGCTCGACGAGCAGATAACCGCCCGCTATCCCGTGGGCCAGCGCCTGCGGATCCTCGACGCGGGCATGGGACAGGGCACCCAGGCCCTGCGCCTCGCCCGGGCCGGACACACCGTGACCGGCCTGGAGGCCGATCCGGACCTCCTCAAGGCGGCCCGGGAGTCGCTGGCGACGGAGCCCGCCGGGATCCGCGAGCGGGTCCGGCTGATCGAGGGCGACGGGCGCGAGACCGGGGTGCACTTCCTGCCCGGCAGCTTCGACGTGGTCCTCTGCCACGGCGTGCTGATGTACGCGGACGAACCCGACGCGCTGCTCGCGGGTCTGGCCCGGATGCTGGCCCCCGGCGGCCTGCTGTCCCTGGTGGTACGGAACGCGGAGGCCCTGGCCATGCGGCCGGGGCTCGCCGGGGACTGGTCCGGGGCGCTCGCGGCCTTCGACTCCGACGTCTACACGGACGACAACGGCGTGAAGGTGCGGGCCGACCGGCTGGACGCGCTCACGGCGACGCTCGCGGGGATCGCGGCTCCGCTGCACGCCTGGTACGGGGTGCGGGTCTTCACGGACGGCATCCCCGCCGACGCGGGCCTGCCCGCCGCCGAGGAGCTGGAGCGACTGCTCGCCGCCGAGGACCGGGCCGGGCGCACGGAGCCGTACCGACGGATCGCGGCGCTGCTGCACCTGTGCGGGGTACGGGGCTGACAAAGGCGCGAGGGGCGGTGGCGCACCCCTGATCGGGTGCGCTCGCCGGGCCCGGGGTGGGACGGAATCGGATACTCCGGACATGGACGTCTCCCGTGCCCACGCCCGTGATCGTGCCCGCGCCCGTAGCCGTCGTGTCCTTCTCCCCCTCACCGCGGGTGCCTGCGCCGTCGCACTGACCGGTGGCTGTTCCACCGCCGACGGGGGCGCCTCCGTCCCGGAGCGGTCCACCCAGGCGGCGGCGCCGCTCGCCGCCAACGAGCTCCAGGACGACTACCAGACCGTCATCCGCAACGTCCTGCCGTCCGTCGTGCAGATCGAGGCGGCGAACAGCCTCGGCTCCGGCGTCGTCTACGACGCCAAGGGGCACATCGTCACCAACGCGCACGTGGTCGGCCAGGAGAAGAGCTTCAAGGTCACGGCGGCCACCGGCGGGCAGCCCGTGACGGCCCGGCTCGTCTCCTCCTACCCCGAGCAGGACCTCGCCGTGCTCAAGCTGGACAGCGTGCCCCAAGGGCTGAAGGCGGCGAAGTTCGGCAACTCGGCCACCGTCGACATGGGACAGATCGTGCTCGCGATGGGTTCCCCCCTGGGCCTGTCCGGCAGCGTCACCCAGGGCATCGTCTCGGCGACCGGCCGGACCGTCAGCGAGGGACGGACCGGCGGCGGCACCGGCGCGACCATCGGGAACATGGTCCAGACGTCGGCCGCGATCAACCCCGGCAACAGCGGGGGCGCCCTCGTGAACCTCGACAGCGAGGTCATCGGCATCCCCACGCTCGCCGCGACCGACCCCGAACTGGGCGGCGGCTCGGCGCCCGGCATCGGCTTCGCCATCCCCGCGTCGATGGTGCGGACGATCGCGGACCAGATCGTCAAGAACGGCAAGGTGACGGACTCGGGGCGGGCGGCCCTCAACATCACCGGCCGTACGGTCCTCGACGACGGCTACAAGCCGGCGGGCGTCGCGGTGGTCGAGGCGCCGGCGGACGGGGCGGCCGGGAAGGCGGGGCTGAAGCCGGGGGACGTGATCACGCGCCTCGGCGACGCCGAGATCACGACGATCACGTCGCTCTCGGAGGCGTTGGCTTCGATGAAGCCGGGGGATGTGGTGACGGTGGGGTATGTACGGGGTGGGGCGACGCGCAGGACGAACGTGACGCTGGGCGAAATGTAGGACCTGACGTGTGCGCGCCGCGCCTACGGCTGCTGGGCGCCCCTCGTGGACCGCGCCCCGCCCACCCGCCGTGCGGGACCCGCGCCCGGCGGGGCGACGCCCCGCCCCCGCCCGTGTGGGCATGCGTCTGCGGGACGGCGCCCCTCCCGCACCCGCCGTGTGGGGCCCGCGTCTGGTGGGGCGGTGCCCCCGGTCCCCCGCCCGTGTGGGCAATCGTCCCGCAGGGCGGGACGGGTGGGCACACGGGACGGCGCCCTGAGCGGCGCCTCCGCGTTCCGCGCCTGGACCCGCACCACGTTGTGCGGCGCGCAACAGGGTGCGGGTCAGGGCGCGGGAGCCTCTGGCGCCGGCAAGGGCGCCGTTCCGTTGTGCCCACCCTCCCCCAAGCTCTCGGCTTCGCTCGAGCAGGGGGGACCCCCCTCGCCCCAGCGGAACGCATGCCCACAACGGGGTGCGGGGGCGGCCCGGCGGGACGGCTGTCCGCAGTGGGAGGGGTGCGGGGCTCGGCCCCGCACCCCTGGTCGCCGGGTGCTCTAGCCCTCCGCGTCGAGGGGCATCGGGCCGTAGATCTTCGTGCCGTCCTCCGACAGGGTCACCTGGTCCGCGCCGCCGCTCAGGAGGTCACGCCAGTGTTCGCCGATCCAGCTCTCCGCGTCGCCCTGGGTGGTGAACTCCTCGGGGGTCACCACCGGCTCGACCTCCGAGCCGTCGGACTTCTCGAACCGCCACGTCCATGCCATGCAAGCCTCCTGGAGCTCACCGGATGATCGGTTTCCTGCCCGCAGCGTAGCCGGGCGCGCACGCCTCGCGGTGGCGCGGGAGGATCTGAGGGTGGAACTGACTCTGCTCGGCACCGGCGCCCCGCTCGGCCTCCCCCGCCCCGACTGCCCCTGCGCCGTGTGCGCGCTCTCCCGAGGGCCGCGCACACGGGCCGCGACCGCGCTGCTCGTGGACGGGGCCCTGCTGCTCGATCTGACTCCGGGGGCCGCGCTCGCGGCGGCCCGGTCGGGGCATTCGCTGGTGGGGGTGCGGCAGGTGCTGCTCACGCATCCGCACGACGGGCCCGCCGTCGAGGTGCCCGCGGGGCTTCCGACGGCCGGGCGGGTGCCGGACGGACGGGAGCTGACGCTGATCAGCGGGCACCGGGTGCGGGCCGTGCCGATGGACTCCCCGGGGACCGGGTACGAGGTGACCTCGGCCGAGGGCGAGCGGCTGCTGTACCTGCCGCCGGGCGGCGCGCCCGCCGGGCTGACGGACGGCCGTCTCGACCCGTACGACATGGTGGTCGCCGACGTGACGGGGCGGCCGGACGGGTTGGCCCGGCTGCGGGCGGCGGGGGCGGTGGGTCCGGCCACCGAGGTGATCGCGGTGCACCTGGACCATGACGTGCCGACGGGCGCCGAGCTGGACCGGCGGCTCGCGGCGGCGGGGGCGCGGGCGGTGCCGGACGGGACGACGCTGTACGTCGGCGACTACCACGAGGCGCCGGAGGCGCCCCGGCGGACCCTGGTGACGGGCGGGGCCCGGTCGGGGAAGTCGGTGGAGGCCGAGCGGCGCCTGGAGACCTTCCCCGAGGTGCTGTACGTGGCGACGGGCGGCACCCGGGAGGGCGACCCGGAGTGGGCCGAGCGGGTCGGGCTGCACCGGGAGCGGCGGCCGGGGTCCTGGCGTACCGCCGAGACCTGTGAACTCGTACCGCTGCTCGAAGGGGACGGGCCCGCGCTGCTCGTCGACTGTCTGTCGCTGTGGCTGACGGACGCCATGGACCGGGTGGGCGCGTGGGACGACGAGACCTGGGCGAACGGCGGGCAGGGGGCGCTGCGGGAGCGGACGGCGGAGCTGGTGGCGGCGGTGCGGGCGACGAGCCGTACGGTCGTGGCGGTGACGAACGAGGTCGGGTCGGGCGTGGTGCCGGGCACGGCGGCCGGGCGTCGCTTCCGGGACGAGCTGGGCCGGTTGAACGCGGCCTTCGGGGACGAATGCGAGGAGGTCGTCCTCGTGGTCGCGGGCCAGGCGCTCGTACTGCGCGGGTAGGGTTCCGATCGCTGATGGCCCTCGCTGACTTGTCACTAGGCGGAACCCTTGAACCTGGACGACTTCTCCGATCTGATCGAGCGCCCCGACGGCGGGATACGGCGTGACGCCGAGGAGCGCAGGGAGCGGCTGACCGTGCCGCCGGGGGCGCTCGGGCGGCTGGACGAGCTGGGCGAGTGGCTGTCCGCGGCGCAGGCCTCGGTCAAGGTGCGGGCGATCGAGCAGCCGAAGGTCGTGCTGTTCGCGGGCGACCACGGGGTGGCCTCGCTCGACGTGTCGGGCCGCGCGGCGGGCACGGCGCACGAGCTGGTGCGCGCGGTGCTCGACGGGGTGAGCCCGGTGGCCGTCCTCGCCCGCTCGATGAACGTGCCGGTGCGGGTCGTGGACGCCGGTCTGGACTGCGATCCGGAGCTGCTGCCCGCCGAGGTGGTACGGCACCGGGTGCGGCGCGGCAGCGGCCGGATCGACGTGGTGGACGCGCTGACGGTCGAGGAGACCGAGGCGGCGGTCCGGCTCGGCATCGCGATCGCCGACGAGGAGGCGGACTCGGGCACCGATCTGGTGGTGCTCGGGGATCTGAGCGTCGGCGGGACGACCCCGGCGGCCACGCTGATCGCGGCGCTGTGCGGGACGGACGCCTCGGTGGTGACCGGCCGGGGCGGTGCCGGGATCGACGATCTGGCGTGGATGCGCAAGTGCGCGGCGATCCGGGACGCGCTGCGGCGGGCCCGGCCGGTCCTGGGCGACCAGCTGGAGCTGCTCGCGGCGGTCGGCGGGGCGGATCTGGCGGCGATGACCGGATTCCTGCTGCAGGCCTCGGTGCGGCGGATGCCGGTGATCCTGGACGGCGTGGTGGGCGCGGCCTGCGCCCTCGTGGCGCAGCGGGCGGCGTTCCGGGCGCCGGACTGGTGGCTGGCGGGCCAGGTGAGCGGGGAGCCGGCGCAGGCGAAGGCCCTGGACCGGATGGCGCTCAACCCGCTGCTCGATCACGGCGTCCATGTGGGTGAGGGAACCGGGGCATTGCTCGCACTTCCCCTCGTCCAGGCCGCGGCGGCGTTCGCCGCGGAGCTGCCCGAACGTCCGGATCCGAACACCGCGGACGCCGACGGCGCCGCGGAGGCCTGAGCGCGGGCGGAAGGGAACGGTCGCCTCCGGGGCGGCCGCGCGCGACGCGCGCGTGACCGTCCCGGGCGTCTCCGCACCGCAAGCACTGCCCCATATGATCGCTTTTCATGGGAGAAGTCCGCTTGTCTGCCGATGCAGCACCCCGGGGCACGACCGCCCGTTCGCGGCGCGGCGCCGCTTTCGCCGTCTGGTACCTGCGTGTCGTCACGTTCATCAATTTCCTGAGCGCCGTGTGGGTCTCGTTCGGCAACGACCTGCGCCGCCACAACGAGGACGACTACTTCACCCCGTACATGCTCACCGCCGGCTTCGCCTCGGGCGTCTTCACGCTCTTCCTGGCGATCACCATGCGGCGCCGCAAGCGGGCCGCGTGGATCCTCAACCTGGTGCTCAGCGGTCTCTTCCTGCTGCTCTTCGCGCTCGTGATGTTCTTCCCGGAGGTCCGGCAGCACGCCCAGAACTGGATCTCGCTGGTCCTCACCGCCGCGTTCGTCCTCGCGCTGCTGCTCGGGCGCAAGGAGTTCTACGCGAAGGGCGACCGCTCCAACCCCAGGCTCGCGGCGGGGGTGGCGGTCGGCGGACTGCTCGTCACCTCGCTGCTCGCCGCCCTCCTGGTGACCGTCACCAACGACGCCACCGGCAGCTCCACCTTCCTCGACCGGTGGAGGTACGGCCTGATGCGGCTGGTCACGCTGGCCTCCGACGACTCCCGGTTCGCCGGGATCAGCACCCCGGGCTGGGTCGACGTCACCATCAACGTCCTGTCCACGCTGCTGCTCTTCGCGGTGCTCTTCGCCGCCTTCCGCTCCCGGCGGGCCGTCGACCCGCTGACCGAGGAGGACGAGGAGCGGCTGCGGCTCCTGCTCGACAAGCAGGGCGAGCGCGACTCGCTCGGCTACTTCGCGCTGCGCCGCGAGAAGAGCGTCGTGTGGTCGCCGAGCGAGAAGGCGGCCATCGCCTACCGGGTGGTCGGCGGCGTCTCGCTCGCCTCCGGCGACCCGATCGGCGACCCGGAGGCCTGGCCGGGCGCCATCGAGCCCTGGCTCGCCGAGGCCCGCGAGCACGGCTGGATCCCGGCGGTGATGGGCGCGAGCGAGGAGGCCGGGGTCATCTACGCCCGGCACGGTCTGGACGCCCTGGAGCTGGGCGACGAGGCGATCGTGGAGACCGACGAGTTCACCCTGGACGGCCGGGCGATGCGGACGGTCCGGCAGGCCTTCAACCGGGTCAAGCGGGCCGGGTACGAGGTCCGGATCCGGCGGCACGAGGAGATTCCCGCCGAGGAGATGGCCGAGCTGCTGCGCAAGGCGGACGACTGGCGGGACGGGGCCACCGAGCGCGGGTTCTCGATGGCGCTCGGCCGGCTGGGCGATCCCCGGGACGGCCGCTGCGTGATGCTGGAGTGCACCGACGAGGCGGGCGAGCTGCGGGCGCTGCTCTCCTTCGTCCCCTGGGGGCCGAAGGGGCTCTCGCTGGATCTGATGCGCCGTGACCGGGACTCCGAGAACGGCCTGATGGAGTTCATGGTCATCGAACTCCTCCAGCGGGCCAAGGAGATCGGGATCACTCAGGTCTCGCTCAACTTCGCGATGTTCCGCTCCGTCTTCGAACGTGGCTCGAAGCTCGGGGCGGGACCCGTGCTGCGCATGTGGCGTTCGCTGCTCAGCTTCTTCTCCCGCTGGTGGCAGATCGAGTCGCTGTACCGCGCCAACGCCAAGTACCGACCGATCTGGGAGCCCCGATTCATGCTCTTCGAGAAGAGTGCGGACCTGCTGCGCATCGGCCTCGCCGCCGGGCGGGCCGAGGGCTTCCTGGAGGCCCCCGGCCTGCCGAAGTGGATGCACCGCAGACATCTGGAGAGCGGGCGTTGAGAGGGGCCCCGAAGGATTTCGCCCGCCGCGAGTGGGGGCCGCTGTTCACCACCGTACGGACGGCACTGGTCACCAGGAGGTGGCGGGCGGTCCCGATGACGCTGACCGCCGTCTGCCTCACCGCCGTGTTACAGATCGTGCAGAACCAGGACTGGGGCTATCAGCCGGTCCAGGACATCGGTTCCGTACGGGCCGAGGACCCCTTGTGGCTCGCGCTGCTGCGGACCCCGCTGTCGCTGTTCGTGCCCGCGCTCGACCTGCCCGTCTGGGGCGCCCTCGCGCAGGTCCTGCTGGTGTTCGGGATCGCCGAGATCTGCCTCGGGCGGGGGCGGACGCTCGCCGTCGCCTATCTGGCGACGCTGGCCGGCACGCTCTACGCGCGCGTGGGCATCGCCCTCGGCCCGGACAGCCCCTTCGGGCTGCCCGCCTCCGACGCGCAGGTCGTCGACACCGGCCCCTCGGCGGCCGTGGTGGGCCTCGCCGTCTACGTCTGCTGGCGGTACGGGGCGCGGTGGACGGGCGCGCTGGTGGTCCTCGCGATGGTGATCGAGGTGGCGGTCAAGGCGAACCTGGCGGGCAAGGAGCACATCGCGGCGATCGCCGCCGTCCTCGTCCTGATCGCGGTCCGGGCCCGGCGCGGGCGGGGTCAGGACGGCGTCGAGCCCCGGCCGGGCACGCGCTCCTGGAAGCCGCCGATCAGGTCCTGAAGGCGGCGCCGCACCTTGGTCCAGCGCTTGTCGTGGCGGTAGGCGCGGATCCGGGAGCGGGCCCTGGCGCGGTGGCGGCGGCCGTAGAGGCGCCGGGACCACCAGGAGCCGGGGCGGGCCAGCCGGACGGCGCCGATGATCGCCACGAGCGGCACCAGGGTCCCGAAGACGGCCATCCGGGCCTTCCCCTTCATCAGGGTGACCAGGACGATGAGGAAGTTCAGCGCGATGGTGAGGATGAAGGCCGTCCGGTCCTGGCGCTCCTCCGCCGTCATGTCGTTGACGCCGAGCGGCGAGAAGCCGCTCAGGGCCAGCAGGACCAGGGCGGCGGTGAGGACGACGACCTCGACGCTCTTGCGGCCCTCGTCCGTCCAGTACACGTCGTCGAGATGGAGGATGAGCGCGAACTCGTCCAGGACGAGCCCGGCGCCGATCCCGAAGACGACGGCGAAGACGGCCGCGCCGACGCCGTGCCGGTCGCTGGCCACCGCCCCGAATCCGCCGAGGACCGTGAGGACGACGCCCGGCACGACGTGATGGATGTGGAGGCCTCCCGAGGAGACGTTCCGGAAGGGACCCTTCCCCGCCCGGATGAGCCGGGTGACGGTGCGGGTGACCAGGAATGTCAGGACGAAGGAGGTCAGAGCGAGCAGCATCGGGACCTTGCCCGGCTCGACGATGTTCCGGGAGAACCAGTGACCCATGCCACCCACTTCCGATATGCGCGGTATGCGCAATCTACCGTTCGGGGACGGCGATTACCCTGCCCGGATGGACGGCCTGCGTTTCGCCTTCGGCACCCTCACCGTGTTCCCCGCCCGCATCACCCGTTGGGACCGGGACGCGGCGCGCGCCGGCATGCTCAGCGCCCCGCTCGCGGGGCTGGTCGTCGGGCTCTGCTCCGCCGCGGCCGGCGCGGCGTTCCTGCTGCTCGGCTCGGGCCCGCTGCTCGCGGCCGTCGTCACCACCGCCGTCCCCGCCCTGCTCACCCGGGGCCTCCACCTCGACGGCCTCGCGGACACCGCCGACGGCCTCGGCAGCGCCAAGCCCGCCGAGGACGCGCTGCGCATCATGAAGCAGTCGGACATCGGCCCGTTCGGCGTCATCGCCCTGGTCCTGGTCCTGCTCGCCCAGGTCGCCGCGCTGTACGAGCTGTACGGGGAGGGCTGGGAGCGCGGGACCGTCGCCGCGGCCCTCGCCGCCACCGTGGCCCGCCTCGCCCTCACCCACGCGTCCCGCCACGGCGTCCCGGCGGCCCGCCCCGAGGGCCTCGGCGCGATCGTCGCCGCGACGGTCCCGACCCGTTCCGCGACCCTCACGACCGCCCTGGTCCTGGTCCTCGGCGCCGCGACGGGCCTCCTGCTCTCCCCGTACGACGCCGTCCGCGACGTCCTGGCGGCCGGCGCGGGCCTCGGGGCGTCGGCGCTGCTGCTCCGCCGGTGCGTGCGGCGCTTCGGCGGGGTGACGGGCGACGTGTTCGGCGCGGTGGAGGAGACGGCGGCGACGGCGACCCTGGTCGCGCTGACGCTGGGCTCGGCGGGCTAACAGGGTCGGCGCCAGGCGTCCAGTTCGTACCGCTTCCGCATGGAGCTGAGGCCCAGCTTCCGGGCCTGGGGGCAGAACTGGTCCGTCGTCAGCTCGTACTCGACGTGGAAGACGGCCTTGCCCGCCGCGACGAACGGGGCGAGGCGGCCGCACTCGTCGTACTCCGCGCACTGCTCGTTGACCGCGAAGTCGAAGTCCGGCAGCAGCTTGGGGATCTGGTCCAGGTCGTTCTTGAGGCCGACCGCGAGGCCCCGCTCATGGGCCATGCCGGCGATGAGGCGGTTGTAGCGGAGCTGGTCGGCGGCGGTCAGGGGGAAGCCGGTGCGGTTCTTGTAGCCGTCCATGTTGTCGGGCTCGACGGCGTCGAAGCCCTTGTCCCGGCACATGTCGAGGCGCTTCGCCATGAGGGGCCCGAGGAGGTCGGTGCGGCGGACGTCCAGCCAGCGCTCGCCCTCCCAGCCGTTCCCCTTGCCGAGGAGGGCCTTCGGGAAGTCGTCGGCGTCGGGACGGAAGTCCTCCCAGGCGCCGGTGGACAGATAGCAGACGACCTTGCGGCCCCGGCGGTGGAGGTCGGCGACGGTCGACGCCGGATGGTCGAAGCCGTCGATGTCGTACACCGGGACGTCGACGGACGGATCGAGCCTGCCGCTGAGCTGCCACTGCCAGGTGAGCCCGGGGGCCGGCCGCCAGCGGTCGTCGGTCGTCTTGGAGTCCGGGTCGGGGGCGGCCGTACAGGCCGTGGCGAGGAGCAGGACCCCCGTGAGCAGAGCCATCGGGCGGGCGGCCCTCATCGGGCGGCCGCCAGGAGGTGCGGGAGGGTGCCCCAGGGGTGCGCGCCCGTGCCGGGGACGGCGCAGTGCACCGGGGTGGCCGGGCGGAAGTCCGCCGGGGCGGCGTAGACGAGGTGGCAGTAGTGGGCGGCGACCGGCAGATCGAGCGTCCGGTACGTGTCCCAGGGGCCCTCGAAGGTGACGAGGAGGTCGGCCTGCGCCTCGTAGCCGGGGGCCGGGTGGGCCCCGTGGTTGAAGACCAGGGTCGCGGCCCCGGCGGCGCGGGCGGCGACCGCGATGCGGCGGTAGTGGGCGAGGGCGGCGGGCGCGGTCGCCACCTGGTCCAGGAAGGCGCCGTCGGCGCCGTACCAGTCGCGGTGGCGGACCAGTTCGGCGACGACCTCGGCGTGCGGGCGGCGTCCGTAGGCGGTGTCCACGTAGCCGAGGACCCGCGCCCCGGCCGCCCGCAGCCGCCCGGCGGCCTCGGCGAACGCCGGGTCGGGGGCCTCGCCGGCGCCGCTCGCCGGGTTGAGGACGACGCCGTACAGGGACGACGCCGCGTCCACGAGCGCCGACCAGGCCTCGGGGCGTTCGGACGGGTGCTCGTAGTACGGCACCAGGAGGGAGGGGTTCGTCATGGCGTCCCTAGGGCGTGTCCGGAAAGTAGCGCCGTCTGCCCGGAGGGCAGGGCTCGCGGCGTCCGGTGCGTGCGAGCGCGAGGCGGAGGAGGTCGACAAGGGCGGTGGGGGCACCTCCCGTGCCCGAAGGGCTACGGGGGACCATGGCGGCCGACGACGACGCGGCGGGCGTGCGTGCCGGACGTCGCGAGCCGGGCGGGACTTTCCGGACACCCCCTAGGCACGGTGGGCGGTCGGTCGTACCAGCAGGGCGGAGGTCAGGACGGCGAGCACCGCCGCCGCTCCCCCGGCGGCCACCGGGCCCGCCGCCGGCTGCACCGTCTGCGCGGCCGCCGCGAACAGGCAGACGGTGGCGGCGCTGAGCACCGCGCCGAAGGCCTGGAGCAGCAGCCCGAGCCAGAGCACGGTCCCGATCAGGAGCAGGGTGACCAGGCGCGGGAGCGTCGGCCACGGCGCGCCGGGCCAGGCCAGGGTCGCGCCGAGGGTGAGGGCGAGGAGCACGGTGAGGTAGCCGCCGAGGCAGAGCACGAGGGTGCCGGTGACCGCCCGGCGGAACTCGCGGGCGGTGGTGAGGGTCCGCAGCCGGGTCAGGCTCTCGCCCCGGAAGCGGTGCAGGAGCCACTCGGCGGGGCCCATGGAGAGGGTGAGCGCGATGACCGCCCCCGCGCCGCTCACCAGCGTGTCGGCCACGCCCGCGCGGAGGACGAGCAGGCCGCTGCCGAGGCCGAAGAGGCCGTACGGGAGGGAGGCCGCGCGCGGGGGTCCGCCGCGGCCCGCCGCGCCCCGACGGACGCCGGGGCGCAGGGCGGCCGCGGCGAAGGCGACGGACGCGGCGAGCGAGGCGAGGAGGAGTCCGGCGCGCAGCGCGTCGGGCAGGTCCCAGCGGAAGGCGGGGACGGCGCCGGCGAGCGGCAGCAGGGCGCAGAACAGGGCCCGTTCGCGGCCGAGGACGAGCAGGACGGTCGCGGCGGCGAGGTAGAGCGACTGGCCGGCGGCGAAGACGGCGGCCGGGGTCTCGCCGGGCCCGGCGGTCACGAGGGCGACGGCCGCCCCCGCGAGGGCGCCGGCCGGGGCGCCGGTGAGCAGCGCGCGGGCGGCGGCGGTTCGGTCGCCGAGGCCGAGCCAGGTGTACGCGCGGTGGGAGAGCGCCTGGTTCCAGAGCCAGCCGGTGACGGCACCGGCGAGCAGCGGGACGGTCCCGGCGGGGAGTCCGAACCGGCCGTGTTCCGCGGCGAGCAGCGGGGCGGCGAGGACGTACGCGAGGCCGGGGAGCGCGAAGACGAGCCCGCGCAGCAGACAGCCCCACAGTTCGCCGTGCCAGACACCGGCGGACGGCGCCGACGGCTCGGGGTGGCGCCGCTCCACGCGCGCGTAGAGGTCCTCGGCGAGGGAGAAGGAGTCGGCGCGGCCGTAGGTGAGCCGGATGTGCTCGTCGGTCATGCCGTCGGACTCGAGGATGGCGGCGATCTCGTCCGGGTGCACGGCGGCGGCGACGAACCCGTCGAGCCGCGCGGCGAGTTCGTCGAGCGGATCGGCGGCGAGGCCGCCTCCGGCGGGGGGTGGGCCGGCGAGCGGCGGGGCGTCCGCGGCGGCGGGCTCGCCCCCGGCGGGGGGCGGGCCGATCGGGGCCGGCCGCCCGGCGACGGCCGCGGGCCGGGTCGCCCCCGCCGGAGCCGGTGCCCCGGCCTGCGGTGTCGGCGCCGAGGGCACGGCGATGACCGACGGCCCGGCCGGGGCCCGGGGACCGGCGGGAGTGGGCGGCCCGGCGGAGTCCTGCGGGAGCGGGGCCGCTTGCCCTGCGGGGGCCTCGGGCCGGGTGGTGCCGGTCGAGGTCGGATGCCCCGCGGGGGCGGCGGCGCCCGCCCGGGGCGCCCGGGGCGAAGCCCCCGCGTCCGCGCCGGCGGTGTCGGCCGGTGCCGGGGCCCCGCCCCGCCCCGCCGGAGCCGAGGGCGCGGTGGCGGTCGGCGGCTCGGCGGGAACCGGCCGGGCGGGTGGGGCTTCGTCGAGGTGGGCCGCCGGGGGCCGGCGGCGGGGCCGGGGGATGCCGGGGAGGGGGGACGCCCCCGTCGTCGGGGGTTTCAGCCAGAGGGAGCCGCTCATGCCGGGGTGCCTCCGGTGACGAGGGCCGGTGAGGTGCGGCGCGGGGCGGGGATGCTCAGGCGGAGGGAGGTGACGGCCGGGGCCGGGCGCGGCGGGCGGGTGCCCGCGAGTTCGCGGTAGATCTGCCGGAAGCCGTCCACCGAGCGGTGCAGGGTGAACTGGTCGATCACCCGTTGGCGGGCCCGGCGGCCCAGTTCGGCGCGGCGGGCGCCGTCGCGGAGGAGTGCGGAGACGGCGGCGGCCATGACGGCCGGTTCGCGGGGCGGGACGACGATCCCGGTGTCGCCGACGGCTTCCCGTACGCCTCCGACGTCCGTGGAGACGGTGGCGCGGCCGCAGGACATGGCCTCGATGAGGGAGAAGGGGAAGCCCTCGCTGATGGAGGAGAGCATGACCACGCTGCCGGCCGCGTAGGCGGAGGGCACGTCGGAGACGCGGCCCTCGAAGGAGACGCCGTCGGCGACGCCGAGTTCGGCGGCGAGTTTCTCCAGGCGGGTCAGGTAGTCCTCGTTCCCGGCCGGGACCGGGCCGAAGAGGCGGAGCCGCAGCTCCGGGAGTTCGGCGCGGGAGATCGCGTACGCCCTGATCAGGGTCTCCAGGTCCTTGATGGGGTCGACCCGGCCGCACCAGCTGAGGGTGGGGGTCTCGGGTTCGGGTCCGGCCTCGGGGAAGAGGGCCGGGTCGACGCCGTTGTAGACGGTGCGGATGCGGTCGGCGGGGGCTCCGCCGCGCTCCTCCCAGCGCCGGTTGTACTGGTTGCAGGGGGTGATGAGGTCGGCCTTGCGGTAGCCGAGGGTGTTGAGCTCGCGGTAGAAGCCGAGCATGAGGGCCTTGACGGGCCAGCGTTGCGCTTCGGTGCGGTAGCCGAGGTAGCGCTCGCGGAGGTAGATGCCGTGTTCGGTGAGCAGGAAGGGCACCCCTTCGAAGTGCTGCGCGGCGAGCGCCGGCAGCGTGGCGAGGCCGCTGGAGACGGCGTGCGCCACGCCGCCGGTGGCTATCCGGGCGGCGAGCGGGCGCAGGGCGTGTTCGAGCAGGTCGGTGGCGGTGAGCGCGTCGTGGACGGTGGGCCGGGCCGCGAGGGTGGGCAGGTGCGGCATGGTCCAGATCCACATGAGGGAGCGGAGGGCCCGCTCGGAGCGGAGTGCGGTGGTCAGCCTTCCCTGTCGGGCGAGTTCGGCGAGTTCGTACAGGCCGGTGCCGAAGTCGCAGTCCGCCTCGGGGTCGAGGAGGGCGAGCAGGAGGCGCTCGTACGCGTCGAGGAAGCGGCGTCGTTCGCGCCCCCGCAGGGGCCGGCGCACGGCCGGACTCTGCGGAGGTCCCCACAGGGGGTACGCGGTGTGCCGGGTGACGTTGGGCGGCAGCTCCCAGGTGACGGGTTCGCGGCCGCTGCCGGTGAGGGCGAGGATCTCGAAGTCGACCTCCGGCATGCCGCGGACGAGCTGGTCGCACCAGGTGCTGACGCCGCCGTGGACGTGCGGGTAGGTGCCTTCGGTGAGCATGGTGACGTGACGGCCACTGCTCGGCATGAGCGGGTCCCCCCAGGACGTGCTGGTCAGGCGGTCGGGAGCGTGAGTGTGACGGTGGTCTGGAGCGGTTCGGGCGTGGTCCAGGCGGAGCGGGTGCCCGCGTAGGGCGTCCCGAAGGCGGTGGTGCCGAGGAGGAGCCGCTTGCGGGTGCCCTCGGGGGCGGTGACGGGCACGGTGACGCCGGAGGGGGCCTTGATGGTGACCGTGGTGCCGACGCGGTAGGCGGTGACCTTTCCGGCGGCGACGGCCTGGTCCCAGGCGGCGCGGCGGTTCAGTTCGGTGCCGACGTCCTTCTGGGCCGGGTTCACCAGGGGCGCGTTCGCCGCGAACAGGGCCCGGTAGTCGGCGAGTACGCGGTCGAGGACGGGGTAGAGGAGGCGCTCCTCGGCGAGGTTGGACTGGTGGACGTAGTGCGGCCGGGGGTCGTTGCCGAGGACGTGGGAGAGGGCGGTGCGGGCTTCCTGCGGCACGATGTGGTCGGCGTAGCCGGTGGCCGTGGGGAGCGGGGCGGGCAGGCAGGTGGAGGCCGGGTTGGACTCGCAGACGCCGCTGCCGCCGTCGGCGCGGGAGGTGTAGATCCAGTTGTACTCGTCGGTCATCTCTGCGGCGGTGCCCACGTTGTAGTACACGTTCATCGGGTGGCGGGGCACGGTCCTCGCGGCGCCGGTGCCCACGGCGCGCTGCTCGGGCTCGCGGGAGTTGTCGCTCGCGGTCCACTTCACGCCGTTGTCGGCGAGGGCGCCGGCGAGGTTGGGGTTGTCGGCGGGCTGCTGGGGCAGGGTCCTGAGGCCGGAGTGCTCGCCGGTGACGAGTTCGGAACGGTCGACGGAGATGCCCTTGCCGACGGCCCAGGCGTGGTTGTCGCGGATCTGGCCGGAGAGTTCGGAGCGGCTGACCCAGAGGGTGTTGCCGGCGGTGTCGGTGGCGCACCGCCAGGGGACGACGGTGTTGTCCTGGACGCAGCCGAGGAAGGGGTGGGTGTAGGTGTGGTTGATCCACCGGTACTGGGCGCGGTCGGCGACGAGCCGGTCGGTGAGCGGGTCGGTGCCGCCGTGCTCGGTCTTCCACTGCTCGCCCTGGCCGCCGTTGTAGACCATGTCGAGCTTGAAGCCGGAGGACTTCTGCCAGGCGGCGGCGTACTGGGCGTCGGCGGCCGTCATGCGGATGGGGTTCGCGCCCTCTCCGTCGTCGCCGACGCAGTCGAAGTCGCCGGGGGTGCAGTTCAGCGCGGGGTCCCAGCGGGCGTCGGGGGCGAAGACGTCGTCGACGTGGACGGAGAGGTAGTTGCGGCTCTGTCCGAGGTGGACGCCCTGGGTGAGCCAGTCGACGATGCCGCGGGCGAGGGCGCGGAACTGCCGCTGGTACTGGTTGTAGGCGAAGGTGACGACGAGTTCGCGGCGTCCGTCGGTGGCGTACTCGCCGACGAGGCTGGCCCGGCCGCCGTCGACGGGCATGTCGAGGTAGCTGGTGTAGCCGGCGCGGGGGCGGCCCGCGTAGCCGTAACTCTCGGCGATCGTGGGGTCGTTGTCCTCGAAGGTGAGCGCCCCGGCGAGGTAGCGGAAGGGGCCCGCCCGTCCCGCGGCGGTGACGCCGGCGGTGGTCCCGTCGAGGACGCCGGACCAGCCGCCCTGGTCGGTGTAGTCGAGGCCGACGCCGGGGTGCGACCAGGTGTAGGCGTCGACCTGGGGGATGCCGAAGGCCCGCTCGTACGCCTGGAGGGCGGTCTGTTCGGCGGAGTCGGGGCCGAAGGCGCTCTCGTGGGGCAGGACGACGCCCTGGTACTTGGCGCGGGGCCGTCCGGTCGCGCTGTCGGAGGGTTCGCTGAGGAAGGCCGTGTCCAGGACGGGCCGGTTCGGGTCGTCCAGGTCGATCCTGCGGTACGGGACGCCGGTGGCCCGGAGCTCGGCGGTGATCGCGCCGACCGCGCTGCCGCCGTCGTCGACGACGAGGACGGTGAGGTCCACGCGGGGCGGCGTCTCGGCGACCGCCTGCGCGGTCGGGAGGACGGTGGCGAGCAGCGCGGCGGCGGCGAGGGTCGCGATCCTGCCCGTGCGGGGCGCGGTGCGGGCGGTGCGGGGCGCGGTTCTGGGCGTACGGATTCGGTCGGAGTCCATGCGGATGTCCCCCCTCGACGGGCCCCGCCCGAACCGGCGGGCCCCGTGGAGATGTCGCAGATGAGGCGAAGGACGGTGTGTCGTCCTTGCGTGAATGAGGCGAGTGTGACCGGACGACAGAGGCCGAAAGGGTAAACATGAAAGAGACACCACGGATGAGTGAATCAACGCCGCCGTGATCGAACCTTGCGAGCGAGCGTAGGCTCGTTCTCGGCGCTCTCCGGGCCGAAATACGATGCGGCGGGCACGGTCGGCCCATCCCTCGACCGCAACAGAACTCAATGGAAGCGAGATTTCACCACCGTGACTGCTCTCACTCTCAGCACGGCCGGCGCGGCGACGCTGCGCGCCGACGCCCTCGTCGTCGGCGTCGCGAAGTCCGGGAAGACGCTGGTCGTCGCCCCGGGCGCCGAGGCCGTCGACAAGGCCTTCGACGGCCGGCTCGCCGCCGTCCTGGAGACCCTGGGCGCCTCGGGTGCCGAAGGTGAGGCGACGAAGCTGCCCGCCCCCGCCGGTCTCAAGGCCCCCGTCGTCCTGGCCGTCGGCCTCGGCGCGGCCCCCGAGGACGGCGAGTCCTTCGACGCGGAGATCCTGCGCCGCGCCGCCGGCACGGCCGCCCGCACCCTGACCGGCTCGAAGAAGGCCGCGTTCGCGCTGCCGATCGCCACCGCCGACGACGCCGCCGCCATCGCGGAGGGCGCCCTGCTCGGCGCGTACGCGTACACCGCCTACCAGGAGAACGGCAAGGACGCGAAGAAGCCCCTCGCCGAGGTGGCCCTGCTCGGCGCCAAGCCGCGCGACAAGGCCCACAAGGCCGCCGCCGAGCGCGCCCAGGCCGTCGCCGAGGAGATCAACCGCGCCCGCGACCTGATCAACCAGCCGCCGAACGACCTGACCCCGGCCGCCTTCGCCGCCGTCGCCCAGGCCGCTGGCAAGGAGCACGGCCTCAAGGTCCAGGTCCTCGACGAGAAGGCGCTCGCCAAGGGCGGCTACGGCGGCATCCTCGGTGTCGGCGTCGGCTCCGTGAACCCGCCGCGCCTGGTCCGGATCGCCTACACCCACCCGAAGGCGGAGAAGACCCTCGCCCTCGTCGGCAAGGGCATCACCTACGACTCGGGCGGCATCTCCCTGAAGCCGGCCGGCCACAACGAGACGATGAAGTGCGACATGAGCGGCGCCGCCGCCGTGTTCTCCGCCGTCGTCGCCGCGGCCCGCCTCGGCCTGGAGGTCAACGTCACCGGCTGGCTCGCCCTCGCCGAGAACATGCCGTCCGGCTCCGCCACCCGCCCGGGTGACGTGCTGCGCATGTACAGCGGCAAGACCGTCGAGGTCCTGAACACCGACGCCGAGGGCCGGCTCGTCCTCGCCGACGCGATCACCAGGGCCTCCGAGGAGCACCCGGACGCAATCGTCGACGTGGCGACCCTGACCGGCGCGATGGTCCTGGCGCTCGGCGACCGCACCTTCGGCATCATGGCCAACGACGACGACTACCGGACCGCGATCCACGAGATCGCCGAGGAGGTCGGCGAGCAGTCCTGGCCGATGCCGCTCCCCGCGGACCTGCGCAAGACCATGGACTCCCCCACCGCCGACATGGCGAACATGGGCGTCCGGATGGGCGGCGGCCTGGTCGCCGGTCTCTTCCTGCAGGAGTTCGTGGGCGAGGGCATCACCTGGGCCCACCTGGACATCGCGGGCCCGGCCTTCCACGAGGGCGCCCCGTACGGCTACACCCCGAAGGGCGGCACCGGCTCCTCGGTCCGCACCCTGGTGAAGCTGGCCGAGCGCACGGCCGCCGGCGAGCTCTGAGCACCGCAGGTGTGACGGAAGGCCCCGGAAGCTTCGGCTCCGGGGCCTTCCCCGTGCGTCGGCGACTGTTCGCTCGCGACGAAATCCGTAGGTTCGTACGCCCTCGTGCCCCCTCCGTACGGACGATCGGCCGTCTCAGAGCACGGCCCCGCGTCCCGTCGTCCGTCAACAAGTGCGAAGATGGGTTCTCGGCAGGACAGGGCCCCCACCACAGGGCCGAAATAAAGCGGCCGGACACCAGCCGCCGCCAGGTCATCGACGACCGGCGACGAGCGCACATGCATGGAGGACGTGACGTGGCGAACGACGCCAGCACCGTTTTCGACCTAGTGATCCTCGGCGGCGGTAGCGGCGGTTACGCCGCGGCGCTGCGCGGAGCGCAGCTGGGCCTGGACGTCGCACTGATCGAGAAGAACAAGCTCGGCGGCACCTGCCTGCACAACGGCTGCATCCCGACGAAGGCCCTGCTCCACGCCGGCGAGGTCGCCGACCAGGCGCGCGAGGCGGAGCAGTTCGGTGTCAAGGCCTCTTTCGAGGGCATCGACATCAAGGCCGTGCACAAGTACAAGGACGACGTGATCTCGGGCCTGTACAAGGGTCTGCAGGGTCTCGTCGCCTCCCGCAAGGTGACGTACATCGAGGGCACCGGTCACCTGTCCTCCCCGACCTCCGTCGACGTGGACGGCCGTCGCGTCGAGGGTCGTCACGTCCTTCTGGCCACCGGCTCCGTGCCGAAGTCCCTGCCCGGCCTGGAGATCGACGGCAACCGGATCATCTCCTCGGACCACGCGCTGACGCTGGACCGGGTCCCGGAGTCCGCGATCATCCTCGGCGGCGGCGTCATCGGCGTCGAGTTCGCCTCGGCGTGGAAGTCCTTCGGCACCGACGTGACGGTCATCGAGGGCCTGAAGCACCTCGTCCCGGTCGAGGACGAGAACAGCTCGAAGCTTCTTGAGCGCGCGTTCCGCAAGCGCGGCATCAAGTTCAACCTCGGGACCTTCTTCCAGTCCGCCGAGTACACCGACAACGGCGTCAAGGTCACCCTGGCCGACGGCAAGACCTTCGAGGCCGAGGTCCTCCTGGTCGCCATCGGCCGCGGCCCGGTCTCCGCCGGTCTCGGTTACGAGGAGCAGGGCGTCGCGACGGACCGCGGCTACGTCCTGGTCGACGAGTACATGCGCACCAACGTGCCGACGATCTCGGCCGTGGGCGACCTCGTCCCGACGCTCCAGCTCGCGCACGTCGGCTTCGCCGAGGGCATCCTCGTCGCGGAGCGGCTCGCGGGCCTGAAGCCCGTGCCGATCGACTACGACGGTGTGCCGCGGGTGACGTACTGCCACCCCGAGGTCGCCTCCGTCGGCATCACCGAGGCCAAGGCCAAGGAGATCTACGGCGCGGACAAGGTCGTCGCCCTGAAGTACAACCTCGCGGGCAACGGCAAGAGCAAGATCCTCAAGACCGCGGGCGAGATCAAGCTCGTCCAGGTCAAGGACGGTGCCGTGGTCGGCGTCCACATGGTCGGTGACCGCATGGGCGAGCAGGTCGGCGAAGCGCAGCTGATCTACAACTGGGAGGCGCTGCCGGCCGAGGTCGCGCAGCTCATCCACGCCCACCCGACGCAGAACGAGGCGCTCGGCGAGGCCCACCTGGCCCTGGCCGGCAAGCCTCTGCACTCCCACGACTGACGCTCACGTCATCACAGGGCGCGACGACCACTTTCCGCAATTCGTTAGGAGCAACTGAAACCATGTCGGTTTCCGTAACCCTGCCGGCGCTCGGCGAGAGCGTCACCGAGGGCACCGTCACCCGCTGGCTCAAGGCCGAGGGCGAGCGCGTCGAGGCCGACGAGCCGCTGCTCGAGGTCTCGACCGACAAGGTCGACACCGAGATCCCCGCCCCCGCCTCGGGCATCCTGGCCTCCATCAAGGTCGCCGAGGACGAGACGGTCGAGGTCGGCGCCGAGCTGGCCATCATCGACGACGGCTCCGGCGCCCCCGCGGCCGCCCCGGCCCCCGCCGCCGAGGCCGCTCCGGCTCCGGCCGCCGAGGCCCCGGCCGCCCCGGCGCCGCAGGCCGCCCCGTCCACCGAGGTCCAGGAGCCGGCTCCGGCCCCGACCGCCGAGGCCACCGCCGGTGCCGGTTCCGCCCAGGGCACCGACGTCGTCCTGCCCGCGCTGGGCGAGTCCGTCACCGAGGGCACCGTCACCCGCTGGCTGAAGTCGGTCGGCGAGACCGTCGAGGCCGACGAGCCGCTGCTCGAGGTCTCCACGGACAAGGTCGACACCGAGATCCCCGCCCCCGCCTCCGGCGTTCTCCTGGAGATCGTCGTCGGCGAGGACGAGACCGCCGAGGTCGGCGCCAAGCTGGCCGTCATCGGTGCCGCGGGTGCCGCTCCGGCCGCCGCCCCGGCCCCGGCCGCTCCGGCCCCCGCCGCCGCCCCGGCCCCGGCCCCCGCCGCCCCGGCTCCGGCTCCGGCCGCCCCGGCCGCTCCGGCTCCGGCCCCCGCGCCGGTGGCCCCGGCCGCTCCGGCCGCCGCTCCGGCTCCGGCCGCCGCCGCCCCGTCGATCGCCCCGGCCGTGGTCACCCCGGTCCCGGCTGCCCCCGCCGCCGCACAGCCGGCGGAGGACGGCGCGTACGTGACCCCGCTGGTCCGCAAGCTCGCCACCGAGAACGGTGTCGACCTGGCGTCCGTCAAGGGCTCCGGCGTCGGCGGCCGCATCCGCAAGCAGGACGTCCTCGCGGCCGCGGAGGCCAAGAAGGCCGCCGCTGCCGCTCCCGCCGCAGCTCCGGCCGCCGCGGCGCCGAAGGCTCCGGCCCTCGAGGTCTCCCCGCTGCGCGGTCAGACCGTCAAGATGACCCGCATGCGCAAGGTCATCGGCGACAACATGATGAAGGCGCTGCACGGCCAGGCCCAGCTGTCCTCGGTCGTCGAGGTCGACATCACCAAGCTGATGAAGCTGCGCGCCCGGGCGAAGGACACGTTCGCCGCCCGTGAGGGCGTCAAGCTCTCCCCGATGCCGTTCTTCGTGAAGGCGGCGGCCCAGGCGCTGAAGGCCCACCCGGTCATCAACGCCCGGATCAACGAGGACGAGGGCACGATCACGTACTTCGACTCGGAGAACATCGGCATCGCCGTGGACTCCGAGAAGGGCCTGATGACCCCGGTCATCAAGGGTGCGGGCGACCTCAACATCGCCGGCATCTCGAAGGCCACGGCCGAGCTGGCCGGCAAGGTCCGCGCCAGCAAGATCACGCCGGACGAGCTGTCCGGTGCGACCTTCACCATCAGCAACACCGGTTCGCGCGGTGCGCTGTTCGACACGATCATCGTGCCGCCGAACCAGGTCGCCATCCTGGGCATCGGTGCCACGGTCAAGCGTCCGGCCGTCATCGAGACCGCCGAGGGCACCGTCATCGGCGTCCGCGACATGACCTACCTGACGCTGTCCTACGACCACCGCCTGGTGGACGGCGCCGACGCGGCCCGCTACCTGACGGCCGTCAAGGCGATCCTGGAGGCCGGCGAGTTCGAGGTCGACCTCGGTCTCTGATCCGTCGTCCGAGGCGCAACGTAACGAGCCTCACCTGCGGCGCCCCCGTCCGGAAGTGTTTCCGGACGGGGGCGCCGCCGTATTGTCTAAGGGTCAACACTCCCCGAGGAGCCGCTTCATGACCGTCCCCGTCGTCCACTCGCTGCGCGAGCAGATCCGCGAGCACATCGTGGAGGGGATCGTCAGCGGCCGCTGGAAGCCGGGCGAGCGCATCGTGGAGCGTCGGATCGCGACCGAGCTGGAGGTCTCCCAGACGCCCGTCCGCGAGGCGCTGCGCGAGCTGGAGTCGCTGCGGCTGATCGAGTCGGCGCCCAACAAGGGCGTCCGGGTCCGCAACCTCACCGCGGCCGACCTGGAGGAGAGCTACCCCGTACGCGCCGGTCTGGAGCAGATCGCGGCCGAGCTGGCGGCCGGGCGCCTCGCGACGGACTGCTCGGCCCTGGAGCCGCACGTGGCGGCCCTGTACGAGGCGGACGCGGCCTCGGACGGGACGGCGCAGGTCCGGCACACGGTGGCCTTCCACCGGGAGCTGGTGAAGGCGGCCGGGAACGGCGTCCTGCTGCACACCTGGGAGACGCTCGGCATCGAGGTCTTCACGGCCCTGTCGATCCGCTGGCTGGGCACGGTCCAGAAGTCGTACGCGGAGGAGCACCAGGAGCTGGTGGAGGCCTTCCGGCGGGGCGACCCGAACATCGGCGCCCTGGTGAAGGCGCACGTCCTGGGCTGCGCGCCGCGCGCCTGAGCCGTACGAGACCCTGCGGAGCCCCGCCACCGGCGGGGCTCCGCTCATGTGTGCGAGCGTCCTCTCAGGGAGCTGCCCCCACCTGCGGAAACCCTTCGAAAACAAGGCACCGGGTGCCCGTTTTCGCGGCACCCTGTGCCGACTTTCTCGATCTGAAGAGGTTTTCCGCTTCAACCCTTTGATCGATCATCGATCGCCGGTTTACAGTCTTCGGCGGGCCGTCACCCGGCCCTTCGCCCTGTCCTGCCAGACAAGGCCCCCTTATCTCCACCCCCATCTGTCCGGAAGGCGGCGATCATGACCGATCCCGTAGGCAAGATTCCGAGCGAGCTCGACCAGCTCCCGGACCGTGACACCGAGGAGACCGCCGAGTGGGCGGCCTCCCTGGACGCCGTCACCAAGGCCGCCGGCCCCCACCGGGCCGCCTACCTGATGCGCCGTACCCTCCAGCACGCCGAAGGCGCGGGCCTGGCCCTCCCCAAGCTCCTGGAGACCGACTACGTCAACACCATCCCCACCTCCGCCGAGCCCTCGATCACCGAGTTCGGCGGCGACGAGGAGATGGAGCGGAAGATCACCGCGTGGAACCGCTGGAACGCGGCCGCGATGGTCACCCGCGGCTCCAAGCACGGCGTCGGCGGCCACATCGCCACCTTCGCCTCCGCGGCCTGGCTCTACGAGACCGGCTTCAACCACTTCTTCAAGGGCAAGGAAGCCGACGGTTCCGGCGACCAGCTCTACATCCAGGGCCACGCCTCCCCCGGCATCTACGCCCGCGCCTTCCTCGACGGGCGCCTGAACGAGGCCCACCTCGACAACTTCCGGCAGGAGTCCGGCGGCAACGGCCTGCCCTCCTACCCGCACCCGCGCCGTCTCCCCTGGCTGTGGGAGTTCCCCACCGTCTCCATGGGTCTCGGCCCGCTCTCCGCGATCTACCAGGCGCGCTTCAACCGCTACCTGACCAACCGCTCCATCAAGGACGTCTCCGCCTCGCACGTGTGGGCGTTCCTCGGTGACGGCGAGATGGACGAGCCCGAGTCGACCGCGGCCCTCGCCCTGGCGGCCCGCGAGGGTCTGGACAACCTGACCTTCGTCATCAACTGCAACCTGCAGCGCCTCGACGGCCCGGTCCGCGCCAACTTCAAGATCGTGCAGGAGCTGGAGGCCCAGTTCCGCGGCGCCGGCTGGAACGTCGTGAAGTCGCTGTGGGGCAACGCCTGGGACGAGCTGTTCGCGCTCGACACCACCGGCGCCCTCGTCCGCCGCCTCCGCGAGGTGCCCGACGCGCAGGTCCAGACGTACCAGACCCGCGACGCCGCCTACATCCGCCAGGACTTCTTCGGCAAGGACCCGGCGCTCGTCGCGATGGCGCAGCTGCTGAGCGACGACAAGATCCTCGAGTGCTTCCACCTCTCCCGCGGTGGTCACGAGCCGCGCAAGGTGTACGCCGCGTACAAGGCCGCCCTGGAGTTCAAGGGTGCGCCGACGGTCATCCTGGCGCAGACCGTCAAGGGCTTCACCCTGGGTGAGGGCTTCGCGTCGAAGAACGCGAACCACCAGATGAAGAAGCTGACGACGGACGAGTTCAAGAACATGCGTGACCTTCTTGAGCTGCCCATCTCGGACGCGCAGTTCGTCGACGGCCAGGTGCCGTACGGCCACCCCGGCGCCGACTCCCCCGAGGTCCGCTACCTCCAGGAGCGCCGCGCGGCCCTCGGCGGCCCGGCCCCGGCCCGCCGCACGCACGCGCTCGCCCCGCTGCCGGCCCCGGCCGACAAGGCGTTCGCCGCGTTCGACAAGGGCTCCGGCTCGCAGTCGATGGCCACGACGATGGCGTTCGTGCGACTGATCAAGGACCTGATCCGCGACAAGGAGACCGGCAAGCGCTGGGTCCCGATCGTCCCGGACGAGGCCCGTACCTTCGGTATGGAGTCGCTGTTCCCGTCGCTCGGCATCTACTCGCCGAAGGGCCAGACGTACGAGCCGGTCGACCGCGACCAGCTGATGTACTACAAGGAGGCCGTCAACGGCCAGATCCTGAACGAGGGCATCACCGAGGCCGGCTCGATGGCCGACTTCATCGCCGCGTCCACCGCGTACTCCACGCACGGCGAGGCGATGATCCCCTTCTACATCTTCTACTCGATGTTCGGCTGGCAGCGGACCGCCGACCAGATGTGGCAGCTCGGCGACCAGCTCGGCCGCGGCTTCCTCGTCGGCGCCACCGCCGGCCGCACCACCCTGACCGGCGAGGGCCTCCAGCACGCCGACGGCCACTCCCCCGTCATCGCGGCCACCAACCCGGCGGCGCTGACGTACGACCCGGCGTTCGCCTACGAGGTCGCGGTCATCGTCAAGGAGGGTCTGCGCCGGATGTACGGCGAGGCCGCCGAGGGCGAGGACCAGAACGTCTTCTACTACCTCACGGTCTACAACGAGCCGATGCCGCAGCCGGCCAAGCCGGCCGGCATCGACGAGGGCATCGTCAAGGGCCTCTACCGCTTCAACACGGCGGAGTCGGCCGGTCTGGAGCTGCCCGCGAACGCCGCGCGCATCCAGCTGCTCTCCTCCGGCACGGCCATCCACTGGGCCCTGGAGGCGCAGAAGCTGCTCGCCGCCGAGTGGGGCGTGGCCGCCGACGTGTGGTCCGCGACCTCCTGGACCGAGCTGCGCCGCGACGCGCTGGAGGCCGACGCGGCCCTCCTGCGCGGCGAGGAGCAGACGCCGTACATCCGCAAGGCCCTGGAGGGCATCGACTCCCCGGTCCTCGCGGTCTCCGACTACATGCGCCAGGTCCCGGACCAGATCGCGCAGTGGGTCGAGCAGGACTACACCTCGCTGGGCGCCGACGGCTTCGGCCTCTCGGACACCCGCGACGCGGCCCGCCGCCACTTCGGCGTCGACGCCCAGTCGATCGTCGTCGCGGCCCTGGCCCAGCTGGCCCGCCGTGGCGAGGTCCAGGCGACGGCCGTGAAGGAGGCGCGCGAGCGCTACGGCCTGTAAGGCCGGACCCGACCGGGTTGCTTGAGGGGCCGTGGCCCGTACGCCTGCGCGTACGGGCCACGGCCCCTCGCTTCTGTGCGCGCTGCCGCGGGGGCCCGCGGCGGCCGGGGCGGGGTGGGCCAGGCCCTGGGCGGGGGCGGGTTCGGGGGCCGTCGAGAGCACGGCGGCCAGGTCGGTGAGCCGGCGCAGGATGCGGTCGCGCTGCTCGGCGAGGGCGCCGACCGGCCGGTACGTGCTGTCGGCGAGGATGTCGGCGACGGCCGTACGGACCTCCGTGAGCTCGGCCGTCTCGACGGCCGAGCGGGTCCGGGCGTCGGCGAGCAGGGCGTCGGACTCGGCCCGGGCGTCGGCCATGACCGTCCGGGCGGCGGTGAGCAGCGGGTCCGCCTCGGCCCGGCCGTCGGCCACCAGCGCGCGGGCCCGGCCTCGCCCCGGTCGTGGGCGACCGTCGTGTGCCGCCCCGGCAGCTCCGCGGCGGCACGGATCTCGCGGCGGAAGCGGATGAGGACGTCCTCGTTCCCCATGCCGCGCCTCCCTTGAGCAGTGTGGCCGCCACGTCCCGCTGCGTCTTCTGGTCGCGGGCGGACCACACCACGCCGAACCCGCCGCTTCCGAGCTCCCGCGCCGGTTCGTACCGGTCGTCCGGCAGCACGCCCCGTCGCACCGCTTCTCCCCCATGGCCTCCGGCCCCGAGGACCCCGGCATGGATGGCAGTCTGGGGCCCATGCGTGCCGCTCGCCTCATCAAAATGGTCCTGCTGCTCCAGAACCGGCCGTCCATGACCGCCGCCCAGCTCGCCGCCGAACTGGAGGTGTCGGAGCGGACCGTGACCCGGGACGCGCTCGCCCTGTCGGAGGCGGGGGTGCCGGTGTACGCGGACCGGGGCCGGACCGGCGGGTACCGGCTGGTCGGCGGGTACCGGACCCGGCTGACCGGGCTCGGGCGCGGCGAGGCGGAGGCGCTGTTCCTGTCCGGACTGCCGGGCGCGCTGCGGGACATGGGCCTGGAGGACGCCGCCTCGGCGGCCCGGCTGAAGGTGTCGGCGGCGCTGCTGCCCTCGCTGCGGGACGCGCACGAGTCGGCGGCGCGGCGCTTCCATCTGGACGCGCCGGGCTGGTACCAGGAACCCGAGACGCCGGAGCTGCTCGCGCCGGTGGCGGAGGCGGTCTGGGACGACCGGTGGGTGTCGGCGCGGTACCGGCGCGGGGACGGCGAGGAGGTGGAGCGGGAGCTCCAGCCGTACGGCCTCGTCCTGAAGGCGGGCGTCTGGTACGTGTGCGCGCGCTCGGGTTCCTCGTTCCGTACGTACCGGGTGGACCGGTTCACGGCGGTGGCCGTGGGCGAGGCCCGGTTCGACCGGGACCCGGACTTCGACCTGCCCGTCTTCTGGGAGGAGCGGTCGGCGGAGTTCGCCCGCTCCCTGCTCCGTACGGAGGTGGTCGTACGGCTCTCGGAGGCGGGCGTCCGCCGGCTGCCGTACGTCACGGACCGGGCGGCCGCCGGGGAGGCGCTGGCTGCGGGGATCGCCGAGGGCGGCCTCGTGCGGGTCGTCCTGCGGGTGGAGAGCGAGGAGGTCGCCTTCGGTCAGCTGCTCGGGCTCGGCCCGGAGGTGGAGGTGCTGGCCCCGGAGGCGCTCCGGGAGCGGTTCGCGGAGGCGGCCCGGGGCCTGGCGGAGCTCTACCGGTAGTCGGCCACGTCCGGCTTCCCGGTCTCGCTCGCGACGATGAAGCCCCAGGCGTCCGGCTGCGAGCCGTCCGCGTCCGTGAAGCCGTACTCCTTCGCCAGCTCGCCGCTGGAGAGCGACCGGCCGGTCCAGCGGTGCCGGTCGGGGTCGGCGGCGAGGGCGGCGACGGCCCGGCCGACGTAGACCGGTGACTCGGAGACGCCGAAGTCGGGGATCTTCTCGGTGGCGTCGCGCCAGTTCTCCTCGGTGACGCCGAAGCCGGCGAGCATCTGCTCCGACCTGAGCCAGCCGGGGGTGACGACGACGGCGGTGCCGCCGTACTCCTCCAGTTCCCGGGCAAGGCCGAAGGCCATCCGGATCGGGGCGTTCTTGGCGAGGTCGTAGTAGAGGTTCTCGCGGAAGTGGGTGCTGTTGTACGCGGCGGTGCCGTCGGTGACCTCGACGACGAGCCCGCCGGGGTTGCGGATCAGCAGCGGGACCGCGAGGTGCGAGGTGATGGCGTGGGTCCGCACGCCGAGTTCGAGCATCCGGAGGCCGCCGGCGAGGTCGTTCTCCCAGGTCTTCTTCCCGAAGGTGACCAGGTGTTCGCCGCCCCACACATCGTTGACGAGGACGTCGAGCCGGCCCCGCTCGCGGTCGATCCGGTCGACGAGGGCCCGGACCTGGTCGGGCTCCAGGTGGTCGGTGGGGACGGGGATGCCCTCGCCGCCGGCGGCCGTCACCAGTTCGGCGGTCTCCTCGATGGTCTCGCTGGCGCGGCCGACCTCGCTGAGCTTCTCGCGGGTGGTGCGGCCCGTGACGTACACGGTGGCGCCTGCGGCGCCGAGCTGGACGGCGATGGCCCGTCCGGCGCCCCGGGTGGCCCCGGCGACCAGGCAGATCCGTCCGCTCAGGGGTGTGGTCTCAGTCGTCATGATCACCAGACTGGCAGAGAAACACGACACCTTCTGTCCGGATTCGTTTCCGGCTTTCCGGGTGCGTCGCACCCCACGAGCCACGATGCTGGAGCGGTGATGGACGAGACCGAGTTCTGGGAGCTCATCGACGCCACCCGCGAGGAAGCCGAGGGCGACCCCGAGGAGCAGGCCGACCTGCTCGTGGAGCGGCTGACCCGGCTCGACCCCGACTCGGTGCTCGACTACGCGCGCCATTTCGAGGCCCGCTTCAACCGCGCGTACCTCTGGGATCTGTGGGGTGCGGCGGCCGTCCTCTTCGACGGGGCGGGCGAGGAGACCTTCGACTCGTTCCGCTGCTGGCTGATCGGCCAGGGCCGGGAGGTGTACGAGGGGGCCGTGCACGATCCGGACGCGCTGGCGGAGCTGCTCGGCGACTTCGACGTGGAGATCGACGGGGACGGTGAGGAGATCGGCTTCGCCGCCGACGAGGCGTACGAGCAGCTGACCGGCGGTGAGACCCCCGACCTGGGCATTCCGATGCCGGGCGGGGAGCCGCTGGGCACCCCCTTCGACCTGGGTGACGACGAGGTGCTCGCGGCCCGCTTCCCCCGGCTGTGGGAGCGCTTCGGGACGACGTAGGGGTGTCCTGCCCGATGGGCAGGACACCCCTGGGGCGGTTCAGCCGAGCCGGAGCCGGGGGTTCTCCTGGCCGAGGATCATGTCCGTGCGGGGCTGGAGTGCCGGGAAGAGCTGCTCGGGCTGCGGGATCGCCCAGTACTTGCCCTCCGCGACCATCTCGAAGACCCGCGCGGCGTGCTCCTCGGGCGTGAGCCCGTGCTCGTCGGCGAGGTCCTGCAGCTGCTCGTTGAAGGCGGCGACCTCGGGGGGCTCGGTCTCGCCGGGGCGGGCGACCTTGAAGATCTCGCTCTTGACCGAGCCGGGCGTCACGACGGACACCTGGATCGGGGCGCCCTTCATCAGCATCTCGTAGTGCAGCGACTCGGTGAGGGCGAGCGTGCCGAACTTGGTGACGCTGTACGGCGCCATCAGCGGGCTCGGCAGCATGCCGCCGATCGAGGAGACGTTGACCACCCAGGCCTTCTCGCCGCGCTCCAGCATGCGCGGCACGAAGGCCCGGATGCCGTTGACGTACCCGCCGATGTTGACCCGGAGCATGGCGTCCCAGCGCGCGGCCGGGATCTCCCAGGAGTAGCCCATGGCCATGATCCCGGCGTTGTTGACGAGCAGGTCGACCGCGCCGAACCGGGTGTACGCGGTGTCGGCGAGGGCCTCGACCGAGGCGGGGTCGGCGACGTCGGTGACGACGGCGGTGATCTCGGCGCCGGTGGCCGACAGTTCGCCGGCGAACTCGGCGAGCCGCTCGGCGGCGATGTCGGCGAGGACCAGCTTCATGCCGAGCCCGGCGGCGTGCCGGGCGAGGCCGGCGCCGATCCCGGAGGAGGCGCCGGTGATGACGGCGGTGCGCCCGCCGAACACCTCGGCGGCGGTCATCAGAAGTGGGTCCCGCCGTCGATGCGGACCTCGGTGCCGGTGATGAACTTCCCGTCCTCGGAGGCGAGCATCGCGACGACGCCGGCGACGGTCTCGGGGCCGGCGAAGCCCTGGCCGAGGGCGGGGGCGAGCTTGCCGAAGAGGGACCAGTCGGTGTCCTCGGGCAGGCCGGGGCCCATGGACTGCTTGGAGGCGCCGGAGCCGTCGGTCATGCCGGAGGAGATGGAGCCGGGCTGGACGGCGGTGAAGCGGATGCCCTGCTTGGCGTACTCGGAGGCGAGCGCGTGGGTCATGGACTGGATGCCGCCCTTGCTGGCCGCGTAGGCCGCCATGTAGGGGTGGGCGAACATCGCGGAGGTGGAGGAGAAGTTGACGACGGCGGAGCCGTTGCCCTCCAGGAGCGCCGGGACGGCCTCCCGGATCATGAGGAAGGTGCCGGTGAGGTTGATCCGGATCACCTGCTCGAAGGAGTCCAGGCTCGTCTCGTGGGTGTGCGAGGAGCGCAGGATGCCGGCCGCGTTGACCAGGACGTCCAGGCCGCCGAGCGCCTCGACGGCGGTGGCGACGCCGGCCCGCACGGAGGCCTCGTCGGCGATGTTCACGAGGACGGTGGTGAGACGGTCGGCGGCATCGCCGGCCTTGGCGACGGTGTCCTTGAGGCCGTCCTCGCTGATGTCGGCGGCGACGACCCGGCCGCCCTCGGCGAGCATGCGCAGGACGGTGGCCTGGCCGATGCCGGAGCCGCCGCCGGTGATGAGGGCGCGGCGTCCTTCGTAACGGGTCAGCTGGTTCATGGCGGCAACCTCTCGATGTCAAGCTTTCCGGGGAATGCCGCCACCGTACGCCGAAGTGGCACGTTTTGCCACACATGCACGTCATGCATCTTCGGCAGTCGCAGGCGTACGCTTCGTGGGTGAGCACCAAGCCCGAGGGCGCCGCGCCCCCCACCCCCTCGCTGACGGAGCGCCGCAAGGCCGCCACCCAGCTCGACATCGCCCGCGCCGCCGCCGAGCTCTTCACCGAGCGCGGCCCCGACGGCACCACGGCCGAGGAGATCGCCCAGCGGGCCGGCGTCGCCCTGCGCACCTTCTACCGCTACTTCCGCTCCAAGCAGGACGCCGTCGCCCCGCTCCTCGCGGGCGGCGCCGACCGCTGGCGGGAGCGCCTCGCCGCGACGGAACCGGGCGCCGGCGTGCCCGAGGCCCTGGAGCGCTCGATCGCCGCGTCGCTCACGCCGGAGAGCGAGGCGGACGCGGAGGGCCTGCGCTGGACGCGCGGGCTGCTGCGGGCCGCCGCCGAGGACCCCGCCCTCCGGGCCGTCTGGTACCGGGTCAACCAGGAGTCCGAGGAGCGGCTGCGCGAGGTCGTCGCCGGGCTCGCCGGCCCGGAGGCCGACCCGCTGGAGGTGCGGCTCGCGGCGGCGGCTGCCACCGACGCCATCCGGATCGCCCTGGAGAGCTGGGCGGAGACGGACGCCCCGGAGCGCGGAGAGGGCGCACCGGCCGCGCTCGCGGTCCGCTGCCTGCGCGAACTGATGGGCGGGATGCGGCTGTTGCGGGACGCGTGAGGGGGCTCGTGACGGGGCGCGCCGGCCCAGGAGCGACCGGGGGCGGCGGCTGTCGCGGGCTCCCGACCGGGCGGCGACCGGACCGGGCAGCTGCCGCGGGCTCTCAGCGGACCAGCGACCGGCCCATGAGCACGTCGTCCACGTACGCCCCGTCGAGGAGCAGCTCCCCCGGCAGCACGCCCTCGACCACGAAGCCCTCGGAGGCGTAGAGCGCGCGGGCCGGCGCGTTGTGACCGAGGACCCGCAGGGTGATCCGTACGGCGCCCTGCTCCCGGGCCCGGTCCATGGCGGCCCGCAGCAACGCCCGCGCGACGCCCTTGCCCCGCGCCGACTCGGCGACGGCGAGGCCCTGGATCTGGCGGACGTGGGCGGTGGCGGCCAGCGGGGTCGGCGGCACCACCCGGACGTAACCGACGACCGCCCCGCCGCGCACCGCCACGAGATAGTCGCCGGGCAGGTGGCGCGCGTCGAAGAAGGGCTCGCCCGGCGCCGGGACGGGCAGCACGGCGTGGAGCGTCGACCAGGTGGTCCGGTCGAGCTCCGCGAGCGCGGCGTCGTCGTCCCGCACGGCGGTCCGTATCTGCGTCTCCGGCACGATCATGACGGCCACTGTGCCACGCAGGGCCTGTCCTTCGGGTCGGACCGGATCAGGGAGCGGGGCCCGGTGCACTGCACTCGCTTCGCTCGCTCCGTCCCGGCTCCCTGATTCATCCTCCGGACGCCGAGCGCGATCGCAAGGCGGAGGAGGGAGTCGGCGCGGCGGGGGCACCTCCCAGCGGTGGCCGGGGGAGCCGGCGACCGACGGCAACGCGGCGCGGGGGCACCTCCCGTGCCCGAAGGACTACGGGGGAGTACGGGCCAGGCCCCGCGAGCCCGGCCCGACCCGAAAGACAGGCCCCGGCCGGGGAGGGCAGGATGGTGCGCATGCAGCGTTCCTCCACTCGCAAGCGCGTCGCCGTCACCGGCGCCTCCGGCCTCATCGGCTCGGCCCTGGTCCGCTCCCTGCGCGCCGACGGGCACGACGTCCTCCGCCTGGTCCGGCGCCCCGCCCGCACCGCCGACGAGGTCGAATGGGACCCGAAGCGGCTGTACGTGGACGCCGCCGGGCTCGTCGGCGTCGACGCCGTCGTGCACCTGGCGGGCGCCGGCGTCGGCGAGCGCCGCTGGAACGAGGCGTACAAGAAGGAGATCCGGGACAGCCGGGTCCTCGGCACGACGGCGATCTCCCAGGCGCTCGCCTCGCTCGCCGACCCGCCTCAGACGCTGGTCTGCGGCACGGCGCTCGGCTGGTACGGGGACACCGGCACCCGCGCGGTGGACGAGAGCGCCCCCGCCGGCACGGGCTTCCTGCCCTCGGTGTGCGTGGAGTGGGAGGCCGCGGCCGCCCCCGCCGAGGAGGCCGGGATCCGGGTCGCCTACGCCCGCACGGGCCTGGTGGTCGCCCGCGAGGGCGGCGCCTGGGGACGGCTCTTCCCCGTCTTCCGCGCGGGACTCGGCGGGCGGATGGGCGACGGCCGCCAGTACTGGTCGTACATCTCCCTCCACGACGAGGTGGCCGCCCTGCGCCACCTCGTCGACACCCCGACCCTCTCGGGCCCGGTGAACCTGACGGCCCCGGAGCCCGTCACCAACCGCGAGGTGACGGCGGCGATGGGCCGGGTACTGGGCCGCCCGACGCTCTTCACCGTGCCGGCGCCCGCCCTGAAGGTCGTCCTCGGCGACTTCGCCGAGGACGTGCTGGGCAGTCAGCGGGTGCTGCCGGGGCGGCTGCTGGAGACCGGTTTCGACTTCGCCTTCCCGACGATCGACGACTCGATCCGGGCGGCGCTGCGCTGACACCCCCTCCCCCGGCGAGGCCTCCTGTGCTCCTCCGTGCTGCGTGCACCCCGCCGCGCGCGGGCCTCCTCCGGTGGGAGCGCTGCCTAGGCTCGATGCCCACTGTTCGATACGAACGCGAACTCGGGCATTCCGCGGGCCTGTTGGGGGCATAACGCCTCCCACTGACGGCGCCGACCTGGGGAGGGGCACGTGCTCAGTACCGCAAGCAGCGCACAGCACAGGGACGTCGTGGAGGCCGTCGACGTCGTCATCGTCGGAGCCGGGATCGCGGGGCTGGCGGCCGCACACCGGCTGACCTGCGCCGGGCTCGCCGTCGCCGTCCTGGAGGCGGAGCCACGGGTCGGCGGCCGGCTGGCCACCGACCCCGTCGACGGCTTCCTGCTCGACCGGACGGGCCCGCTGCTCACGCTCTCGTCCGAGGACCTCCGCGCCGCGCCGGGGCTCGCCGGGCTCGCGCTGCGTCCCTTCGCCCCCGGCGTGCTCGTCCACAACGACGGGCGGTACGCACGGTGGGCCCTTCCGCACCCGCGCCGGACGGCCGGCCACCGGGGCGGCGGGGTCCACCGGGGCGTGGGGGGAGCGTTTAGCGTGGCGCGCGCCCTCGCGAGCGCCCCCCGCAATCCGGCCGCCTCGCTCGACCAGGCGCGGCTCGGCGCCTCCCTCGTCCGGCTCGCCGCGACCCCGACCGCACGCCTGCTCGCCCGCCCCGAGCGGACCGCCCGCGAGGCCCTCACCGCCCGGCTCCCCGCCCGGACCGTGCAGGGCGTGCTGCGGCCGCTGCTCGCCGCGCTCCTCGCCGACCCGGACCTCGGCATGTCGAGCCGTCAGGCGGACCTGGCGCTACGGGCCTTCGCCCGCGGCCGGCCGGCCGTCCCCGAAGGCGGCTCGGCGGCGCTCCCCGAACGGCTCGCCGCCGCGCTGCCGCCCGGTACGGTCCGCACCGGCGTCCGGGTCACCGACGTGTCGGTCTCCCGGGTCACGACCGCCGAACACGGCGTCATCGGCTGCCGCTCCGTCCTCCTGGCCACGGGCGCGCGCACGGCGGCGGAGCTGCTGCCGGGCCTGCGCGTCCCCGGCTTCCACCCGGTGACCGTCCTGCACCACACGGCGCCCGTGGCACCCACCGCGGACCCCACCCTGCTCCTGGAGTCCGACCCCGACGGGCCGGTGGCCCACACGGCGGTGATGAGCGCGGTCGACCCGTCCCGGGCCCCGGCCGGGCGGGCCCTCATCACCTCGACGGTCCTCGGGGCGCCGCCGGACGACACGGAGCGGCGTGTCCGCAAGCACCTCGCCACGCTCTACGGCACCTCCACGGACGACTGGGAGCTCCTCGCGCTCTACCACACCGCCCAGGCGGTCCCCTCGATGCCGCCGCCGCACGACGCGCGCCGCTCGGTCCGGCTGCTGGCCGGTCTGTACGTCTGTGGGGACCACCGGGACGTCAGCACGCCCCAGGGCGCCCTCTCCTCGGCCCACCGGGCGACGGAGTCCCTCCTGACGGACCTGAAGATCCGCCGCCCGGCCCCGGCGAACGACAGGGCAGCCTGACCGGCCTCCGCCATGGGCGCCGGTTCCGCCGGGGCGGCGCCCGCCCGCCCCCGTTGCGGGCGCGCCCGCCGGTGCGGTGCCCGCCCCCACACCCCGTTGTGGGCGCTGGTTCCGCCGGGGCGGTGCCCACCCCCACGCCCGCCCACCCCCGTTGTGGGCAATCGTTCCGCTGGGGCGGAACGGGTGGGCACAACGGACGGCGCCCCTTGCCGGGCCCAGGCTCCCGAGCCCTGACCCGCACCGGATGCGCGCCGCACAACGTGGTGCGGGTCCAGGCGCGGAACGCGGGGGCGCCGCTCAGGGCGCCGTCCCGTGTGCCCACCCTCCCCCAAGCTCTCGGCTTCGCTCGAGCAGGGGGGACCCCCTCGCCCCAGCGGGACGATTGCCCACACGGCGGGTGGGCACCGCCCCGGCAGGCGCAGCCCGCACGAAGGCGGGGGGCACCGCCCCGGCAGGCGCAGCCCGCACGAAGGCGGGGGCGTCAGCCCAGGGCGGCTACTCGGTCGCGGTACGTGCGGGCCGCCGCCGCGTCGCGGTACGGCTCGAGCCGGCGCTCGAAGTCGCGGACGTATTCGAGCGCCCGCGCCGACCGCATCTCCGACGCCTGCTGCGCCGCCTCCGCGCCCAGCGCGCACGCCTGCTCCAGTTCGCCCAGGGCCAGGCGTGAGGTGGCGAGGACGACCCGGCAGAACAGGCGGCTGCGGGCGAAGCCGGGTGCGCGGAGCTGGAGCGCGCGCTCGGCGTGCTGCGCGGCGGTCCGGTACTGCTGGAGGTCCCGGTGGCAGTGCCCGAGCTCGTCGGCGAGCTGCGCCTCGTCGAAGTGGCGGGCCCAGTACGGCACTTCGTCTCCGGGTCGGGCCGCTTCGAGGGCCCGCTCGGCGCGGACCAGGGAGGCGCTGCAGACCCGCGCCTCGCCGAGGACGGCGTGCCCGCGCGCCTCGACGGCGTGCAGCATCGCCTGGACGACGGGCGGGGCGGCGGGGCCGACGCCCTGCTGGGCGACCCTGGCGAGCTGGACGGCCTCGCGGCCGTGGCCGAGGTAGACGGCCTGGCAGCTCATGGTGAGGAGCACGTACGAGCCGTAGGCCCGGTCCCCGGCCGCCTGGGCGAGGCGCAGCGCCTGGACGAAGTACCGCTGGGCGAGGCCGTGGGCGGCGATGTCGTACGAGGTCCAGCCGGCGAGCCGGGTGAGGTCGGCGGCCGCGGCGAAGAGCCGGCGGCCCGTGCTCTCCCCGTACGTGCCGCGCAGCATCGGCTCGGCCTCGTGCTCCAGGTAGCGGACGAGGGCCTGGCGGGCGTGGCCGCCGCCGTAGGCGTGGTCGAGGGTGCGGAAGAGCTCGCCGACGGAGCGGAGGGCGGCGACGTCGCCGCTGGAGACCCGCTGCCCGGGGCCCCTGTCCGTGCCGCGCTGGCGGGGGACGGAGAAGCGGCCCTGGGGCGGGACCCGGGGGTCCTGCGCGGCTCCGAGGGGAGCGCCCGGGCGGGCGGGCGGGGTGGGGGCGGGTTCGCCGCGGGCGACCCGGTCGTCGGCGCGGCCGATCAGCCAGTCGCGGCTGGGGACGACGAGGCCGGCCGGGGTGAAGGCGATCTTGCGGAGTTCGGCGTGGCTGCCGGAGTCCTTGCGCCACAGGCCGCTGACGATGTCGACGGCCTCCTCGGGGGTGGCGGCGAACTCCAGGCCCGCGTAGACCGGCGCGCAGGCGTCGAGGCCGAGGTCCTGGGCGGAGAGGCGGCGGCCGAGGCGGCGGGTGAAGACCTCGGCGATGAGGGCGGGGGTGGTGCCGCGCGGCTGCTGACCGCGGAGCCAGCGGGTCACGGAGGTCTTGTCGTACCGCAGGTCGAGCCCGTGTTCCAGACCGAGCTGGTCGACCCGTCTGGCGAGCCCCGCGTTGGAGAACCCGGCTTCGGCGATGAGCGCGGCGAGCTGGCGGTTCGGGATGCGCTGCGGTGGTCGTTCCGTCATCAGCTGTGCGGTCTCCTGCCTTCCGGGCCCGGGCGGCAGCCCCGTCGGACCCTCATGGAACGGCGTGAATTTAGCGGTCCCCACGGCCCGTACCGCCACCTTCGCCCCACATTCATCCGATCGTGTGAGGATTGACGGCACCGCTGACGTAGGCGCCCCCGTCCACCTGCCGGAGGGCCGTCCCCGGTGCCGCCGTACAGTGGCATGGGCGCGAATGACGCATGGTGCCGAGCCGGCCCGGGATGATCCCCGGTCCCCGGCTTCCGGTACCCAGGAGGAGGCATGGCCGTGAGTGAGCTGCGATTCGTCCGCCTTGGGTTCGGCGAGGAGTCCGTCGACTACCAGGTGGCCTGGGACAGGCAGCGCGAAGTGCACGCCGCGCGGTTCGCCGACGAGATCGACGACACCTGCCTGCTGCTGGAGCACCCGCCGGTCTACACGGCCGGCCGGCGCACGCAGGAGAGCGAGCGGCCGCTGGACGGGACGCCGGTGGTGGACGTGGACCGGGGCGGCAAGATCACCTGGCACGGCCCGGGCCAGCTGGTCGGCTACCCGATCATGAAGCTGCCCCGCCCGGTGGACGTCGTCGCGCACGTGCGCCGCCTGGAGGAGGCCCTGATCCGTACGGCCGCCGAGTTCGGCGTGGAGACGACGCGGATCGAGGGACGCAGCGGGGTCTGGGTGCTCGGCGACCCGGTCGAGCAGCGGCCGTCGATCGGCGGCCTCTCCCTCGACTTCGACCCCCGACTGAACGACGAGGAGTTCGACCCGCGCCTCAACGGTCCCGAGTACGCCCCGTCCAACGCCGGCCAGCGGCGCGAGGACCGGAAGCTCGCCGCGATCGGCATCCGGGTCGCCAAGGGCGTCACCATGCACGGCTTCGCCCTCAACGTGAACCCGGACAACGCCTGGTTCGACCGGATCATCCCGTGCGGCATCCGCGACGCGGGCGTGACCTCGCTCGCCAACGAGCTGGGCCGGGACCTGACGATCGAGGAGGTGCTCCCGGTCGCGGAGAAGCACCTGCGGGACGTGCTGGAGAACGCGGAGCTGAAGCCGCGGGAGATCGAGCGGGCCTCGGCCTGAGGAATGCCGAGCTTCGGCCACAGGTTGGCCGGACGTAAGCAAGGCATGGAAGCAACGGGCGTACCCTGGTGTACGCCGAAGAATCGAAGCTACAGGAGCCGATGTGTCCGCAGTCGCCCCCGACGGACGCAAGATGCTGCGCCTGGAGGTCCGGAACGCCCAGACCCCCATCGAGCGCAAGCCCGAGTGGATCAAGACCCGCGCGAAGATGGGTCCCGAGTACACGAAGATGCAGGGCCTCGTGAAGAGCGAGGGCCTGCACACGGTCTGCCAGGAGGCGGGCTGTCCCAACATCTTCGAGTGCTGGGAGGACCGCGAGGCGACCTTCCTCATCGGCGGTGACCAGTGCACCCGGCGCTGCGACTTCTGCCAGATCGACACGGGCAAGCCCGAGGCGCTGGACCGTGACGAGCCCCGCCGCGTGGGCGAGTCGGTCGTCACGATGGACCTGAACTACGCCACCATCACGGGCGTCGCGCGCGACGACCTGGAGGACGGCGGCGCCTGGCTGTACGCGGAGACCGTGCGCCAGATCCACCAGCAGACGGCGGACCGCACCGAGGGCCGCACCAAGGTCGAGCTGCTCGCCCCCGACTTCAACGCGGTGCCGGAGCTCCTCAAGGAGGTCTTCGACTCGCGCCCCGAGGTCTTCGCGCACAACGTCGAGACCGTCCCGCGGATCTTCAAGCGGATCCGCCCGGGCTTCCGTTACGAGCGCTCCCTGGACGTCATCACCCAGGCCCGCGACTACGGTCTGGTCACGAAGTCGAACCTGATCCTCGGCATGGGCGAGACCCGCGAGGAGATCAGCGAGGCACTCCGGCAGCTGCACGACGCGGGCTGCGAGCTCATCACGATCACGCAGTACCTGCGCCCCTCGGTCCGGCACCACCCCGTGGAGCGCTGGGTCAAGCCGCAGGAGTTCGTGGAGCTGAAGGAGGAGGCCGACGAGATCGGCTTCTCCGGCGTGATGTCGGGCCCGCTGGTCCGCTCCTCGTACCGCGCGGGCCGGCTGTACCAGCAGGCGATGGAGCAGCGCAGCCGAGCCGGAGCGTAGGTGCGGGTCCGCCCGAGGAACGAGGGCGGGCCCGCGGCCGGAGCGGTGGCGAGGCGGAGCGCGACCGGAAGACCGGCGGAGCGCGGCGCGGTCGACAACGCCACCCAGGCCGCCCGAGCCCGCCCCGAGCCTGTGTGAATCGCCGCACAAGTAGTTACCTGCCAGTACTGGCCGGATCGGACGCGGCCCGTACGCCCCCGCAGCTCAGGGGGCCGTACGGGCCGCGTCGGCGTCCGTCCGGTCCTCCACATGGCCGCATCCACGCTTCACCAGTGTTTGACCACCGGGTCACGCCCTGGTAACACCGATCTGTGAGCCTGGTTTCACTCACCGCCACCACCCGCTCACACCCCCACCTCGTCTCACCCGCAATCGAGGGAGGACCCCGACATGCCGGCCGCATCGACGCACGTCCGCGTCACCGCGATCCCGTCCGTCACCGACGCCCTGAAGGCCGTGGAGGCGCTGCTCCTGGGCGCCGGCCAGCGCACCGCGCGGCGGAACGCCTGGAACTCCGTCCTGGAGGACCGGCGCCGCGCCAAGGACCGGGTGGAGGCCCAGCACGTGATGGAGGCCGCGTCGGGACGGGCTTCCCGGGCCACGTAAACTTCTGGACATGGCGAGGAAGGCAAACACGGGCAGCGCTGACGCTGCGAACCCCGGGCGACTGAAGCAGATCGCCCTCACGTACCAGATGACCCGGAAGGCCGACCCTAAGGTCGGCCTGGTCGTCGCGGGCGTGGGCATCGGCGTACTCGGTGTCCTCCTCGCGATCGGCTTCCTCATCGGTCATCCGGTCTACCTGGGCATCCTGGGCTTCGTCCTGGCGCTCCTGGCCGCGGCCGTCGTCTTCGGGCGGCGCGCCGAGCGCGCGGCCTTCGGACAGATGGAGGGCCAGCCGGGCGCGGCGGCGGCGGTGCTGCAGAACGTCGGGCGCGGCTGGACGACGACCCCCGCGGTCGCGATGAACCGCAGCCAGGACGTCGTGCACCGCGCGGTCGGCCGGGCCGGCATCGTGCTGGTGGCCGAGGGCAACCCGAACCGGGTCAAGACCCTGCTCGCGGCCGAGAAGAAGCGGATGAACCGCGTCGTGGTGGACGTGCCGGTGCACGACATCGTCGTCGGCGACGGCGACGGCCAGGTGCCCCTGAAGAAGATCCGTACGACCATGCTCAAGCTGCCTCGCGTGCTCACCGGCCCGCAGGTGACCGCGGCCAACGACCGGCTGCGGGCGATGGGCGACCTGATGAGCAACATGCCGCTGCCGAAGGGTCCGATGCCGAAGGGCATGCGGATGCCGCGCGGCGGAAAGATGCGCTGACACCCGACCTGACGAGAAAGGCCCCGGACCGCGCGGTCCGGGGCCTTTCTCGTGTCTCCGGCCCTCAGCCGCGCACCTGGACGGCGCCGGAGAGGCGGTCGTGGAGGCCGCGGCCGTCACGGTCCCAGATGAGGGCCGGGATCGCGAGGCAGACGAGCAGGGAGCGGATCGCGACCCGGAACAGGCCGAGGCGGCCGCCGTTCACGGAGACGACGCGCAGGCTGAAGAGGCGCTTGCCGGGCGTCGAGCCGACGGTGCCGACCGTCAGGACGCCCAGGACGAACAGGAGGAGCAGGGCCCAGTTGCCCGTCGCCTGGTTGTAGCCGTCGGTGATCAGGCCGTATGCGATCAGCATGCAGAGGGCCCAGTCGACGGCGAGGGCGCCCAGGCGCCGCCCGGGGCGGGCGATCGAGCCGGGACCCTCCTCGGGCAGCCCGAGCTGCTCGCCGCGGTAGCCGAAGTCGACGCCTGCGTCCTCGGCCGCCGCGCGGGGGCCGGAGAGCCAAGATCCGAGTGCTTGCCTGTTGTCCACCCGACCACGGTACTGCGCCCGTTTTTGATCACTTCGGCCCGGGTGGGCGTACGGCGCCGGCGTGGCGGGGCGGCACCCGGCCCGGTTAACTTCGACGAAACAAATGGGTCATGCTTGAGAAATCCCGTCTGCCTATGGTCGGGTCCAGCGTGTGCCACCGCACTGGCCGCACGACCGAGCTGCAACCCCGCCCCTCCCCGGGCCGGGAGTAGGAGGAGTTGGATGTCCCAGAACAACGGGTTCCAGAACGCCGACGAGGTCCAGAAGTTCATCAAGGACAACGACGTCAAGATGGTCGACGTCCGGTTCTGTGACCTTCCTGGCGTGATGCAGCACTTCACGATCCCTGCGACGGCCTTCGACCCGGCGGAGGAGCTCGCCTTCGACGGCTCGTCGATCCGCGGTTTCCAGGCCATCCACGAGTCCGACATGGCGCTCCGCGCCGACCTGTCGACGGCCCGCGTGGACCCCTTCCGCCGTGACAAGACGCTGAACATCAACTTCTTCATCCACGACCCGATCACGGGCGAGCAGTACAGCCGTGACCCGCGGAACATCGCGAAGAAGGCCGAGGCGTACCTCGCCTCCACCGGCATCGCCGACACCGCCTACTTCGGCCCCGAGGCCGAGTTCTACGTCTTCGACTCGGTGCGCTTCGAGACCTCGGCGAACCAGGGCTTCTACCACATCGACTCCGAGGCCGGCGCCTGGAACACCGGTGCGGTGGAGAACAACCGCGGCTACAAGGTCCGCTACAAGGGCGGCTACTTCCCGGCCCCGCCGGTCGACCACTTCGCCGACCTGCGCTCGGAGATCTCCCTGGAGCTGGAGAACGTCGGCCTCCAGGTCGAGCGCCAGCACCACGAGGTCGGCACCGCCGGCCAGGCCGAGATCAACTACAAGTTCAACACGCTGCTCGCCGCGGCCGACGACCTGATGCTCTTCAAGTACATCGTGAAGAACGTCGCCTGGCGCAACGGCAAGACCGCGACCTTCATGCCGAAGCCGATCTTCGGCGACAACGGCTCGGGCATGCACGTCCACCAGTCGCTGTGGGCGAACGGCGACCCGCTGTTCTACGACGAGACGGGCTACGCGGGCCTCTCGGACACCGCCCGCTACTACATCGGCGGCATCCTCAAGCACGCCCCGTCGCTGCTCGCCTTCACCAACCCGACGGTGAACTCGTACCACCGCCTGGTGCCGGGCTTCGAGGCCCCGGTCAACATGGTGTACTCGCAGCGCAACCGCTCCGCCGCCATGCGCATCCCGATCACGGGCTCGAACCCGAAGGCCAAGCGCGTCGAGTTCCGCGCGCCGGACCCGTCCTCGAACCCGTACCTCGCCTTCTCGGCGCTGCTCCTCGCGGGCCTCGACGGCATCAAGAACAAGATCGAGCCGGCGGAGCCGATCGACAAGGACCTCTACGAGCTCGCTCCCGAGGAGCACGCCAACGTCCAGCAGGTCCCGACCAACCTGGAGGCCGTCCTCAACGCCCTCGAGGACGACAACGAGTACCTCCAGGCCGGCGGCGTCTTCACCTCGGACCTGATCGAGACCTGGATCGACTACAAGCGCACCAACGAGATCGCCCCGATCCAGCTGCGCCCGCACCCGCACGAGTTCGAGCTCTACTTCGACCTCTAGGCCGAAGCCGCTGTCCGACGAGGCCCGTCGTCCCCCAGGGGATGGCGGGCCTCGCCGTTTCCGGCCAAGATCCCAACCAAGATCACGGAGATGTGAACAGCTGACGAACTCTCGTATGTACCTACGAGTAGGGGGTTCACTCTCCGCGACTGATCGATAGCGTGTCGTCGTCGCGGCCGCCACACCCGGAGCACTGGGCTCCGCTGGGACTAGCTGGCGCGATGAGGACTGCCTACGTGACTCAGGCGGCTTTCGCCCCTGCAGAGACGCTCCGACTCCAGCCGTACACCGATCACTGCCGCGTCATCGCCGACGAGGGCGCGCACGTGGTCATCGGCGTCTCCCCGGGAAACAGTTATTTCACCGCCCAGCGACTGCGCGAGCTGACGCGCTGGGGCTTGGACCACTTCGATCAGGTCGATCTCGTCTACACCGATCTGCATGTCGCCGACATGTACGAGGCGCTGGGGTACGGGGCCGACGAGGCACGGCGGAAGGCCGTCAAGAACCTGCGGGGGGTGCGGGCGAAAGTCGGGGCGGCCGTGGCCGAGGCCGATCCCACGGGGGTACGGGTACGGGCCCGCGGGATGTCGGAGTTCGGGGACGTCCCGGCCTACCGCGAGCTGCACCGCACGGTGCTCGACGCGGTGGCGGCCGACCCGGTGGTACGGGAGACCTGCGATGCGCTGACCGGCATCTTCCTGGCCGGGAAGCTGGCGCCGGGGCAGGTGACCGACGAGCGGCAGCGGGAGGTGTGCCGGGCGTACATCTGCGCCGAGGTGCCGCTCTTCCTGGACACGCCCGCGATCCTCGGGGTGCCGTCCTCGCTCAACTGCTACCACCAGGCACTGCCCCTGGCCGATCTGCTGTACGGGCGGGGGTCCGGGCTCCGGGCCTCGCGCAACCAGGGCCACGGCATCCTCACACCCATCGGAACCACCGTCGAAGGAGTCGCGCGATGAGCGTCGCCGCCGAGACCCTGCCGGCCTTCCCCTTCGACTGGGACGGGACCCGGCTGCCCGCCGAGATCGACGCGCTGCGTGCCGAGCCGGTCCGGAAGGTCCGCACGATCGCCGGGGCCGAGGCCTGGCTGGTCTCCTCGTACGAGCTGTGCAGACACGTCCTGGAGGACCCCGGGTTCAGCCTGAAGGACACCTCGGCTCCGGGGGCGCCGAGGCAGTACGCGCTGACGATCCCGCCGCACGTGGTGAACAACATGGGCAACATCACCGGGGCCGGACTGCGCAAGGCCGTCATGAAGGCGATCAACCCGAAGGCACCCGGCCTGGAGGAGTGGCTGCGGGCGCGGGCCGGGGCCCTGGTGGACGCGCTGGTCGCCGAGGGGGCGCCCGGAGAGCTGCGGGGCGGCTACGCCGATCCGTACTCGGCGGGGCTGCACTGCCGGATGCTGGGCATCCCGGAGGAGGACGGGCCGCTGCTGCTGCGCAGTCTGGACGTGGCCTTCATGAACGCACCGCGCGAGATCGAGGCGGCCCGGCTCAACTGGGACCGGGACATCGCCTACATGACCGAGCGCCTGGACGATCCGGCGACGGGTGGGCTGATGGCGGAGCTCGCGGCGCTGCGCGAGGATCCCGACTACGCGCATCTGACGGACGAGATGCTGGCGACGGTGGGCGTGACGCTGTTCGGCGCCGGAGTGATCTCCACCGCCGGGTTCCTGACGATGGCGCTGGTGTCGGTGCTGACCCGGCCGGACGTGCGGGAGGCGCTGACCGCCGACGGCACGCGAGGTGTCGCCGGGGCCATGGACGAACTGCTGCGGGTGAACCTGTCGATCGGCGACGGGCTGCCGCGGGTCGCCCTGGAGGACGTGCGCCTCGGCGACGTCGACGTGCGGGCCGGGGAACTCGTCCTGGTGCTCGTGGAGGCCGCGAACCACGACCCGGAGCGCTTCCCAGACCCGCTGGCCTTCCGGCCGGACCGGGAGAACGCCGCCGAGCACCTCTCCTTCGGTGGCGGGCGGCACTACTGCCCGGCGACGGCGCTCGGCAAGCGGCACGCCGAGATCGCCCTGGAGACGCTCCTCGACCGGCTGCCGGGGCTGCGGCTCGCGGTGCCGGTCGAGCAGCTGGTGTGGCGCACCAACTTCATGAAGCGGCTCCCCGAAAGGCTGCCGGTGGCCTGGTAACGGGCGGGATCCGGAGACGGTGCCCCCCGGGTCGGTCCGGGCGGCACCGTCTTCGGTGTCAGCCTCTTCGGTGTCGGTGTCGGTGTCCTCGGTGTCAGCGGCCGTAGCGGATCAGGGTGCGGACCATGCGGCACGTGGTGTCGGAGGGCGGGTGGATGCCGATGTCGGCGGCCGTGGCGCTTATCGCCGCGTTCGTCGCCTTCGACGGGACGTAGACGCCGGCGTCGAGCAGCGCGATCGCGAGGCGCATGGCCTTCAGACGGCGGTTGTGGGACACGTACCACTCGCGGGGGCGACCCGCGGGGAGCGGCTTCTTCTCGAGCGGCTTCCAGGGTTCGATGGACGGCGTCCGGATCACGGCGAGAGCCATGGGCTACCTCCTGGCGAACGGTGGGCGCGGGCCCTCCTCGGGACCCTCACCTTCACCCCCTATTTTAGAGACCCCCACTGACAATCGCTGCTGGCCAAGTGGGGTTTGGGGGGTGTTCCAGGGAGGCGTGGGGGGTACCGTACGGCCCATGGAGATCTGGATCAATCCCGCCTGTTCCAAGTGCCGCAGCGCCCTCACCCTCCTCGACGCGGAAGGCGCCGACTACACCGTGCGCCGCTACCTGGAGGACGTCCCCTCGCCCGAGGAGATCCGGCGCGTGCTCGACCGGCTCGGGCTCGAGCCCTGGGACATCACGCGGACCGGCGAGGACGTCGCCAAGGAGCTCGGCGTGAAGGAGTGGCCCCGGGACGAGGCCGCCCGGGAGCGGTGGATCGAGGCGCTCTCCGCCCACCCCAAGCTGATCCAGCGGCCCATCATCACGGCGGAGGACGGCACGGCCGTCGTCGGCCGCACCGAGGAGGCCGTGCGGAACGCGCTCTCCCGCTGACCGAGAAGCCCGGGGCATCCGGGGCATCCGGGACGTCCGAGAGCGCCCCGCGTCCGGGCCTCGGCGCCGACGGCCGTCCGCCGTCAGCCGCGGGTGGCCCGGTGCTCCGCCTCCGCCAGGATCTTCGTGACGCGCAGGCCGAAGCGGGCGTCGCAGGGGTGGGGCTCGCCGGTGCGGGCCGCGGTGACGAGGGCGTCCACGGCCGCGGCGAAGGCCCCCACCGCGCCGTCCCAGCGGGGCATGTCGGCCCGGCCCCGGCTGCCGTGCAGGGTGAGGGCCGCCCCCGCCGCCTCCGGGGGCGCGCCCAGGGTGAGCGTGGCCGTGCTGCTCGCTCCCGAGCCGTGCCGCAGCACCAGGTGGTGGGTGCCGTCGGGACCCGGGACGGCGGTGATGTCGGTGACGTCGCCGAGGACTGGCAGGTAGACGGAGAGGACGTGCGGGCCGACGTCCCAGAGGCCGCCCTTCTCCCGCCGCCACGGCGAGGCCGCGTACGCGCTGACGGAGCCGGGGCCGTAGAGCGAGCCCAGCCAGTGGGCCTCGCCCAGGAACCAGCCGCCCGCCGCCGCCTGCTCGTCGATCCAGCGGGCCGTCGGCTCCGCGAACCGCAGGGTGCAGAAGACCACCGAGGCGACCCCGGCCGCCTCCACGGCCTCGGTCACCTCGCGGGCGAGCGCCACCGTCGTCGCGACCGGCTTGTCGAGCAGGACGTGGCAGCCGGCCTCCGCCGCCCGCACCGCGAGGGGCGCCTGGACGTCGGGCGGGAGGGCGAGGGCGACGGCGTCGCTCGCGGCGAGGAGGGCGTCCACGTCCTCGTACGCCCGGGTGCCGGACGCGGCGGCGAGCGCGGCGGCCGCCTCGGGGCGTCTGCCCCACACCCCGCTGAACTCGACGCCCGGATGCCCGACGAGCGCGGGCGCGTGCGTGCGCGCGGCCCACGGGCCGGTGCCGAGCAGTCCGATACGGGGCTTCACGCCCGAGTGCTTCGCCATGCCCCCAGTCTGCCGGGCGGCACCGACAGCGGCCCCGGCGGGCGGCCCCACCGCCCGACCGCGGCCCCACCGCCCGACCGCGGGCCCGCCCCCACCGGTAATCCGCTGGCGGACCTCCCCCTGCCCGGTGTTAGCGTTCCCGCGCCGGCCGCGGGACTCCGGTGCGACTTCCGGAACCTGCCTCTGAAGCAACGTCTTCGCTGTTCGTGCCCTCATTCCCCGGCCGGCACCCGTGCGCTGGAAGGAGAGCACCGTGTCCGAGCTCGTCGCCGCCGAGGACGTGCTCCTCTTCGTCAACGCCGCCGTGACCGCCACCGGACAGCGCGAGTTCCGGTCCTCCGCCGCCGAGCAGCGCTTCTCGCTCGCGTTCCTCCACGAGTACGTACGCGTGAACTACCGGCCCGTGTACGCCGCAGCCCTCGCACTCGACATCAACGACCACAACGCCGCGCTCGTCGTCGAGCACCTGCTCCGCACGCCGAAGGAGGCGGAGGAGGGCGAGGGCCGGCTGATCGCCGCGCGGCTCGCGCTGCTGCCGCCGCAGCGGGTCTACCGCCTGTTCGGCGCGCTCCGCGCCGCCGGGGTCAACAACCGCCGCACGCGCGCGATCGTGCGCGCGTGGCTCGCGGCCCGTCCCGATCCGGCGCTGGACGCGGTGAAGTACCGGACCGGTCTGAAGGCCGCCCTCCGGCACGTCCACGGGCGGCCGGCCGACGCCGAGACGGGTGACTTCCTCTTCGCGCCGGGCCGCCGTACCCGGTACGAGAACGCCACGCTCGACGCGCACCGCCGGGCGCACTACGAGCAGAACGCGCTGTACGAGCTGCCGTTCACGGTCGCCGAGGGGTTCGCCGGGAAGCACGGCGTGCCCCGCGCGGTGTTCCTGGAGCGGATCGCGCCCCGGATGACCCGCCTGGAACGGCTGCGCACGGACCGGGCGGCCGATCTGTCGGTCATGCCGCTCACCCGGCTCGCCCTGTACGTCCTCGCCCTGCCGTTCGGCGAGCGGGTGGCGCGCCGGGCCGAGCTGACGGGTGCGCTGCGCGCGGCCGCCCGGCGCGCGGCGGGGCCGTACGCCGGGAGCTGGGGGCGGGTGGCGGCCGTCCTCGACGACAGTTTCTCCTCCTCCGGTTCGGCGGTGAAGCGGCGCCGGCCGCTGGCCGTGGCCCTCGGCTGTCACTTCCTCCTGGAGGCCCTGGCGTCGCCGGGGGCGTACGCCCCGCTGTGGACGTCGGGCCGGGACGATCCCCTGCTCGTGCACCCCTACGGGCCGACCCCGCTCGGTCTGCGGGTCCTGGACGCCCTGGAGACCGGTCACGAGCGTCTGGTGATCGTCTCGGACGGCTGGGACAACGCCCCGCCGGGCCTCGCGGGCGAGGTGCTGCGGGTGTGGCGCACGCGACTGGATCCGGAGCGGCGGACGAGCGTGGTGCACCTCAACCCCGTATACGACGCCGAGGGCTTCGACGTGCGCCGGCTCGCCCCGAGCGTGCCGACGGCCGGGATCCGGGACGCGGAGGATCTGGCGGCCCTGGTGGAGATCGCGCAGTTCGCGGAGGGGCGGACGGGCTTCGCGGAACTGCGGGCCTATCTGGACCGGAGGGTGGAGCTGTTCCTGAAGGGAGCGCAGCGGTGACCCGGATCGATCTGACCGGGCTCGACGTGCGGCCCGCGCAGGTGTGGGGCGGGGTGCGGCTCGTGCCGCTCGTGCGGGACGAGCCGGTGCCGGGGCTGCGGCTGCGCCGGGAGGTGTACGAGGGGTGGGGCGGGGCCTCCGTCGAGCTCGGCGACCGCACCTCGTACACCTCGTACGTCCCGCACGGCTTCGTCGCCGACTGGACGGGGACGGGGACGGAGTCCGCCGTGTACGGGTCGCGGCTCGGCGGCGAGGCGGTGCCGGGGTGCGTGCCCGTGCGGCGGCTCCACCGAATGGCCAAGCGCCGGCGCGGCAAGGACGGGCGCGCCGAGCGGCGGTTGCGGTTCCTGCCGCTGCACCTCGCCCTGGAGGGGTACCTCGCGCTGCACTTCGGGGGGCCGTCCGTGGTCTGGGACGACTGGTCCCGGGAGGCACTGCGGCGCGGTCTCTCGCCGCGCGCGGAGGCGGCGTACGCGGGGTGGGCGGTGCCGGGGCTCGCGGAGGCGCTGCGGATCTTCGAGCTGCACCCGGGCCAGTGCGGGCTGCTCCTGTACGTGGCGGACGCGCTGGCCGCGGCGTTCGTGGTGCCGCACCCGGACGACTACCGGCTGCTGCACCCGACGCTGGTCGAGGACCTGTACGGGGAGCTGGTCCACCAGTACGCGCACTACGGCGCCCCGGTGCCCGAGTTCACGGCGCGGATCCGGGACGGCGCCGGCGGCATCCGCGGCCTCGCCGACCTGCGGGCGGCGGCGCGGGAGCAGGAGCGGTCCTGGGCGGCGGCGCACGACGGGCTGATGGCGCGCGACCTGCTGGAGACCTCGTACTCCTTCGAGCGGGTCCACCGGATGGACCGGTTCGGCCTGTACCGGTTCCTTCCGCCGTTCGAGCGGGGCGGGCGGGAGCAGCACATCGGCGAGGTGATCACCGACCGGAAGGGGCGGGCGGCCTATCTGAAGACCTTCCGGCTCTCCGAGAACCAGATCCGGAAGGGATACCTCCTGAACCGGCTCGCGGACTGCGACTGGCACCTCGGCCGGACCGCGGAGGCGCTCGGGACCTCGTACGCCGAGCTGGTCCGGCGGGTGCGGGGGGCGGGCCTCGGCGGGCTCCTAGACGCCCACGTGGTCGCACGGCGACTGCGCGAAGATCAGGAAAGCTGAGTAACACGGGGTTCACATTCGGGCAACCGACGGGAAATCCCGTGTTGCGAAGCTGCGGTCGAACACACACCGCGCAGTCAGCGCGGCGACCGCAGCTTCTCGCAGTGCCGCGAGCCGCAGCGGACCTCCGCAGCAGCACGCCAAAGGATGAGACCCGTGACCTTCAAGGCTGAGTACATCTGGATCGACGGCACCGAGCCGACCGCGAAGCTTCGCTCCAAGACGAAGATCATCGCGGGCGAGGGCCTCGCCCTGGAGGAGCTGCCGATCTGGGGCTTCGACGGCTCCAGCACGAACCAGGCCGAGGGCCACGCCTCGGACCGCGTCCTCAAGCCGGTCTTCTCCTGCCCGGACCCGATCCGCGGCGGCAACGACATCCTGGTGCTGTGCGAGGTCCTCAACACGGACATGACGCCGCACTCCTCCAACACCCGCGCCGCGCTGGCCGAGGTCGCCGGGCGCTACGCCGCGCAGGAGTCGATCTTCGGCATCGAGCAGGAGTACACCTTCTTCGACGGCACCCGTCCGCTCGGCTTCCCGGTGAACGGCTTCCCGGCCCCGCAGGGCGGTTACTACTGCGGCGTCGGCGTGGACGAGATCCACGGCCGCCCGATCGTCGAGGCGCACCTGGAGAACTGCCTCAAGGCCGGTCTCGGCATCTCCGGCATCAACGCCGAGGTCATGCCCGGTCAGTGGGAGTTCCAGGTCGGCCCGCTGGCCCCGCTGGAGGTCTCGGACCAGCTGTGGGTCGCCCGCTGGCTGCTCTACCGCACGGCCGAGGACTTCAACGTCGCCGCGACGCTCGACCCGAAGCCGGTGAAGGGCGACTGGAACGGCGCGGGCGCGCACACCAACTTCTCCACCAAGGCGATGCGCGAGGGCTACGACGCGATCATCACCGCGTGCGAGGCGCTCGGCGAGGGCTCGAAGCCGCTCGACCACGTCAAGAACTACGGCGCCGGCATCGACGAGCGCCTGACGGGCCTGCACGAGACCGCCCCGTGGGACGAGTACTCCTACGGCGTCTCGGACCGCGGCGCCTCGGTCCGCATCCCGTGGCAGGTCGAGCAGGACCAGAAGGGCTACATCGAGGACCGCCGCCCGAACGCGAACGTGGACCCGTACGTGGTGACCCGCCTCATCGTGGACACCTGCTGCGAGGCCCTGGAGAAGGCCGGCCAGGTCTGATCCCGCGCACACCCGGACAGGGGCGCCCGCCGTTTCACACGGTGGGCGCCCCTGCGGCGTTGTCGGTGCCGCCTGGGACAGTGGGCTCATGCTCGACATCGCGGTGGAGACCGAGAACCGGGAGAAGCACGTCCGGCCGTCCGAGGAGGACCTGACCGGACTCGTACGGCGCATCGGCGCCGAGGGGGACCGCTTCCTGATCCTGCAGCGGATACCGGACCTGCCGGCCGTCTTCGCGCAGGTGTGGCACGCCGCCGACGGGCCCTTCCACCTGGAGCACCGGGCCGGCGCGCCCGAACGGCACTTCGAGACGCGATTCGACACCCCGGAGCGGGTCGCGGAGGTCCTGACGGCCTGGGCACGCGGCGACGCCGACTGGGACGCCGGGCCGACCTGGCAGAACATGGGCTTCCCGGCCGCGCCGGCCGTCCCCGAACTCCCCGGGGAGATACGGGAGGAGATCGAGGGCCGGGTGCGCTCGCTGCTCGTCTGCGGCTACGACGACCGGGTGCGGCTGACCCGGATCGCCCGGGAGGAGGTGTTCTCCCCCGACGAGCACCCGGTGTCCCGGGAGCAGGCCGAGGCGCTGGTGGACCGGCTGTGGCTGGAACGGGTCGGGGAGATGGCCGGCTGGGAGGGCACGACCGACCCGGAGCGCATCACCGCCGCCTTCGCCGAGCTGGACGCGGCCGGGATCGTCGCCCGCGAGCACTTCACGTGCTGCCGGTCCTGCGGCACGGCGGAGATCGGCGCCGAGGAGGGGGCGGACCGGGCGCGCGGGTTCGTGTTCTTCCACACCCAGTGCACCGAGGGCGCGGCGAACGGCGGGCCGCTGCACCTGCTGTACGGCCGGTTCGACGACTCGGCGGAGACGGCGGCGGCGGCGGTCGGCGAGGAGGTGACCCGGGCGCTGCGCCGGCAGGGGCTGAGCGTGCGGTGGGACGGGGATCCGGGGCAGGCGATCCTGGTCACGGGTCTCGACTGGCGGAGACGGCTGACGGGTTGAGGGCGCGGGCGGTGGACGAGCCGTCGTTTTCCGGCCGGTCGAGGGGTGTGACGCGACAGGGGGTGCTCAGCTCGTTTCCCTCCTGGTTTAATAGGGATATGGCCATCATGCAGAACGACACCGCGACGGGTCGCCACGACCTCGAGCCGTTCTGGCCTTCCCGTCAGCACCACGACTTCGACCGGTGCTGTCGACGCGTGAGGAACGCGTCGGCCCTCTAAAGCCCCGATCGGTACGGTCCGATCCCGGCCTTCGGCCCACGCGCACGACGTACGAGACCTCTCCGTCCGTTCCCCGCGCGAAAGAGCTGACCTGCCATGGCCCACACCCAGACCGCCTCCCTCACCGCCGTCCGTCCCGGCCGGCACCGACTGCGCGCCGTCGACCCCAACGAGGTCGTGGACTTCTCCCAGGTGGCGGACTTCCTGCCGCCCGGCGCCACCCTGCTGCCCGCGCCCCAGCACACGCTGCCGACGCTGCCGGGGCGCCCGCCGATGGTCGGGTACCTCGTCCTCGTCCCGGCCGACCAGCAGCCGCACCTGCCCACGGGCCCCGCTCCCGCCTCCGCTCCGGCTCCCGTCGCGGCGGAGGAGCAGGGGCCGGTGACGATCGACGGCGTGCAGCGGATCGCCCTCGTCGACGGGCAGGCGCTCGACCTGACGTACCTCGAATTCGAGCTGCTCGCCCACTTGGTGGCACACCCTCACCGGGTGCACACGCGCGACCAGTTGGTCACGACGGTGTGGGGGTACGGACACGTGGGCGACGGCCGGACGGTCGACGTGCACGTGGCCCGGCTGCGCCGCAAGCTGGGCGCCGAGCACCGCCACACGATCCAGACCGTGCGGCGGGTCGGCTACAAGTACACCCCCTGACCGGGCCGTCGGGGACCCGGACCGTCGCGGACCCGGACCGTCGGGGGCCTCGCGTTCCTCCCCTGGCGGAATCCTCCGGGAGCGGAACTCCCTGGCCCCGGCCGTGCCCGCCGGGCAGGCTCGGACCATGAGACTGCTGATGCTCGGAGGTACGGAGTTCGTCGGCCGCGCGATCGTCGAGGACGCGCTCGAACGGGGCTGGGAGGTGACGGTCTTCCACCGGGGCCGGCACGCGGCTCCGGCGGGGGCCGCGTCGCTGATCGGGGACCGCACGGCCCCCGACGGCCTCGCCGCGCTCGCCACCGGTTCCTGGGACGCCGTCGTGGACACCTGGTCGGCCGCACCCTCGGCGGTCCGGGACGCGGCCCGGCTGCTCGCGGACCGGGCGGGGCGGTACGCGTACGTGTCGAGCCGCTCCGTGTACGCCTGGCCGCCCGCCGCCGGACTCGCGGAGGACGGGCCGCTGGTGGAGGGCTCCCCGGACGACGGGGACGTGCCCTACGCGGAGTCCAAGCGGGGCGGCGAGCTCGCCGCCACCGCCGCCTTCGGGCCCGACCGGGCACTGCTCGTCCGGGCGGGCCTGATCCTCGGCCCGTACGAGAACGTGGGCCGGCTCCCCTGGTGGCTGGGCCGGATCGCCCGCGGCGGCTCCGTCCTCGCCCCCGGGCCGCGGACGACGCCGATCCAGTACATCGACGTCCGCGACCTCGCCGCATGGACGCTGGACGCGGTGGCCGCCGGGCTGTCGGGGCCGTACAACCTCGTCTCGCCGCCCGGGCACACCACCATGGGCGGGCTGCTCGACGCCTGCGTGCGGACGACCGGCTCCGACGCCGAGCTGCGCTGGACGGAGCCGGAGGCGCTCCTCGCGGCCGGGGCGGCGCCCTGGACGGAGCTGCCGGTGTGGCTGCCGCCGGGCGAGACGTACGACGCGATGCACACCGCCGACGTCTCCCGGGCGCTCGCGAGCGGGCTGCGCTGCCGGCCGGTGGAGGAGACGGTCGCGGACACCTGGGCGTGGCTGGAGTCCCTCGACGGCGTCGCACCGCAACGACCGGACCGGCAGGGGGCCGGGCTCTCCCCGGAACGGGAGGCGGAGGTCTTGGCGGCGCTGGCGAAGGGGTGAGGGGGTGGGGGCGCCCACCCGCCCGTGCGGGCGCGCACCTGCCGGGCGGTGCCCCTTCCGCCACCTCCATGTGGGCGCGCACCTGCCGGGGCGGCTCCCACCCGCCCGTGCGGGCGCGCGCCTTGCGGGGCGGTGCCCCCCGGCCCCCGCCGTGTGGGCAATCGTCCCGCTGGGGCGGGACGGGTGGGCACACGGGACGGCGCCCTCAGCGGCGCCTCCGCGTTCCGCGCCTGGACCCGCACCACGAGGGCGGCGCACAGGCCGGTGCGGGTCAGGGCACGGGAGCCTCGGGCGCCGGCAAGGGGCGCCGTTCCGTTGTGCCCACCCTCCCCCAAGCTCTCGGCTTCGCTCGAGCAGGGGGACCCCCCTCGCCCCAGCGGAACGACTGCCCACAACGGGGGGCGCGGGGATGGGTGGGCGCCGTCCCGGCGGAACGGGTGCCCACAGCGGGGTGGGCGGGGGTGGGCACCGCCCCAGTCGGCGCGACCACAACGGGGCGGGCGGGGGCGGGCGGGCACCGGTCCATCGGGGCCATTGCCCACAACGGGGGCGGGTGGGCGCCGCCCCGGCAGGTGCGCGCCCGCAACGGAAGCGTGGTGCGTTTCGGGCGGACCTGCTCGGAGCAGGGCGATCCATTACCGTTCGACAGGAACGTGCACGAATCGGAGGAGTCGACGCCATGCCCGCCATCCCCGCCACCTCCGTCGCCAACCTCCGCGATCTCGGCGGCCTGCCGCTGGGTGACGGGCGTTCCGTCCGGCCCGGTCTCGTCCTCCGCTCCGCCCTTCTCGACCGGCTCGACCCCGCCGAGCCCGCCGTCGCCGGGCTCGGCATCCGTACCGTCGTCGACTTCCGGACGGCGACCGAGCGCGGCGACCGGCCGGACCGGCTGCCGACCGGCGCCCGGCTGCTCGTCGCGGACGTCCTCGCCGACTACCTGTCCGGCAGCGGACTGCCGCCCGCCGCGCGCCTGAAGTCCCTGCTCGCCGATCCGGCGCTCGCCGAGGAGCACCTCGGCGGCGGCCGGGTCCGGGCGGCCTTCGCCCGGACCTACCGGACCTTCGTCTCCAGCGACTCCGCCCGTGCCTCCTACCGCGCCCTGCTCGACGAGCTGGGCACGCCGGACGCGGGGCCGCTGCTCTTCCACTGCTCGGCGGGCAAGGACCGTACGGGCTGGGCGGCGACGGTCGTCCTGTCCCTGCTCGGCGCGGACGAGGAGACCGTGCGGGCCGAGTACCTGGCGGTCAACCCGGCGGTGCGGCTGGCGTTCGCGCCCATGATCGAGGGCTTCACGGCCCAGGGCGGCGACCCCGAGCTCGCGCTCGAACTGATCGGGGTCCTGCCGGAGTACCTGGACGCGGCGCTCGACGAAGTGGCGGTCCGGCACGGGACGATGGAGAAGTACGTACGGGAGGGCCTCGGCGTCCCGGACGAGGTGACGGAGCTGATCCGCGAGCGCCTGACGGTCCCGGCGGCCTGAACCTCCCCCGTACGGGCCGGGGTGACCATCGGAAGAATCGCTCGTTCTGCTGAACGTGAGCACCCAGGATCTCGTTCCCTCGCCCGTGGGTCCCGTCGATGTCGAACAGGCCGAGGCCGCGCTCGTCGAGCGGTATCCGCGGCTCGTCCGCATCGCCTATCTCGTCCTGCCGCCGGCGCTCGGCCGCAACCGCCGGGTGCTGACCGCGCACGCCCTCGTCCAGCGGTCGCTGCCCCGCCGACGGGTCCCGGGCCCTGCAGTGCCCGGTCCGCGGCGGGACGAGGACGCGGTGGATCCGGGCTACGCGTACGTACGGGGCGAGGTGCTGCGGCAGGCGCTGATCGCCGGGCTGCCGCTCCGGCGCCTCGCGCTGCCGCGCCGGGCCCAGTTCCCGCCGCTGCTGCCGCACGTGTGGGGGCTCCGGCTCTTCCCCCGGGTGGGCGGCGCCGACGAGCTCGCCCTGGACCAGCGGCTGTCCCGGCTCTCCGGCCCCGGCCGCGCGGCGTACGTGCTCCGCGGGCTGGAGCGCCAGGGCGACCCGGAGGTCCTGCGCGTCCTGGCGGCGGCGGGCGTCGAGGACCCGGCGGCGGCCCTGGCGGAGGCGGACGCGCTGGACGCGGACGCTCCGGACGCGTCGGAGGGCCCCGCCCCCGAGGCGTTCCGCGTCGGCGAGCAGGGCGACCCCCGGAGGTCCGGGTCCCCGGACGGCGCCACAGGCGCGCCCGGCCGGACGGGCGCCCCGGCCGGAGCCGGCGCCTCCGGTGGCCGTGCCGCATCCGGCGCCGGCGCCCGGGGCGGCCGCTCCGACCGGGTGGGCGAGCAGGCCGGTCCGGGCAGGGCCGGTGGCCGTTCCGGCGGGGCGGAACGGGAGGAAGGCGCGGCCCGGGGCGACGGCCCCGAAGGAGCCGGCCGGGCCGGGGGCGACGAGCAGGTCGGAGTCGGGGGGCCCTCGGTGCCGCCGGGCGCCGGTGCCACGTCCGGAAGGCCCCCGGTCCCGGCAGGTGCCGGCGCCGCGCCCGGGAGGGCCTCCGGGCCGTCCCGTACCGGCGGCGCTCCCGACCTCCCCCGGCGGCTCAGTGGGGCCGCTCTGCTCGAGTCCGACGAGTTCGATCCGTGTGCCCTGCAGGCGCGGCCGACCGATCTGATGCGGCGGCGGCAGCACGCCCGGGCCGCGTTCGTCGCCGTCGTGGCGCTCGTGGTGTGCGGGACGCTGCTCGGGCTGCCCGGGGACGGCTGGGGCAGAAACGGTGCTGCGGCGCCCTCGTACGCCCGTAACCCCGCCGCCGAGGCCGCCCTCGACCCCGGTGCGGTCAGGCGGGTGGACCCGGCGGTCTGGCCGGGGTCGACGCGGCAGGACTTCTCGGTGTGGCCCGCGCGCGGCGGTCTGACCGGCGACAGCGCGCTGCTGCGGCGGGCGCTCGCCGTGTGGGCCCGGCCCGGCGGCTCCGTACGGTCCTCCGCGACACCGGGGACGCCCGTCGGGCCGCCGATGGGGCCGCCGCAGCTGCTGTTCGCGGGGCGGGTCGACGCCATGCGGGTGGTGCTCTTCCACGACGGGCTGCGGGCCGTGCGGTACGCGGAGCCGGTCGAGGGGACGGCGGGGGCCGCGCTGGACTTCGCGCGGACGGACGCGGCCGACTCGGTCGGTTCGGCGGCGCTGGTCGTCTCCCGCGCGGCGGGCAACGTCCGCTATCTGACGGCCCCGTGGGTGCGGGAGACGGCCGTACGGGACCTCCTCGCGCCCGCGAAGGCGCCGCGGCCGCTGGTGCGGGACGCCGACGGGGTGACCGACCCCGTGCCGAGCCCCGCACGGGGCGGCGCCTGCACCCGGTGGAACACCCTCCAGGTGCGGGAGGGTCCGGGGACGCGGCTCCTCGCCGACCTGGGCGAGTTGGCCCCGGCCCGGTTGCTGTGGGGGCCGCCCGCCGCGCCCGTGGACGCGACGGGGACGGAGGCGCGGGAGGCGTGGGCGCGGACGGCGTGCCAGTTGGCGGAGGTGCGGGCGCGCGGGGTGCGGTCGGTGAACGCCTGGCGGTTCGCGCGGCAGCCATTGCCCGAGGGTGCCGGGCACGGCACCTGGGTGTGCACGCGCGCGGAGACCTGGCGGGGCACGGGCAGCCGGGTCCTCGCCCAGTTCCTGGTCCCGTCGCCCGAGGTCCCGGCGGCGCTCGCGGCCCGCTCCGAGGGTTCGCCGGCCTGCGGGGTGCGGGATCCCCGGGTCCTGGCGGGCGTGCTGTGGCAGGCGCCGGCCGGCGGCTGGTTCGTCCTGGCGGCGGGCAGCCCGGACTTCACGTCCCTGGAGGTCTCGGGCGGGGTGAAGGGCCGCTCCGCCGGGCCGCTCCTGGCGGTACGGGCGTCGGCGGGCGCGCGGGCGGACCTGAACGGCGCCCTGGGGGACGGCACCCGGAGGACGGCCCTGCGGTGACCGGGGCAGCAGGTGCCTTGCGGTGACGGAAGCGACGGCCGCCCTGCGGTGACCGGAGGTAACGGGAGCGAAAAGACGGCGCACGGACCTGTTGCCACGCCCTACCCCTCAGTACATTGACATCATGTCTAATACGCAGCCTGCACCGGTGGCGTCGGAGCACGTCGAGCTCAAGGCCCGCAAGGTCTCCTTCGACTGGGAAGAGACACCGCTCCACTGGGTACCGGGCGACCCCTTCACCACGCACACGATCAACGTGCTGCACCTGCTGCTGCCGGCCGGCGAGCGCTGGTTCGTCCACGTCTACAAGCAGGCGCTGCCGTACATCACCGACGACCGGCTGCGCGAGGACGTCATCGGCTTCATCGGCCAGGAGGCCATCCACTCCCAGGCCCACGACGACGTCCTCCCCCACCTGCGGAAGCTGGGCCTCGACCCCACCCCGTACACCGCGCAGGTCGACTGGTTCTTCGAGAAGCTCCTCGGCGACCGCACCCTGCCGCCCGGCCGGCCGCGCCGCTGGTGGCTGATGGAACGGGTCGCGCTGATCGCCGCCATCGAGCACTACACCGCCTTCCTCGGCGACTGGGTCCTCAACGCCGACGCGCTCGACCGGGTCGGGGCCGACCCGACGATGCTGGACCTGCTGCGCTGGCACGGGGCGGAGGAGGTCGAGCACCGCGCGGTCGCCTTCGAGCTCTTCATGCACCTCGACGGCGGCTACCGGCGCCGCGCCCGCACCTGGGCGCTCGCCTTCTCCGCACTCGTCTTCCTCTGGCAGCGGGGCATCCGCTTCTTCATGGAGAACGACCCCAGCCCGCTCGACCCGAAGGCCTCCAAGGCCTCCTTCGCGGACTTCGTCCGCAAGGGCCGGCAGGGCGTGCTGCCCTCCACCCCGGCCATGCTGCGCTCCATACCCCGCTACCTCAGCCGCGCCTACCACCCCTCCCAGGAGGGCGACACCGCGCAGGCCATGGCCTACCTGGCCTCCTCCCCCGGCGCCAACGGAGGCCGCTGATGCCCCGCTTCACCACCGTCGCCCTCGTCGCCGGGGCCGCGCTGCTCGTCCGCCGCGCCGTCCGCAGCCGGATGAGCACCGCCCCGCTCTGGCCGATGCCCGCCCTCGACGTGCCCGTCTCCGGCTACGGCCGGGGCAGCACCGTCCCGCGCAAGGTCCTCGTCACCGGACGCACCACGCCCGCCGAAGGAGTCGTCGAACTCCGCCTGGAGGGTGCCGGGCTGCCCGCCTGGCAGCCGGGCGCCCACATCGACCTCGTCCTGCCCTCCGGGCTCGTCCGGCAGTACTCGCTCTGCGGCGACCCGGGCGACCCGTCGGCGTACACGGTGGCCACCCGCCTCATCGAGGACGGCCGGGGCGGCTCGCGCGAGGTCCACGAGCAGCTCCACGAGGGCGTGGAGATCGAGATCCGGGGGCCCCGCAACCGCTTCCCGCTGGTCGACTCCCCCGCGTACGTCTTCGTCGCCGGCGGCATCGGCATCACCCCCGTCCTGCCGATGCTCCGGGCCGCCGAGGCGGCCGGGGCGGACTGGCGGCTCGTGTACTGCGGGCGGAGCCGGGCCACCATGCCGTACCTGACGGAGATCGAGGCGCTGGGGGGCGAGCGCGTGACCGTCGTCGCCGAGGACGAATCCGGCTTTCCCGGGCTGGAGTTCCTCGCCCACCTGCCCGACGGGACGGCCGTCTACTGCTGCGGGCCCGACGGTCTGGCGGACGCGGTGGGCGCGGCGATGCCGGAGGGCCGGACGCCGCGCCTGGAGCGCTTCACGGCCGCCGCGACGACCGGCGGCACCGCCTTCGAGGTCGAACTGCGCCGCTCCGGGCGCACGTTGACGGTGGCGGCCGACCAGTCGCTCCTGTCGGCGGTCCGCGAGGAGCTGCCCGGCATCGCGTACTCCTGCCGGCAGGGCTTCTGCGGCACCTGCCGACAGCGGGTCCTGGAGGGCGAGATCGACCACCGCGACGAGCTGCTCACCGACGACGAGCGGGACGACTCGATGCTGATCTGCGTCTCGCGCTGCGCGGGGAAGCGGCTCGTCCTGGACCTGTGACGCCTACGGAAGGACCAGCCAGTCCAGGGCCAGCGCGGTCAGGAGGCCGCCCGCCAGGAGCCAGGTGCCGAGGCGGGTGCGACCGTTGCGGGAGAGCTCGATCACGATCCCGCAGAGGATCATGGCGAGGCCGTACACGCCGACGACCAGGACGGACGTGCGGCTCGCGAGCCGGATGACGAGCACCACGGCCAGGGCGACCAGGAGCACGGACGCGGCGGCGACGCGCAGCCGCCGCGCCTGCTTCGGGGTGAGCCCCTCGCCCTGCGCGGCTCCTTCGGCGCCCTCCGAAGACCCGTCCGACCCGTCCGACTCCTCGGGCTCGTCCGACTCCTCGGGCTCGTCCGATTCCTCGGGCTCGTCCGATTCCCCGGGCTCGTCCGACTCCCCGGACTTCTCGCGGACTTCGGGGGACTCCGGGTCCTCCTGGGCCTCTTCGGCCTTCCTGGGCTCGTCGGCCTCCGGGGCCTCGGCAGTCGGGGTGTCCTGGTCGGAAGCGCTCATGGGGCAGGAGCGTAACGGACGCGGTTAGGCTGTTCGTATGACGACCGGGGTGCGCCGCAGGATGGGCGTCGAGGAGCGCAAGCAGCAGCTGATCGGGGTGGCCCTCGAACTCTTCGGCCACCGCTCTCCCGACGAGGTCTCCATCGACGAGATCGCCGCGGCCGCGGGCATCTCGCGGCCGCTGGTCTACCACTACTTCCCCGGCAAGCAGAGCCTCTACGAGGCGGCGCTGCGGCGGGCTGCGGACGAGCTGGCGGCCCGCTTCGTGGAGCCGCCGCGCGGGCCGCTCGGGGCGCGGCTGCTGCGGGTGATGGGCCGGTTCTTCGACTTCGTGGACGAGCACGGGCCGGGCTTCGCGGCGCTGATGCGCGGCGGGCCCGCCGTCGGCTCGTCCACGACGAACGCCATGATCGACGAGGTACGGCAGGCCGCGTACGAGCAGATCCTGGCCCATCTGGCGGTCGAGAAGCCCTCCGCCCGGCTCGAACTGGTCGTCCGCTCCTGGGTGTCGCTCGCCGAGTCGACGGCGCTGCTGTGGCTGGACGGCCGCCGGGTCCCGCGCGCGGAGCTGGAGCTCCAGCTGGTGCACGACTTCGCCGCGCTGGCGGCGGTGAGCGCCGCGTACGACGCCGAGATGGCGGAGATCCTCATCCGGATCCTGGCGGACGAGCCGGCCGACGGGCCCTTCGGGGATCTGGTGGCCCGCCTCGCCGCGCTGGTGCCGCAGGCCCCGTCCGTCGTGCCCGATCAGACCTTGCGGTAGGACGCTTCGAGGTCGCGGACCTCGACGGACAGTCTGACTCCCTCGCCGGCCTTGAGGTACGCGGGCAGCAGGTGGAGGACGGCCTCCGAGAGCCGCGCCTTGGCCTCGTCCGTGCGGCCGGACAGCAGGGCGATCTCGACGTGGACGATGACGTCGTCGGTCCCTCCGCCGCCGACGACCACCTCCTCGACCTCCCGGAACCGGGTCTTGCAGGCGTCGAGCGTCGCGTCGACCGTCTTCACGACGAGCGGGTGCAGGGCGAGCGCGAAGCCGCGCCGGTCGAGGGGGGCGGAGTAGTCGACGGTGATCTGCGGCATGGGGGCGCTCCTGGCCGGAAAGAGGGGGATGTCGGGCGTCTGGCCATACCTTTACGGTGAGTGCCATGAACGCACAAGTGACCTTCCGGCAGGCGGACGAACGCGATCTCGACCTTCTGGTGGAGTTGTTCGACGGGGCCGCCCACTGGATGGTGCGGAACGGAATCGACCAGTGGAAGCCGGGCGGGAAGAGCGCCGAGCACTTCCGGGAGCGGATCGCCGGGGGCGAGGTGTGGCTCGCGTCCCACGAGGGGCGCGCGGTGGGCGCGTACGAGCTGTGGTGGGAGGATGAGCAGGCCTGGGGCCCGCAGCCCCCGGTCGCCGGGTACGTCCACCGGCTCATGTCCGACCGGGAGGCAGCGCCCGCCGGTACGGGACGGGCGCTGCTCGCGCACGCCGAGGGGCGGATCGCGGCCCGCGGGCGGGCGGTCGCACGGCTCGACTGCGTGTCGAGCAACCCGCGGCTCCGTACGTACTACGAAGCCGCGGGCTACCGGGTCGTCGGCGAGGAGCCGGGGAAGCTCGGCGCCGACGGGACCCGGTACGGGGTCACCCTGCTGGAGCGGCCGCTCACCCGGCCTTGAAGACCGCCACCGTCCGCGCCGGGACCGTGAAGGTACCCGAGGCCTGCTCGTACGCGGCCGACTTCACCACGGTGTCGGAGCCGCCGGCCTGGACCGGGTGGAGGCGGTAGCCCTTCCCGGCCAGGTCGGCGATCTTCTGCGAGGTGCCGCTCGGGGTCGCGTTGAGGACGACCACCAGGTCGCCGAGGCGCATGGTGAGGACGCCCAGGGTCTCGTCGCGGCCGGAGAGCGGGAAGGACAGGGCCTGCTGGACGCGGTCCGTCGTGGCCAGGGAGAACACCGGCTCGGTGGTGCGGATCTTCTGCAGGTCCCGGTAGGCGGCGGAGGCGCCGTCGATCTGCGCGCAGCCGACCGTCAGGGCCGGGTTCACGAGCAGGGGCCTGCCGTAGGACCACTTGGCCTTGTTGTCGGCGGCCGGCGGCAGGCCGCGGCCGAAGCCGTTGCCGTCGCGGCAGTCCCAGTGGATGGCGTTGAACCAGTCGCCGCTGTCGAAGGAGTTGCGGTCCAGGGACTTGGAGCGCAGCAGGTCCGAGCCGGCCTGGGAGAGGGCCGGGCCCTGCGAGAGGGTGGCCGTCGCCATGGCGAGGACCTGCATGCGGGCGCGGTCGGCCGGGGAGGTGTCCGCCGGCAGCTTGAAGGCGAGCGCGTCGTACAGGGACTCGTTGTCGTGGGCGTCGGTGTAGGCGAGGGCGTCGCCGGGGGCGGCGGCGTATCCGGCGGGGGCGCCGTTGTAGTCGACCTCGGAGCCCTTGACCGTGCGCCCTGAGGTGTCGGTGAAGGTGAACCCGGCGAGGTTGCCGGTCAGGCCGACCTTGATGAGGTCCTGGTAGTGCAGGAGGCGGGCCTTCTGCTGCTCGGGGCTGCCGTTGGCGCCCGACGTGTTGGGGTCGGTGTAGAGGCCGGAGGCGAAGCCCTGGACGCCGGGGTCCTCGTCGAAGGGGCCGCCGCCGCGCACGGCGTCACGGGCCCGGTCGGAGAAGGTGGCGACACCGGTGCCGGCCATGTTCTTCTGGGTGGCCTGGACGAAGCGGGCGTCGTCGACGACCTCGCCGAAGTTCCAGCCCTCGCCGTAGAGGACGATCGCCTTGCCGTCGACGCCGTCCTTCTCGACGGTCAGGCCGTCCAGGGCCTTGCGCACGGCCAGAATGTTGGCCTTCGGGTGGTGGCCCATGAGGTCGAAGCGGAAGCCGTCGACCTTGTACTCCTTGGCCCAGGTGACGACCGAGTCGACGACGAGCTTGCCCATCATGGCGTTCTCGGGCGCGGTGTTGGCGCAGCAGGTGGAGGTGGCGACGGAGCCGTCGGCCTGGAGGCGCTGGTAGTAGCCGGGGACGATCCTGTCGAGGACGGACTTGTCGGACTGTCCGGCGGCGACGGTGTGGTTGTAGACGACGTCCATGACGGTGCGCAGTCCGTCGCCGTTGAGGGCCTGGACCATCTGCCGGAACTCGACCGTGCGGCGGGTGCCTTCGGGGTCGGTGGCGTAGGAGCCCTCGGGGACGGTGTAGTGCAGGGGGTCGTAGCCCCAGTTGTAGGCGTCCTTGGCGGCCGCCGCGGTGACGCAGGCCTGCTGCTCCTCGGAGTCGGGGGCGTAGACCTTCAGGTCGCAGGCGGGGGTGGTCCGGTCGGACTTCTTCTCGGGGACGGTGCCGAGGTCGAAGGCCGGGAGGAGGTGGACGTAGGAGGTGCCGGAGGCGGCGAGGTCGCGGAGGTGCCGTGAGCCCTTGCTGTCCTTGTCGGTGAAGGCGAGGTAGGTGCCCTGGTGGCCGGCCTTCGCCGTGGGGTCGGCGATCGAGAAGTCCCGGATGTGGAGTTCCTGGATCTGGGCGTCCCGCAGCGGCACGGCGGCGGGCTTCTTCAGGGTCTTCCAGCCGGCGGGGGCGAGCCTCGGGTCGGCGAGGTCGACGACGAGGCTGCGGGCGGAGTCGGTGGTGAGGGCGGTGGAGTAGGGGTCGGTGACCCGGTTCTCGACGACCTTCCGCACGCTCGGGGCCCAGACCTTCACGACGTACCGGTAGGGCTTGCCCGCCCAGGTCCGGGGGCCGGTGACGGACCAGACGCCGGAGGCGGGGTCGCGCCGCATGGGCAGGGTCTTCCCGTCGAGTTCGAGGGAGACGGACTGTGCGGTGGGGGCCCACAGGGAGAGGGTGGGGCGGCCGCCGTGGAAGACCGGGCCGAGGTCCGCCTTCGTGGCCTTCGCCGCGTACAGGTCGTCGAGGACGCCGGCGGTCTGGACGCCGGTGGCGGCGAGCAGGGCGCCGTTGGCGGCGCGCTGGGTGGCGATCAGCTGGCCGCGCAGGGAGTCCCGGACGCGGTCGGCGTCGCGCGGGTCGACGGTGAAGGCCGGGTAGTCCTTGAGGTGGGGGTGCGTGGCCTTCTGGGCGTCGGTGAGGCTTCCCGGGGTGAGGCGGAGCCACCGGCCCTCGGTGTTCAGGGCGCCGTCGGTGACGGTGATCCCGCCGTCCTTCGCGTACACCAGCTGCTGGCTGGTGGCGTCGGTGGTCTTCACCTTCCAGACGACGGTGTTCCGGTCGATCCACTGGGCCTCGGCCTTGCCGAGGTCGAGGTTCGGGGTGCCGCCGACGGTCGGGAGGAGGTACGCGGGCTGTCCGGAGAGCAGCCAGACCTCGTGGCCGTAGGTGGCGAGGTCGAGGGACTGGTCGGTGGGCAGGTCCTTCTCGTCGCCCTTGTGGAGGATGTACGAGAGGGAGCTCGCGCCCTCGGCGAGGGGGACCTCGTAGACCGCGCCGTACGCGTCGGTGCGGACGGGCATGAGGGGCTTGGACCAGTCGGTGGGCCGGGCGGCGCCGGTCCAGGTGTGGAGGCCCCAGCCGTCGTAGTTCCCGTCGGCCCGCTGGTAGTGGATGACGGCCTTGGTCTTGTCCGGGGCGGCGGGGGCCGGGTTCGTGTCGGACTGGCCGTCGGCGCCCTGCGTGATCCAGACCTCGCCGGTGCGACCGAGGTTGATGCTGCGCTGCGGTCCGTCGGCGGCGGCGTCCTTCTCGACGGTGTACGTGACGGTGGAGGCGCCCTCGGGGACCTTGACCCAGGCGAAGGCGCCGAAGGCGTCGCGGCCGGTGAAGACGGCGTCCTGGCCGGCGGCCCTCAGCTTCCAGCCGTCGTAGTTCCCGTCCTCGCGCCGGTAGTGCACGACGGCGTAGGGGCGCTCGACGGCGACCGGCTTCTCGGGGGCCGGGGGCGCGCCGGCGGTGGTGGCGGCGAGGGCGCTCGCGGTGCGGCCCGCGCCGTCCACGACGACGGCCTTGTAGCGCAGGGCGGTGCCGGCGGGGGCGGTGACGTGCTGGGTGACCTTGTAGGGGGCGTGGTCGGCGGTGCCGAGGGTCTGCCAGCGGCCGTCGCCGACCTGGGCGGCGAAGACGACCCGGTCGAGGCCGTCTCCGGTGACGTCGGCGGAGAGTTCGACGGTGCCGGTGGAACCGGCGGCCGGGGCCTTCAGGGACACGGTGGGCCCGGTCGCCGGGGCGGGCAGCGGGGCACCGGCCTTGAGGACCAGGGAGGAGAGGGCCGGGACGGTGACGGTCACCTCGCCCCGGGAAGCCGCGACGGCGCCCTGACCCCCGTACAGCGCGCGGAAGTCGGCGGAGTCGACGGGGACGGTGACGGTCTTCGCGGTGGTGGCGCCGTTGACGGCGACCAGGTACTCGGTCCGCGTCTTCGGGTCGGTGCGGGTGAAGGCGTAGACGGAGCCCTCGGCGTACCGTTCCCGCTGGACGCCGTCGCGGAGGGCCGGGTTCTCCCGGGTGAGCTTCGAGAGGGCGGCGATCGAGCGGTAGAGCGGGTGCGTGGTGTCGTACGCGTCGGAGGCGTGGGTGCGGTCGGTGCCGAGCTGGTCGTCGTCGAGGTAGTCGGCGGTCTTCGAGGCGAAGAGGGTCTGGCGGGCGTCCTTGTCGCCGCCGGGGCCGGTGAAGCCCTGCTCGTCGCCGTAGTAGATCACCGGGTTGCCCCGGGAGAGGAACATCAGCTCGTTGGCGAGGCGGTCGCGGCGGACGAGTTCCTCGTCGGAGGCGTGGGGGTTGTCCTGCTTCAGGAAGGTGCCGATGCGGCCCATGTCGTGGTTGCCGAGGAAGGTCACCTGCTCGTAGGCGTTGGCCTTGTCGGTGGTGTAGCGGTAGTCCTCGGCGAAGACCTTGGCGAGGCGGTCGGCGCCGGCGCCCTGGGAGGCGAAGGCGCGGGCCGCGTCCTGGAAGGGGAAGTCGAGGGTGGCGTCGAGCCGGCCCCGGGTGACGTACGGGGAGGTGACGGCGGTGTCGGCGGAGTACACCTCGCCGAACATGAAGAAGTCCTCGCGGCCCTGCTTCTTCGCGTACGCGTCGAGGGCGGTGGCCCACTGCGTCCAGAAGTCCAGGTCCACGTGCTTGACGGTGTCGATGCGGAACCCGTCGATCTTGAAGTCGCGGACCCACTTCTCGTAGATCCTCTTCATGCCGTCGACGACCTCGGGACGCTCGGTCCACAGGTCGTCGAGGCCGACGAAGTCGCCGTACTCGGCGGACTCCCCCACCCAGGTGGAGTCGCCCCGGTTGTGGTACATCGTGGGGTCGTTGAGCCAGGACGGGACCTTGCCGCCGGTCGTCGTCGGCGTGTACGGGAAGGAGTCCGCGTCCACCTTCCCGATCGCGGTCCGGTCGTCGAAGGGGAGGCCGGAGGCGTCGAGGTACGGGTAGGCGCCCTTGGGGCGGTAGCCGTACTTCTTCTCCGCGTAGTCGACGGTGTCGGCGGTGTGGTTGGTGATGACGTCGAAGAAGACCTTCATGCCCTTGGCGTGGGCGGCGGCGATCAGCCCCTCCAGGTCCTCGTTGGTCCCGAAGTGCGGGTCGACCTGGGTGAAGTCGGTGATCCAGTAGCCGTGGTAGCCGGCGGACGCGTCCTTGCCGGTGCCCTGGACGGGCCGGTTCTTGAAGATCGGCGCCATCCAGATGGCGGTGGTGCCGAGGCCCTTGATGTAGTCGAGCCGTTCGGTCAGGCCCTTGAGGTCGCCGCCCTGGTAGAAGCCCTTGTCGGTGGGGTCGAAGCCGGTCTCCAGGCGGCTGCCGGTGAGGCCGCCCCTGTCGTTGGAGGCGTCGCCGTTCGCGAAGCGGTCGGGCAGGACGAAGTAGAACTGCTCGCGGGTGAGGTCCTGGCGGGCCGGCTGGGCCGCGAGGGCCCGGTCGGAGGGCGGGGCGGGGGGCCGGGGCGCGGCCGTCGCGGGGACGGCGGGCACGAGGGCGGCGCACAGCGCGGCGGCCAGCGCGACCGCCGTTCTCTTGCGTGTCACGGGGGTGCTCCCTGGAGGTACGGGAAGAGAGGGCCGCCCCGGCGGGACGGCCCTTGCGAGGGGGAGGCTCAGTTTCGGAAGGTGTCGTTCAGGACGATCTGGCCCGAGGCGGGGACGGTCGCGGTGCGGTTGGCGCCGGACTCCCAGGTGACGTTCCCGGCCGCGTCCTTGCGGAGGTACTTGTACTCGAAGGCCGTTCCGGCGGGCAGGGACACCGTCAGCTTCCAGACGGGGTACGCGGCCGGGTCGAGCTTGAGGGCGGAGGCGGGGGCCCAGTTGCCGAGCTCGGCGCGGTTGCCGGTGACGTAGACGTTCTGGCCGGTGACCGTGGTGGCGTTCACGTTGAAGGAGGCGCCGGTGGTGGCCGGCTGGGTGCCGCAGGCCATGGCCCCGGTGTGCAGGGCGAGGGCGGTGTTCGCGGCGAGGGTGGCCGTGAACTGGCCGGAGGAGTTCACCGTGACGGCGGTGTTGGACTGCACGTCGCAGTAGGCGCCGGCGGGCAGGGAGGTCTGGAAGGTCCTGGTCAGGGCGGAGGACTCGTGGTTGATCGCCACGTACGCCTTGGAGCCGCGGCCGAACGCGATCGCGTTGCCGCCGTTGTCCCACCAGTTCGTGACGGCCTGCCCGCGGGCGGTGTTGCGGAAGGCCACCATGGAGGAGATCTCGCGCCAGGCGTGCTGGCACTTCCAGCCGTCGCTGTAGCAGGCGTTCACCTGGCCGTTGTTCGGCGGGCCCGCGTCCTTGTCGGTCCACTCGTAGCCGGAGTGGACGTCCGGGGAGCCGTAGGGCCAGGCGAGCATGAAGACGGAGGCGAGGGTGTAGTTCGCGCCGTCCTTGTAGTTGAGGGTGTCGCCGCCGCGCTCGGTGTCGTGGTTGTCGACGAAGACGCCGGACTGGCCGGAGGGCATGTAGCCCCAGGCCTCGCCGAAGTTCTTGAGGTAGGCGAGCTTCTCGTTCTGCAGGACCCGCTTGAGGTCGCGGGCGTAGCGGAACTCCTGGACGTCGCCGTTGCCGAGGTACTCGCTCGGGGAGACGGCCTCGCCGGCGCCGTAGATGGCCTCCTGCTTCCAGTAGACGGAAGGATTCGTCAGCCGCGACTTGATGTTCGCGAGGTCGGCGGCCGGCATGTGCTTGGCGGCGTCGACGCGGAAGCCGTCGACGCCGAGCGACAGCAGGTCGTTGAGGTAGCCGGCTATCTTCCCCCGGACGTAGTCCTCGCCCGTGTCGAGGTCGGGGAGCTGGACCAGTTCGCAGTTCTGGACGTTCGCCCGGTCCTGGTAGTTGGAGATGGCGGACCGGCAGTCGTCCATGTCGGCGCCCGAGTAGAGGCCGGGGTAGTCGTACTTGGAGAACGGGGTCCCGCCCGTTCCCGTGCCCGATCCGTTCGCCATGTGGTTGATGACGGAGTCGGCGACGACCTTCACGCCCGCCGCGTGGCAGGTGTCGACCATGTTCTTGAAGGCGGTGCGGTCGCCGAGTCGTCCGGCGATCTTGTAGCTGACCGGCTGGTACGAGGTCCACCACTGGCCGCCCTGGAGGTGCTCCTGGGGCGGGGACACCTGGACGTATCCGTATCCGGCGGGGCCGAGGCGCTCGGTGCACTCGCGGGCGACCGAGGCGAAGTTCCATTCGAACATCACCGCGGTGACGTCCTTCTCGCCGGGTGGGGCGGCCTGCGCCGGGGCGTTGCCCGTGACGGCCGCAGCGGCTCCCGCCACGAGGGCGAGTGCAGCTGCCACGGTCTTTCTGGCCATGTCTCCTCCTGCTGACTTCACTGTCGCAAGAAGTTGCCGAAAATGTCAGCAACTGTTTTCAGCCGTGACCGTATGAGCGCCCCGGCGCCCGGTCAACCCTCCGGACACCTCGACGTAACTTGTTACGAAAGGACGTGCGGAAGCCGGCCGGGCGGCTGCGCCGTGGAACCGCGCACCACCAGCTCCGGCTGGAAGACGAACTCCGTGCGCTGCACCGGATTCCCCTCGATCTCCTCCAGGAGCGCGCCGACGGCCGCCGTCGCCATGGCCTGCACGGGCTGGCGCACGGTGGAGAGCGGGGGGCTGGTGAAGGCGATGAGCGGCGAGTCGTCGAAGCCGACGACGGAGACGTCTCCGGGCACGTCGAGGCCACGGGCGCGCACGGCGCGGATCACGCCGAGCGCCATCAGGTCGGAGCCGCAGACGATGCCCGTGCAGCCCTCGCGGAGCAGGATGTCGGCGGCCGCGTGCCCGCCCTCGACGCCGAAGAGCGTGGGCCTGATGAACCGTTCGGCCTCGGCCCGGTCGACGCCGAGGAGTTCGTACAGCTCGGCGGTGAAGCCCTCGGCCTTGCGGCGCGAGGGCACGTACCGGGTGGGGCCGATGGCGAGGCCGATCCGCTCGTGGCCCAGCTCGACCAGGTGCCGGACGGCCATCCTGGCCGCGGCCCGGTCGTCCGGGGAGACGAAGTTGGCGTCGATGTGCTCGTTGTAGCCGTTGATGAGGACGTACGGGACGCCGCGCTCGGTCAGCCGGGCGTAGCGCGCCGGGTCGGCGGTGGCGTCCGCGTGCAGCCCGGAGAGGAAGACGATGCCGGCCACCCCGCGCTCCACGAGCTGGTCGACGAGCTCGTCCTCGGTGGCGCCGCCGGGCATCTGGGTGCAGAGGACCGGGGTGTAGCCGTGCCCGGCGAGGACCTGCTCGACGACCTGCGCGAAGGCCGGGAAGATCGGGTTGGTCAGCTCGGGCACGACGAGCCCGACGAGGCCCGCGCTGCGGCGTTTGAGCCGTACGGGACGCTCGTAGCCGAGCACGTCGAGCGCCGCGAGGACCTTGTGCCGGGTCGCGCCGGCCACCCCCGCCTTGCCGTTGAGGACACGGCTGACGGTGGCCTCGCTGACCCCGGACTGGGCGGCGATGTCCGCGAGCCGCGGGGCGCCGTTCCCGGCGCCCCGCGGCAGGGGGATCGTCACGCCGCCCACCAGACGGTGGTGTCGGCGGGCAGCTCCACCGTCCCCTCCACGGCGGAGCCGCCCACCTCCCCGCTGGAGAGGAGATACCGGCCGGGCAGCGGGACGGTGATGGCCCGGCCGGTGGTGTTGGCGGTGCAGACGAATCCGTCGCGGCGGAAGGAGAGCACACCCTCGGGTGCCTCCAGCCACTCGACGGAATCGCCCGCACCGAGTTCGGGGCGCTCGCGCCGGACGGCGAGCGCGCTGCGGTACAGCTCCAGGGTGGAGCCGGGGTCGCCGGTCTGCGCCTCGACGCTCAGGGCGCTCCAGGTCGCGGGCTGCGGCAGCCAGGAGCCGCCGTCGCCGAAGCCGTACGAGGAGCCCTCGACGGTCCACGGGATCGGCACCCGGCAGCCGTCGCGGAAGCCGTCCTGGCCGCTGGCCCGCCAGAACGACGGGTCCTGCCGGACCTCGTCGGGCAGGTCGGTGACGTCCGGCAGGCCGAGCTCCTCGCCCTGGTAGACGTAGGCGGAGCCGGGCAGGGCCAGCATGAGCAGGGTCGCGGCGCGGGCGCGGCGCAGGCCGAGCTCGCGGTCGCCGGCCTCGCGGAGCTGGGTGCCGAGGCCCGCCGGGTTGGCGAAGCGGGTGGCGTGCCGGGTGACGTCGTGGTTGGACAGCACCCAGGTGGTGGGGGCGCCGACCGGGCGCATCGCGTCGAGCGAGGCGTCGATGACCGTGCGGAGCTCGGCGGCGTCCCAGTGGGTGCCCAGGTACTGGAAGTTGAAGGCCTGGTGCATCTCGTCGGGGCGCACGTAGTTCGCGGTGCGGTCGACGGTCGGGGTCCAGGCCTCGGCGACGAGGATGCGCTCTCCGTCGTACTCGGCGAGGATCTGCCGCCAGGAGCGGTAGATCTGGTGGACGCCGTCCTGGTCGAAGAAGGGCATGACGTCGTTGCCGAGCAGCTTCAGCTGGTCGTGGGCGCCGATGTCGGGCAGTCCGGCGGCCTTGACCAGGCCGTGGGCGACGTCGACGCGGAAGCCGTCGACGCCCATGTCGAGCCAGAAGCGCAGGATGGAGCGGAACTCGTCGCGGACGGCGGGGTGTTCCCAGTTGAAGTCGGGCTGCTCCGGGGCGAAGAGGTGGAGGTACCAGTCGCCGGGGGTGCCGTCCGGGTTCTCCGTACGGGTCCAGGCGGGGCCGCCGAAGATGGACTCCCAGTCGTTGGGCGGGAGTTCGCCGTCCTTGCCCTTGCCGGGGCGGAAGTGGTAGCGCTCACGGAGCACCGAGCCGGGGCCCTCGCGCAGGGCGCGCTGGAACCACTCGTGCTGGTCGGAGGAGTGGTTGGGGACCAGGTCGACGATGATGCGCAGGCCCAGTTCGTGGGCCTCGCGGATCAGCGCGTCGGCGTCGAGGAGCGAGCCGAACATGGGGTCGATGGCCCGGTAGTCGGCGACGTCGTAACCGGCGTCGGCCTGCGGCGAGGCGTAGAACGGGGAGAGCCAGACGGCGTCGACGCCGAGCTCCTTGAGGTACGGCAGCCGGCTGCGGACGCCCTCCAGGTCGCCCATGCCGTCGCCGTTTCCGTCGGCGAAGCTGCGCGGGTAGACCTGGTAGATCACGGCGTCTCTCCACCAGCCCGTGTGCGTGCCGGTGGTGGGGACGTCGGCCGGGGTGGCGAGATGCTGGGTCATGTCTTCCCTGGAAGGTAAGGAGGGGCGTACAGGTGGGGCGTTCAACCGTCAGCCCTTGACGGCGCCGGCGGACATGCCGGTGACCAGGTGCCGCTGGGCGAAGAGGAACACCAGGGCGGCGGGGAGGGCGATGAGCACGGAGGCCGCGGACATCGGGCCCCACTGGGCGCCGTACTGGTTGACGAACTTCTGCAGTCCGCCGGCGAGCGTGAGGTTCTCGTCGCCGACCATGAAGGCGGAGGCGTAGGCGACCTCGCCCCAGGCGGTGATGAAGGAGTAGAAGGCGGTGACCGCGATGCCCGGCTTGGCGAGCGGCAGGATGAGCCGCCAGAAGGTGCCGAACGGGGTGAGGCCGTCGACGTAGCCGGACTCGTCGATCTCGCGCGGGATGGTGTCGAAGAAGCCCTTCATCATCCACGCGCAGAACGGGACGGCGATGGTCAGGTACGTGATGACCAGGCCGACCGGCTGGTTGAGCAGGCCCATCGTCGCCATGATGTTGTAGATCGGCACGATCAGGACGGCGACCGGGAACATCTGGGTGATGAGCAGCGTCCACATCAGGCCGCGCTTGCCGGGGAACCGGAAGCGGCTGACGGCGTAGCCCGTGGTGGCGGAGACGAAGACGCCGAGGACGGTGGTGAGGCCGGCGACGAGCAGCGAGTTGCCGAACCAGGTGAGGAACGGGGTGTCGTTCAGCAGGTTCGTGTAGTTCTCGAACGTCGTCTCTTTGAAGAAGTCCGTGGTGGTCGCGAACTTCGCCGGCTTCAGCGAGGTCAGCAGGACCCACAGCACCGGGAAGACGGCGATCACGGAGGCGACGATCAGCGTGACGTGCAGGCCCACCGAGGCGAGCGGGGAGCGGCGTCCCCGGATCGGGGCGTTCAGGGGCTGGGGGGTGGGGGTCGTGGTGGTCACCAGACTTCTCCCTGCTTGCGGAGGACGCGCTGGTAGAACGCGGCGAAGACCATCAGGAGGACCAGGATGAGCACGCCCCACGTGGACGACTGGGCGAAGTCGCGCGGGCTGACCTCGAAGGAGAACTTGTAGGCCTGGGTGACGAGGATCTGGGTGGCCTCGCCGGGCCCGCCCCGGGTGAGCAGGAAGATCACCGGGAACATGTTGAAGGTCCAGATGGTGCTCAGCAGGATCACGGTGGTGCTGACGGACCGGAGCCCCGGCATGGTGATGTGCCGGAAGCGCTGCCAGGCGCTCGCGCCGTCCATCTCGGCGGCCTCGTACAGCTCGCCGGGGATGGACTGGAGTCCGCCGAGGAGGGCGACCATCATGAACGGGACGCCGAGCCAGACGTTGGTCGCGATGACCGAGAGCTTGGCCCAGGTCGGGTCGTTGAGCCACGGGACGGCGTCGATGCCGCCGCCCGCGAGGACCTTGTTGAGCAGGCCGTTGTCCTGGTTGTAGAGGAAGCGCCAGGCGAAGACGGAGACGAAGCCGGGCACGGCCCAGGGCAGGATCAGCATCAGCCGGTAGGCGGAGCGGCCGGCGATCCTGCGGTTCAGGATGTTGGCGAGGCCGAGGCCGAGGGCGAAGGTCAGCGCCACGCAGGACACGGTCCAGACGATCGTCCAGCCGAGCGTCCCGAGGAACTGGCTTCCGGTGATCGCGTCGGTGTAGTTGTCCAGACCGACGAACTCGTAGCTGGCCGGGATCTGGTTGACACCGATCGACCGCGCGACGTTCCGCTCGTTGGCGTCGGTCAGCGACAGGTAGATGCCGCGGACCAGCGGGTAGCCGATGATCACGGCGATCACGATCGTCACCGGGGCGACCATCGCCCAGGCGTACCAGTGGGTGGAGAGGGAGCGCTTCGGCACGCCCCGGTGACTGCCAGTTCCGCGGCTCCGGCCGCGGGCGACGTCGTCGCCCGCGGCCTTCGCCACCGACTGGCCGGTGGTGTCCACAGCCATCAGCCGGCCTGCCTTCCTGTTACTTCCAGTCCTTCAGGAGCTTGCGGTAGCCGTCGCCCACCGTCTTGGCTCCCGTCTCCGGGGTGGTCTGGCCGGTCAGGACCTTGGTGTACTCGGTGACGAGCGGCGCGAAGAGGCTGCCGGTCTCCGGGATCCAGGGGCGCTCGACGGCCTTGTCGACGACCGGCTTGAAGAACGAGATCATCTCGTTGGTCGCGACGTCCGGCTTGATGTAGACCGACTCGCGGGTGGGGAGGAGGCTGAGCTCCTTCGAGACCTTCGCCTGGGTCTCGGCCGAGGTCATGTACTCGGCGAAGGCGTAGGAGGCGTCGAGGTTCTTGGAGCCCGCGTAGACGGCGAGGTTGTGGCCGCCCTGCGGGGCGCCCTGGCCGCCCGAGCCGGCCGGGACCGGGGCGATGCCCAGGTTGGCCTTGTCGGCGAACTCCTTGCCGGCGTAGGTGTCGGAGACGGCCCAGGGGCCGTTGATCATCATGGCGACCTTGCCTTCCTTGAAGGCGGTCTGCATGTTGTTCCAGCCGTCGGTCGCGTCCGTCTTGGCCGCGCCGGAGTCCACCAGGTCCTTGACGACCTTGAAGGCCTTCACGCCGGCCGGGTTGTCGACGGTGATCTTCTTGTTCTCGGCGTCGACCAGGTCGCCGCCCTCGCCGTACAGGAAGGAGAGGAACCAGTAGGCGTCGTCGCCGCGCAGGTACAGGCCGGTCTTGCCGGTCTTCTGCTTGATCTTGGCGGAGACGGCCTTGAGCTCGTCGATGGTCTTGGGGACCGTGACACCGGCTTCCTTGAAGATCTTCTTGTTGTAGAAGATGCCCATGGAGTCGATGACCTGCGGGACGGCGTAGGTCTTGCCCTTGTACTTGGTGGAGGCCGCGGCCTGCTTGAGGAAGTCGTCCTGGTTCTTGAGGGCGGGGGTGCCGTCCAGCGGGGCGAGGTAGCCGAGGTCGGCGAACTCGGGGGTCCAGGCGACCTCGGAGCGGATGACGTCGGGCGCGCCGGAGCCGGACTGCGCGGCGTTCTTGAACTTGTTCTGCGCCTCGCCGAAGGGCACGTTCACGTACTTGACGGTGACCTTGGGGTGCGCCTTGGTGAAGTCCTCGGCGACCTTCTTGAAGACCTTGTCCTCGGAGCCGACCGTGGAGGTGTCCCACCAGGTCACGGTGCCGGAGAGCTCGCCCGAGCTCTTCGAGCCGCCGTTGGAACCGCTGTCGCTGCCGCCGCACGCCGCCAGGGTCACGCCCAGGGCCGCGACCAGCGCGGTAGCCGCTATGCCACGCCGCATGTGAACTCCTTCGATGATCCCGGGGGTGACGAGGGGCTGGAACCTTCCTCATGCGACCGCTCCCTCGCGGCGCTCCGGGTTGCCAGGAACGTAACAGGGATGAAAACGCGCCGAAAGACCTTGCGAGAACTTTCTGCAAGGTCCGGCGATCGTTACATCCGCGTGTCCCGAAGGTTGCCGAAGGATCGCTTGACAGGGGAGATCGAGCCCTTTTCCCGCCCGAATGCCCCGGCAAAGCGCCGGCAAGGACTGCAAGACCTTGCAGCGGGACGGTGTCGGAGGAGACCTGGCGGTAGCGGTGGGCAATACGCGCCGTGACCGGTACAGTCCATCCTCATGACCGCGCGGCTCTCCGACATCGCAGCCCAGGCGGGGGTCAGTGAGGCCACAGTCAGCCGCGTGCTCAACGGCAAGGCGGGAGTGGCCACCGCCACCCGCGAGTCCGTCCTTGCCGCGCTCGACGTGCTCGGCTACGAGCGGCCCGTGCGTCTGCGCCGGCGCAGCGCGGGACTCGTCGGTCTCATCACCCCCGAGCTGGACAACCCGATCTTCCCCGCCCTCGCCCAGGTCATCGGGCAGGCCCTGACCCGTCAGGGGTACACCCCGGTCCTCGCCACCCAGACCCCCGGCGGGTCCACCGAGGACGAGCTCACCGACATGCTGGTGGAGCGCGGCGTCGCCGGCATCATCTTCGTCTCCGGCCTGCACGCCGACACCACGGCCGACATGACGCGCTACGACCAGCTGCGCGGCAAGGGCGTCCCGTACGTCCTCCTCAACGGCTTCTCCCCCAAGGTCCAGGCGCCCTTCGTCTCCCCCGACGACCGGGCGGCGATGCGGCTGGCCGTGACGCACCTGGCCGCCCTCGGCCACACGCGGATCGGTCTCGCCGTCGGGCCGAAGCGGTTCGTGCCGGTGCTGCGCAAGATAGAGGGCTTCCAGCAGGGCATGGCGGAGCGGTTCGGCCTCTCCCCCGAGGAGTCCGAGGAGCTGATCCAGCACTCCCTCTACACCCTGGAGGGCGGGCAGGCCGCGGCCGGGGCGCTGATCTCCCGCGGCTGCACGGCGATCGTCTGCGCGAGCGACATGATGGCGCTCGGCGCGATCCGGGCGGCCCGGCAGCAGGGCCTGGACGTCCCCCGGGACGTCTCGGTCGTCGGCTTCGACGACTCTCCGCTCATAGCGTTCACCGACCCGCCGCTCACCACGATCCGGCAGCCGGTGCAGGCGATGGGGCAGGCCGCGGTCCGCGCGCTCCTGGAGGAGGTGGGGGGCACTCCGGCCCCGCACTCCGAGTTCGTCTTCATGCCTGAGCTCGTGGTTCGCGGTTCGACCGCGTCGGCTCCGGCGGCCGCGCGCACTCCTTCCTGAGGTGGAGCGGGTGCACCCGGAACCCGACCGAGGGATGATCGGTCGGGGGGCGGGATCTGGCAGACTCTCTCGCTATGGGTGAAACGACCGTGAAGAGCTTGGACAGCCGGACGACCCCGTCGTCACCCATCGTGGCCGACGAGGGAAGGTTCGCGCGGCTGCGCGCCCGCTCGCCCCGCCGCCCCACCATCTGGTTCGAGATCCTGCTCATCGCGGTGAGCTACTGGACGTACTCGCTCATCCGCAACGCGGTGCCGGAGCAGAAGGCCGAGGCGCTCCGGAACGCCGACTGGATCTGGAAGACCGAGGAGTCCCTCGGGCTCGCCTTCGAGCACGCCGTCAACCATGCCGTGAACTCGGTGACATGGCTGATCGTCTCGATGAACTACTACTACGCCACGCTGCACTTCGTCGTGACCATCGGTGTGCTGGTGTGGCTGTACCGATGGCATCCGGGCCGTTACGGAGCGTTCCGCACGGTCCTGTTCGCGACCACCGGTGTGGCCCTGGTCGGCTACTACCTGTACCCGCTCGCGCCGCCCCGGCTCATGAACGGGCAGAACTTCGTCGACACGGTGCTCGTCCACCACACCTGGGGCTCGATGGCCTCGGGCAACCTCAAGCACGTGTCGAACCAGTACGCGGCGATGCCGTCGATGCACATCGGCTGGTCGCTCTGGTGCGGACTGACCATCTTCCTGCTCGCCCGGGCGCCCTGGGCGAGGATCCTCGGCCTGCTCTACCCGACGGCGACCCTCGTCGTCATCGTCGCCACCGCCAACCACTTCTGGATGGACGCGGTCGGCGGCATGCTCTGCCTGTCCTTCGGCTTCACCGTGTCCTACTTCTGGTACGGCTCGCGCCCCCACCGCCTGCCGAAGCTGGTGGAGCCAGCGGCGTCGACCCCGCAGGACATCGGACAGGGTGCCACGCAGGGCGGTCCGCCTCTAGAGCGGACGGGCGCTGGGAAGGCGGGCCCGGAGAGCTCGCGAGATGCCCAGGAACAGGAACGGATCAGCTCCGGTAGTTGATCGACCCAACATAAAACACCGCATTCCATGCACAGCCCCCTCAAACCTGCCGGGCAGTGAGATCAGGCCCGCAAAACATCCTTGCTGTCGAAGATCACAGAGTGTTAGATTTCCCCTGCATCGGAACTCTACACAAGGAGTAGGAATGAGAAGAATTTCGTCGATAGTCGGTGGGCTTGTGCTTGCAGCAGGCAGCCTGTTTGTCGCGGCTCCGCCCGCGAGCGCCGCGAGTTACGGTTGTACAGGCACCCAGATCGATTCGTACGCCCTAAAGACCAGCAGTGGGGTGACGAACGGAACCGTCTACCTGTACTACGACTCGTCGACGGGAAAGAACTGCGCGGCTGCCGTGGCGACCTCGGCGGGAGGGTACGGTACGCCCACCCTGAAGATGGTGTGGCTGGTCAAGTGTAGGGCCGGAGTTACTCAGGGTCAGACGTGTGAGTCCGGGGACGCTTATGTGCAGGACCCGCCCAGCTCCTCGACGAAGTACACCTACTACGCAGGGCCGGTGTCGGTGAGCGCCGCCGGGCGGTGCATCGCCTGGGGTGGGAGCATTTCGTCCCCGAGCGGGGACAATGCCCATCACCACAGCTACGCCAGCCACTGCGGCTGAGCCTCTAGCGCAGTTCCCTTCTATTCCCAATGCCAGGATCCGTTGCGATCGTCCCTACGCGAGGCCGGCCGCAACGGAATCCGGAACCTGATTCCCGCTGTCCCCGAAAGGGACGCCTCAGGCACCCTGCCGCGAAGAGGTATTTCGCAAAGCCGACCAGGAAATCATCGCCAGCATTCCGGTTCAGGTGGGTCGTGTCACCATGCCACAACCCACAGAAACTCCGACAGCAAATGTTCGGATACGACGGCAAGAAAATTATATGGCGACCCTTAGACTTTCGCCCCCGCCAGGTAGGTGATCCTTCCCCCGGCGACCGTCAGCCGGACCGGGGCCTCGGCGGTCTCGTCCGCCGGGGCCTCCACCGGGTCCAGGGCGAAGGCGGTGAGGTCGGCCCGGTGGCCCGGGGCGATCCGGCCCGCGACCGTCTCCTCCCCCGCCGCGAGCGCCGCGTGCGTGGTCATCCCCTCCAGGGCCATCAGACCCGTGAGCCCGCGCCGGGCGGAAGCCGCGCCGCGCGGGGCGCGGGCGGTGGCGAGGACCTGGCGGGCGTCGTAGTGGGCGATGGGCCAGTCCGAGCCGAGCGCGAGGTGGGCTCCGGCGTCCCTCAGGTCGCGGCAGCGCCAGGCGCGGGCGGCCCGCTCCTCGCCGAGCCGCTTCGACCACTCGTCGGTGTGGTCGGCGCGGGTGTACGCGGTGTGCGGGGGCTGCATCGAGGCGACGACGCCGAGTGCGGCGAAGCGGCCGAGCTGGTCGTCGGGGACGGTCTCGATGTGCTCGATCCGGTGGCGGGGTCCGCCCGTGCCGAGGCCTTCCACGGTGTCGAGGACGTGCCGGACGGCGGCGTCGCCGATGGCGTGGGTGGCGGTGCCGACACCGGCCCGGTGGAGGTGGCGCACGGCGGCGGAGTAGGCGGCCGGGTCGGGCCAGAAGGCGTCGGTGCCCTGGCCGTGGCAGTCGGCGTGCTCCAGCCAGGCGGTGCCGCCCTCGACGGTGCCGTCCATGAAGAACTTCACGCCGCCGATCGCCCACAGTCGTCCGGCCCGCTCCTGGAGCCGTACGAATCCGTCGAGCTCCTCGGGGCCGGCGCCGGGCATGCACCAGGGGGCGAGGCGGAGGCGGACCGGCAGGTCGCCGCCCTCCTCGATGCCGGCGAGGAGTCCGGGGACGTCGTGTCCGCCCAGGTCCATGACGTGGGCGGCGGTGAGGCCGGTGGCGGCCATGGCGCCGAGCAGCTCGACGAGCCGGTCGCGGCGCTCGGCGTACGGCTGGGTGGGGAGGACCGGGGTCATCAGGTCCATGGCGGCGTGCTCGACGAGGTGTCCGGTGGGGTGGCCGTCGGCGTCGCAGACGATCTCGGAGTGCTGGGCGAAGGCGCGGGGGCCTTCGATGCCGGCCGCCTTGAGGGCGGCCGTGCTGACGAGGACGGAGTGTCCGTCGTAGAGGCGCAGGTGGGCGGGGGCGCCGTCGAGGGCGTCCTCGACGAGGTCGCGGTGGACGGGGCGGCCGCCGAAGACGTTGTGGTCGAGGCCGAAGCCGAGGACCCAGCCGTCACGGCGCTCGGCGCGGCGGAGGGCGGCGCGCAGTCCTTCGAGGTCGGTGACGGCCGAGAGGTCGGTGCCGGTGAACATCTCCAGGCCCCAGACGGGGTGGCTGTGGGCGTCGGTGAGGCCGGGGGTGAGGGTGGCGCCGGCGAGGTCGACCGTCTCGGTGCCGGGTCCGGCCCAGGTGCGGGCCTCGGCGTCGGTGCCGAGGGCGGTGATCAGTCCGTCGTGGACGGCGACAGCGGTGTGCCGGGAGAGATCTGGGGTGCGGACGCGGGCGTTGACGAGGAGGAGGTCGGGTGCGGGCACTGGGGGTCGGCTCCTTCGGTGGGCGGCTCTGCGGCGAAGCGGGCGTAGACCTCGGGGCGGCTGCGGCGCAGCCGGTGCGCGAGGAGGAGCCCGATGACGAGGACGGCGGGGACGACGGCGACGAGGACGGTGTTGACGGTGGTGGAGGCACCGGTGAACAGGGCGACCTTGGAGGCGACGAGCCAGAGGGCGACGGCCAACAGCACGGCGGCGGTGGCCGGGGCGACGAGGGTGCGCAGGGCGCCCTCCTGGTGCGGGACGCGCCGGAAGTAGCGGACGACGGCGAGGGCGGCGAGCAGCATCAGCGCCATGAGGCCGAGCATGCCGGGGGTGTTCACCCAGAGCAGCAGCTGGGTGTACGGGTCGGCGCCGGCGACGGCGAAGCCGAGCACGATGACGGCGCCGAGCACGGTCTGGGCGACGCCGGCGAGGTACGGGGAGCGGTGGCGCGGGTGGACGCGGCCGAGCGCGGCGGGCAGCACGCCTTCCTCGGCGAGCGCGAGGCCGTAGCGGTTGATCGCGTTGTGGAAGGCGAGGAGCGAGGCGAGGATGCTGGTCACGATGAAGAGGTGCATCAGGTCGGCGGCCCAGCCGCCGACGTAGGTGGTGATGGCGGCGAAGAAGAGTCCGCCGGTGTCGCCCGCGGCGGCCTCGACGACCTTGTCGTCGCCGAAGGCCTGGATGACGGTCCAGACGACGAAGGCGTAGAAGAGCCCGAGGAAGCCGACCGCGATGTAGGTGGCGCGGGGGATGGTGCGGGCCGGGTCGCGGGCCTCGCGGCGGTAGATGACGGTCGACTCGAAGCCGGTGAAGGCGGAGAAGGCGAAGGCGAGCACGGCGGCGGTGCCGGGGACGAAGACGTTACCGGGGGCGAAGGATGCGAGGGAGATCCCGTGGGCGCCACCCTTGAGGAGCACGCCGGCGGCTAGAAGCACGAGGATGCCGGTCTCGGCGACGAGCAGCACGCCGAGGACCTTGGCGCCGAAGTCGATGGAGCGGTAGCCGCCGTACCAGATGAGCAGCAGTCCGGCGAGGGCGATGGGCAGCCAGGGCAGGTCGACGCCCCACAGGGCGTGGGCGGTGTCGGCGGTGGCGGAGCCGAGGAGTCCGTAGACGCCGATCTCCATGCCGTTGTAGCCGACCATGGCGACGAGGGCGGCGGCGATGCCGAGGGGTGTGCCGAGGCCCTGGGCGATGTACGCGTAGAAGGCGCCGGCGCTGCGGACGTGGCGGCTCATCGCGGTGAAGCCGACGGCGAAGACGGCGAGGGTGAGGCCGGCCAGGAGGTATCCGGCCGGGGCGCCGATGCCGCCGAGGACGAGGGCGATGGGGGCGACGCCGGCCATGACGGTGAGCGGGGCGGCGGCGGACACGACGAAGAAGGAGATGTCCGCGGTGGTGAGCGTGCCGGTGCGGAGCCCGGGCGGCTCGTCGGACGTGCTGGACGACATGGGGTGGGGAGGCCCTTCTGCGGCGGGAGCAGGAAACCTAAAGCCTTTCGGTTGGCGCAATGTAGCCTCATGCCCAACGATTCGGGAAGACCTGAACTGGGGGAAGACCTTCATGGGCCGGCCGCGCACACCCCTCCTCGACCGGGAGCGCATCACCACCACCGCGCTCGAACTCGTCGACGAACAGGGCGAGTTCAGCGTCCCTCAGATCGCCCGCCGGCTCGGGGCGCAGACGGCGTCGGTGTACCACCATGTGGACGGCCGGGACGGCATCGTGGAGCTGCTGCGCGAGCGGGTCTGCGACGCCATCGACGACGCCGCCTTCGAGGTGACGCCCTGGGACGCGGCCATGGCCGCCTGGGCCCGCTCGTACCGCGCCGCCTTCGCCGCCCATCCGCGCACGATCCCGCTGCTCACCGCCTCACCGGTGCGCGCGCCCAAGGTGCTCCAGCAGTACGAGAAGGCCGTCACCCGCCTCCTGGAGGCGGGCTTCCCGACGGCGGCCGTGATGCCGGTGATCATCGGCCTGGAGAACCTGGTGCTCGGCTCGGCCCTCGACATGGCGGCGCCCGAGATGATGTGGGAGCTGGCCGACGAAACGGCCACCCCCCAGCTGGCCCGCGCCCTCGGCGCGGTCTCCGAGGGCCGCGCCGACCGGGCCTTCGACATGGCCCTCACCGGCTATCTGACCCACGTCCGGACGCTGCTCGACACGGATCAGCTGTAGGACTGGAGCTCGATCAACCGCCCCTCGGGGTCACGGAGGTGGGCGGTGCGCAGGCCGGGACCCCATTCCGGGCGGTCGGCGGCGCCGAGCACGGGATCGCCGCCGGACCCCAGGCAGAGGGCGAGGGCCTCGTCGACGTCGTCCACCCGCAGCACGAGCATCGCGGTGTCCTGGGCCGGCCCCGGACGGGCCGGCAGGTCCCCGGTGCCGAGGACGGAGGCCATCGCGGCGCGGTCGAACAGCACCAGGACGCCCCGGCCGTCCACCTCCCAGTTGGCGTACGGCCCGTCCGGCCCGCCCTTGTCGAGGTCCGCGCCGGTCAGCAGGGGCAGGACGGCCGCGTAGAAGCGGAAGCAGTCGGCGAAGCGGGTGACGAGCAGTCGGGGGTACGGGACGTGCACGGCGGGCTCCTCGAAAAATAGTAGGTCCACACCCACTATAGGAGCGGACCTTAGACTTTGGTCATGCCTTCCGCGCGATCCACCCCGCCCGCCCTGCTCGGCCTCAGCACCTATCTGCTCTCCCGGATCGGCAAGACCGCCCGGGGCAGACTGGCCGACCGGCTGGCCGGACGCGGCCTGCGCCTCTGGGACATGGCGGTCCTCGCCGCCCTCTCCGACTTCGGCCCGCACGCCCAGCGCGACCTCGTCGTCCGCCTCGGCGTCGACCCCAGCGACATCGCCAAGGTCGTGGACCAGCTGACCACCGGCGGGTACGTCGAGCGGGCGCGCGACCCCGAGGACCGCAGGCGGGTCTCCGTCACCCTCGCCCCGGCCGGCCGGGACCTCCTCGCGGAGCTCGACGCCGAGGCCCGCTCCGTCCAGGACGAACTGCTCGCACCACTGGCCCCGGAGGAACGGGCCCTGCTCCAGGGCCTGTTGCTCCGGGTGCACCAGGGGCTCGACTGATCGCCGGAGTGCCGCCTACGCCCCGTAGAACAGCTCCTCGACGACGGCCCTGGCCCGGCGGGTGATCCGGCGGTAGTCGTCGACCATCTCGCCGACGTGACCCGACTCGTACCCCAAATACCGCCCCACCGCGGCGAGTTCGCGCGGCTGCGACGGGAAGGTGTCACCGGGGCGGCCGCGGACCAGCATCACCGCGTTGCGCACGCGGGTGGCGAGGACCCAGGCCTCGTCGAGGGTCTGCGCCTCCTCCGTCGGGATCAGCCCCGCCGCGTGGGCGGCGGCCAGGGCCTCGCGGGTACGGGTCGTCCGCAGGCCCGGTTCGGCCCAGCCGTGCCGCATCTGGAGCAGCTGGACCGTCCACTCGACGTCGCTGAGGCCGCCGCGCCCGAGCTTCGCGTGGAGCGTCGGGTCGGCGCCGCGCGGCAGCCGCTCGGACTCCATCCGGGCCTTGAGGCGGCGGATCTCGCGGACCGCGTCCTCGCCGAGGCCCTCCGCCGGATAGCGCAGCGGGTCGACCAGTTCGATGAAGCGGTCCGCCAACTCCTGGTCGCCCGCCATCGGTGCGGCGCGCAGCAGCGCCTGGCTCTCCCAGACGAGCGACCAGCGGCGGTAGTAGGCCTCGTACGACTTCAGGCTCCGCGCCAGGGGGCCGCTCTTGCCCTCCGGGCGCAGATCGGCGTCGATCAGCAACGGGGGGTCGGCCGTGGGCAGTTGGAGCAGCCGCCGCATCTCGGCGACCACCCGGTTCGCGGCCCGGGCCGCCTCCTGCTCGTCGACGCCCTCGCGCGGCTCGTGCACGAACAGCACGTCGGCGTCGGAGCCGTACCCGAGCTCGTGGCCGCCGAAGCGGCCCATGCCGATCACCGCGAACCGGGTCGGCAGCTCCTCGCCCCACTCGGCGCGCACGGCGGCCCGCAGGGCGCCGGCGATCGTCACCGCGTTGAGGTCGGTGACGGCCTCCCCCACCCGGTCCACGAGCGCGCCCGGATCGGGCTCACGGGGGCTGTCCTCGGTGCCGTACGAGCCGATGAGATCGGCCGCGGCGGTGCGGAACAGCTCCCTGCGGCGCACCCCGCGGGCCGCCGCGACCGCCTGCTCGGCGTCGTCCGCGCGGCCCACCGCCGCCAGGACCTCCTGCTCCAGGTGGTCCCGGCCGCGCGGCTTCAGGCCCTCCGGATCGCCGAGGATCGCGACGGCCTCGGGGGCGCGGAGCAGCAGGTCGGGGGCGAGGCGCCCGGCGGACAGGACCCGGGCGAGGTTCTCGGCGGCGGCGCCCTCGTCGCGGAGCAGCCGCAGGTACCAAGGGGTCTTGCCGAGGGCGTCGGAGACCTTGCGGAAGCCGAGGAGCCCGGCGTCCGGGTCGGCGGAGTCGGCGAACCAGCCGAGCAGCACCGGCAGCAGCGTCCGCTGGATCGCGGCCTTCCGGCTCACCCCGGAGGCCAGCGCCTCCAGGTGGCGCAGGGCGGCGGCGGGGTCCGCGTACCCGAGCGCTTCGAGCCGCTGCCCGGCCGCCTTCGGGCTGAGCCGGATCTCGCCGGGGGCGAGCTGCGCGACCGCGTCGAGCAGCGGCCGGTAGAAGAGCTTCTCGTGCAGCCGCCGGACGACGGCGGCGTGCCGCTTCCACTCCTTGTTGAGCTCGGCGACCGGGTCGGTGCGCAGCCCGAGGGAGCGGCCGAGGCGGCGCAGGTCGGCCTCGTCCTCGGGGACGAGGTGGGTGCGGCGCAGCCGGTACAGCTGGATGCGGTGCTCCATGGCCCGCAGGAACCGGTACGCCTCGTCGAGCTGGGAGGCGTCGGCGCGGCCCACGTAGCCGCCGGCGGCCAGCGCGGCGAGCGCGTCGAGGGTGGTGCCGCTGTGCAGGGTGGCGTCGCTGCGGCCGTGCACCAGCTGGAGGAGCTGGACGGCGAACTCGACGTCCCTGAGGCCGCCGGGGCCGAGCTTGAGCTCGCGCTCGACCTGGGCGACCGGGATGCCGGCGACGACGCGGCGGCGCATCTGCTGCACGTCGGGGACGAAGTTCTCGCGCTCGGCCGCCTGCCAGACGAGCGGGGATACCGCGTCGATGTACTGGGCGCCCAGCTCGGGGTCGCCCGCCACCGCGCGCGCCTTGAGCAGCGCCTGGAACTCCCAGGTCTTCGCCCACCGCTGGTAGTAGGCGAGGTGGGAGGAGAGGGTGCGCACGAGGGGGCCGTTGCGGCCCTCGGGGCGCAGATTGGCGTCGACCGGCCAGATGGTGCCCTCGACGGTGGTCTCCGAGCAGATCCGCATCAGATGGGAGGCGAGCCGGGTCGCGGCCTGGATCGCCTTGCCCTCGTCTGCGCCCTCGGCCGGCTCCCCGACGAAGATCACGTCCACGTCGGAGACGTAGTTCAGCTCGTGGCCGCCGCACTTGCCCATCGCGATCACCGCGAGCCGGCACATGGCGGCGTCGGCGGGTGCGGCCGTACGGGCGATGGCGAGCGCGGCACGCAGGGTCGCCGTCGCCAGGTCCGCGAGCTCGGCGGCCGCCTGGGCGACGTCGGTGGTGCCGCACACGTCACGGGCCGCTATGGCGAGGAGGCAGCGGCGGTAGGCGACCCGCAGCGACACCGGGTCGGTGGCCTCGGCGAGCCCCTGCTCGAACTCGGCGACCCCCGGGTGCAGGTCGGCCGCCTCGTACGTGACGAGGGACTCCCAGTCGCGGGGGTGCCGGGCCAGGTGGTCGGCGAGCGCCTCGGAGGCGCCGAGCACCCCGAGGAGCCGGTCCCGGAACGGCTTCGCGGAGAGCAGCGTGGTGGTGAGCGTCTGCCGCTCCGTCTCGGCCTGCGCCTCGACCAGGCGCACCAGACCGCGCAGGGCGAGGTCGGGATCGGCGGTGGCGCCGAGGGCGTCGAGGAGGACGGGATCGCCGCGCAGCGCGGACAGCTCGGGCACGTCGAGGAGCCGTTCGGCCCCCGAGGGATCGGTGAACCCGTGCCGCAGCAGACGTGAGAACGTACTGCTCCTGCGTCCCGGCACCGTCATTCCGCCGCTCCCTCCGAGCAGGTCCGAACCCAGGGAACCGAGCGTATCCGCAGTGCGGGGCCCCGGCGTCCAGGCCTGCGGTTCGCAGCGGATCACACGTGATGTCTCGCACATCGGTGGCTTTTCGGGCCCGATGAACCGTATTCCTTGAAAGTTCGTCTTGCCTTCCGCGGGACCGCCCCGCTCGTCCGACCTCATGGGAAAGCACGCCACCGAGACATGCCCGTCCGCCGCCTCCGCCGCTCGATCCCCCTCCCGTCCCGCCGCAGGACCGCCGCGACGGCAGTGACGGCCGCCCTGGTGGGCGGCGCCTTCGTCGGGATCCTCACGGTGACGGGGACGCCGCAGGCGGCGGAGGATCCGTCGCACGTGCCCACGAAGGTCCTGTCGGCGAAGGCGCAGGGGAAGAGCGGGAAGCCGGGGAAGAGTGACAAGCCCGGGCCCGTGGAGCCGCCCCTCCGGGGCGCCGGTTCCCCCGTCTCCGTGATGCAGATCGTGGCCCACCCCGACGACGACCTGTTCTTCATGAACCCGGACGTCTCCCAGTCCCTCCACTCCGGCAGCCCCCTCGCCGCCGTCTACCTCACCGCCGGCGAGTCCGACGGGGTCAACGCCCGTCCCCACGACGCCGAGGTCGCCGCGCCCGACAAGGCCGGCTACGCCGAGGCCCGGCAGAACGGCATACGCGCCGCCTACGCCGAGATGGCGACGGGCAGCCGGACCAGCCCCTGGGACCGGACCGCGATACCCACGGCCGGCGGCGGGTGGGCCGAGCTGGACACCCTGCGCGCCCGGCCGCGGATCAAGCTGGTGTGGCTGCAGATACGCGAGGCCGGAGCCATCGACGGCGACCGGCCGCACAGCCTCCACGGCCTCTGGGACGGCCGGATCACCGCCCTCGGATCACAGCGCTCCGCCGGCACCCCCGTCACCGCCGACTTCGCCTACACGAAGGAGCAGGTCGTGGCCACGGTGACCGGGCTCCTGGAGCGGTTCCGGCCGACCTTCGTCCGGATGCAGGACCCGAGCCCCGGCACGTACCCGAAGAGCGGGAAGCTCCGGGACCACCAGGACCACCTGTACGGGGCCCGGTTCGTGCAGACCGCGCTCGCCCGGTACGCGCGGCTGCCCGGCCACCCCCACGTCGGCGTGCAGAACTACCTCGGTTACCCGACCAGCGTCCTGCCGCACACCCTCGACCCCGAGACCGCCGACGCGAAGCTGAGGACCCTGAAGACGTACGCCTGGCTGGACGGGGTCCACGACTGCGGCCCCGACGCCGGCTGCGGCGACCTGAAGGTGGCCGCGCGGCCCGCCGGGCGGGGCTGGACCCAGACCGTCCGGTACGCCCGGGGCACCTCCACCTCCTGGGTCCAGCGCGACCCGCGCGGCGGGCTGCACGCCTTCTCCGTCCTCGACGGCCACCTCGCCGCCTGGCGGAAGCCGGCGGACGCCGTGGCCTGGCAGGGCCCGGAACTGCTGCCCGGCGCCGGCCTCGACAGCGGGATCACCTCCGTGACCCTGCCCGACGGCCGCATAGCCGTCTTCGGCATCCGCACCACGCTCGGCGACACCGCGGCCGACTACCGGCGCGAGGCGGTCACCACCGTCCAGACCGCGCCGGGCGCCGGCTTCGGCCCCTGGCTCTCGCTCGGCACGCCCGAGCGGAACGACGCCGAGGGCACCTCGGACATCAGCGCGCCCGCCGTGACCGTCGCCCCCGACGGCCGGGCCACCCTGGTCCTGCGCGACAGCCGCCACCGGCTGACGGCCCGTGAGCAGCGGCCCGACGGCGGCTGGGGCCCGTGGCGGTCCCTGGGCGGCACGGAGGTGTACGGCGACCCGGCGGCGGCGACGGACACCGACGGCCGGGGCCACGTCTTCGCCAGCACCCCGAGCACCGTCCTCGCCTGGGCCGAGCAGAGCCCCGGCGGGCCGCTGACGGGGCCCGTGCCGACCGGGCTGCCGCCGACGACCCTCGCGCTGAGCGCGAGCGCGGCGCCGGACGGCGACGGCGTACGCCTCTGGTTCCGCAAGCCGGCCTCCGGCGACCTGCGGAGCGCCGACTTCTCCGGTACGGGCCCGGTCTCCCCGGTCACGGAGCTGCCCGGCACCGGCGTCGCGGGCTTCGGCCCGGTCAGCGGCGGCGACGGCCTGCTCGCGGTCCGCTCCCGCACCGGCTTCCTGGCGACGGCACCGCACGGGCGGGCCGGGGCGCGGCCGGTGTGGACCCTGGAGAAGTTCCTGTTCTCCGGCGCGCCGGACGCGGGCACGGACGGGGTGGCGGCGATCGGCCTGGACGGCCACCTGCACTGGACCCCGGCGGGCCGCTGATCTTCGTTGCGGGCAGTCGTTCCACTGGGACGACGCCCACCCCTCGCACCCCCGTTGTGGGCAATCGTTCCGCCGGGGCGGTGCCCACCCCTCGTGCCCCCGTTGTGGGCAATCGTTCCGCCGGGGCGGTGCCCCGCCCACCCCGTTGTGGGCAGTCGTTCCGCTGGGGCGAGGGGGTCCCCCCTGCTCGAGCGAAGCCGAGAGCTTGGGGGAGGGTGGGCACAACGGAACGGCGCCCTTGCCGGCGCCAGAGGCTCCCGCGCCTGACCCGCACCCCTTTGTGCGCCGCCCTCGTGGTGCGGATCCAGGCCCGGAACGCGGAGGCGCCGCTAAGGGGCGCCGTCCCGTGTGCCCACCCGTCCCGCCCCAGCGGGACGATTGCCCGCACGGGCGGGGGCACCGCCTCCCAGGCGCGGCCGCCACACCGCGGTGGTTCGGTGTGCGTGGGGCCGTCCCGTGCGGGACCGTGGGCCCCATGAACTGGACCCTGGAAGTCGTGCCCGTCCCCGTCACCGACCTGGACCGGGCCAAGGAGTTCTACGGCGCGAAGTGCGGCTTCACGATCGACCTGGACACCGAGCTCGCGCCCGGCACACGGCTCGTCCAGGCGACCCCGCCCGGCTCGCGCTGCTCGATCACTCTGATGAGCGGCATGCCGCCGATGCCGGGGACGAAGGCGACGAGCCCGGGCACCCTGCACGGCCTCCAGCTCTGCGTCACGGACATCGAGGCGGCCCGGGCGGAGCTCCTCGGCCGGGGCGTCGACGTCTCGCCGGTGCGGCACGTCGGCGAGACGGGCTGGGAGGACGGCAAGGGCGGCACCTGGAACTCGTTCATGACCTTCGAGGACCCGGACGGCAACGGCTGGGTCGTGCAGGAGGCCCCGTCGGAGCTGTCGGAGCGCTGAGCCCGGCCGGTCAGAACCCCAGGTAGAAGTGGCGGAGTTGCTCGTCCTGCGCCACGCACCGCATCCCGGCGGCCTCCATCACCCGGTGCGAGGCCGGGTTGTCCAGGTCGGCGTCGCCCTTCACCCCGGCGACGCCGGCCACCCGGGCGACTTCGAGGAGCGCCCGCAAAGCCTCGGAGGCGTATCCGTTCCCCCGTACCCGAGGCGTCAGCCCGTACCCGACGGTCGCGACGCCGAGCTCGTCCGGCGGCCCGTGGAACCCGATGCCGCCGACGGTGACGCCGTCGAGCCGTATCTCGTAGGGCCGGAAGACCCCCGGATCCCCCCGCTCGGCGAGTCCGCGCAGGAAGCCGGTGGCGGACCGGACGTCCCCGTCGCCGGGGTATTCCTCTCCCCAGCGGTCCCCGTCCCCGGACTGCCGGGCGACGATGCGCTCGGCCCCGTCCTCGCTCAACGGATGCAACACGAGCCGCGCGGTGGCGACGGATTCGATCTTCACCCGGGCAGTCTGGACCGCCCGCCGGTCCCCGGGCAACGGGTTTGGCCGCGCGCCGCCCAACGCCGCAGTCTCGCCGTGTTGCCGCGCTTGCGGGACCGCGCCCCGCCGGTCTCCCCCGAGACCTCCGCGAACACCGTGACCGGCGTCCACCTGGGCCGTCCCCGGGGCGAGGTCCAGCGGACGGACGGGAAGTCCGTGACGCCGGTGACGGCCGCCCGCGGTATCACCCGCGTCCGCACGAAACCGCGGACCACGAGCCGCTCCGCCTCGCACCGGACCCCGGCGCGAAACCCCCGCACGGCGAGGATTCCGCACCCCAGGACGGCGACCACCACCGCCGCCCGCTCCCAGCCGGTCCCGGCCTCCGCCCCGTAGGCGAGGGAGCCGAGGCCGAGCGCGAGACCGAGCGCCGCGTTGGCCGCCCGGTTGGCGGGCGTGGGCACGAGTTCCGTGCCGCCGGCACGGTGAGGAACGCCCACCCCTACAGCACCGGCAGGTTCTTCCGCAGCTCGAAGGCGGTGACCTCGGAGCGGTACTCCTCCCACTCCTGCTTCTTGTTGCGCAGGAAGAAGTCGAAGACGTGCTCGCCCAGCGTCTCGGCGACCAGTTCGCTCTTCTCCATCAGGGCGATCGCCTCTCCCAGGTTCTGCGGGAGCGGCTCGATGCCCATCGCGCGGCGCTCCGAGTCGGAGAGGGCCCAGACGTCGTCGTCGGCGCCGGCCGGGAGCTCGTAGCCCTCCTCGATGCCCTTGAGGCCGGCGGCGAGGAGGACCGCGTAGGTCAGGTAGGGGTTGGCGCCCGAGTCGATGGAGCGGACCTCGACGCGGGAGGAGCCCGTCTTGCCCGGCTTGTACATGGGGACGCGGATGAGCGCGGAGCGGTTGTTGTGGCCCCAGCAGATGTACGAGGGGGCCTCGCCGCCCGAGCCGGCGGTGCGGGAGGAGCCGCCCCAGATGCGCTTGTAGGAGTTGACCCACTGGTTCGTCACGGCGGAGATCTCGCCCGCGTGCTTCAGGAGGCCCGCGATGAAGGAGCGGCCCACCTTCGACAGCTGGTACTCGGCGCCCGACTCGTAGAAGGCGTTCCGGTCGCCCTCGAAGAGCGACAGGTGGGTGTGCATGCCCGAGCCGGGGTAGTCCGAGAACGGCTTCGGCATGAACGTGGCCTGCACGCCCTGCTCCAGGGCCACCTGCTTCATGACCAGGCGGAAGGTCATGATGTTGTCGGCGGTGGACAGGGCGTCGGCGTAGCGGAGGTCGATCTCCTGCTGGCCGGGCGCGCCCTCGTGGTGGGAGAACTCCACCGAGATGCCCATCGATTCGAGCATGGTGATGGCCTGGCGGCGGAAGTCCATGCCGACGTTCTGCGGGGTGTGGTCGAAGTAGCCCGAGTTGTCGGCCGGGGTGGGCCGGGTGCCGTCGAGCGGCTTGTCCTTCAGGAGGAAGAACTCGATCTCGGGGTGGGTGTAGAAGGTGAAGCCGAGGTCGGAGGTCTTGGCCAGGGCCCGCTTGAGGACGTAGCGCGGGTCGGCGAAGGAGGGCGAGCCGTCCGGCATGAGGATGTCGCAGAACATCCGGGCGGTGCCCGGGGCCTCGGCGCGCCACGGCAGGATCTGGAAGGTGCCCGGATCCGGCTTGGCGATCATGTCCGACTCGTAGACGCGGGCGAAGCCCTCGATCGCGGAGCCGTCGAAGCCGATGCCCTCGTCGAAGGCCTGCTCCAGTTCGGCGGGCGCCACGGCCACCGACTTGAGGAAGCCGAGCACGTCGGTGAACCACAGACGTACGAAGCGGATGTCGCGCTCCTCGAGCGTACGGAGCACGAATTCCTGCTGCTTGTCCATTTCCACACCCATCCTCGCTGGTCAGGCCGCCTGCTCCCACCGCCTCCGGTACATCGGGGGGCACCTGAGCATCCCACCACATGGTTTCGCGCACGTTGCACACCCATACTGCCTGCTCGGATGTGACTCGGGTAACGGGGGAACGGCCGGACCGAGGTGCTTCCCCACCCGTCCGGCACCCGCCCGTCGGTACCGAGTGGTACCCCGTTCGGCCCACAGAGGCCCTTCGCCCACTACGATCTGCGCCCATGGGGGCCACACGGCTCGTACGCCTGTCCCGACACGCGCGTCCCATGGCACTGGCGAGTGCCGTGGCGACGCTCCTCGCCGCGCTCTTCCTCTGTCAGGGGACGGTGCCGGAGCGGCACGGCGCCTCTCATGAGGCGGCTCCGCGGACGGTGACGGCCGTCGCCGCCACCGGCGAGTACATCTGCCCGTACGACCGCGGCGGCTGCTCCCTCTTCCCCTCGCTCTCCCCCGCGGTGCTCAGCGCGCCCCCGCTCGACACCCCGCCGCAGGCGGACGAGGGGACGCCGCGTCTCGCGCCGCCCTCCGGTGACGGGCCGTCGCGCCGCTCGGACGCCCGGCCGCGCGCGCCGGACCTGCACGTCCTTCAAGTTCTCCGGACGTAGCGACGACGGGCGCCCCGCCCCGTGGCGGGCCCGTCCCCGCACGTCCACCCCCGAACTCCACCCCACTCCTGAAGAAGGACGACATCACCATGGCCGCCAATCGCTCCGCCACCGCCGACCGCCGCGCCCGAATAGAGGAGATGCGCCGCGCCGAGCAGGCCCGTGAGCGCCGCAACCGCCTGATCACCGTCGGCGTCTCCGCCGTCGTCGTGCTGAGTCTCGTCGGCTTCGGCACCTTCGTGCTGATGAAGAAGTCCGACGAGCAGGACGCCAAGGACGCCGCCGCGAAGGCCCCCATCGCGGCCGAGAAGTCCTGGGACCCGAAGAAGCTCGGCCGCAACCACGTCGAGACGGCCGTCAAGTACGACATGAAGCCGCCGGTCGGCGGCGACCACAACCCGGTCTGGCAGAACTGCGACGGCGTGGTCTACACGAAGAAGATCGCCGACGTGAACGCCGTGCACTCGCTGGAGCACGGGGCCGTCTGGGTGACGTACAACAAGTCGGCCTCGCAGGCCGACGTGAAGAAGCTGGCCGACAAGGTCGGCAAGACCAAGTACTCGCTGATGAGCCCGGTGGACGACCAGGCCGGCGCGATCATGCTGTCCGCCTGGGGCAAGCAGGTGACCGTGGACGGCGCGGACGACCCGCGCGTCGACGCCTTCTTCACGAAGTACGTGCAGGGGCCGCAGACCCCGGAGCCGGGCGCGGCCTGCACCGGCGGGATCGGCGCGGACGGCCAGGGCGGCACGGGGATGGGCCAGTGAGGCTCGACCGTACGCAGGGGGCGGCGGTCGCCGCCGTCGTCCTCGCGCTGCTGTTCGCCGGGGGCGCGGTCACCGTCGCCTCCGCCGACCGTGACGAGGCGCCGAGCACCCCGGCCTCCTCGTCCGCGGACGCCGGCTTCGCCCGGGACATGGCCGTCCATCACCAGCAGGCCGTCGAGATGTCGTTCATCGTCCGGGACCGGACGAAGGACGAGGAGGTCCGGCGGCTCGCGTACGACATCGCCAACACCCAGGCCAACCAGCGGGGCATGATGCTCGGCTGGCTCGACCTGTGGGGGCTGCCCAAGAACGAGTCCGGTGTCGAGCCGATGGCCTGGATGGGCATGGGCGGTTCGGGGGACACGGGCGACCTGGACGGGGCCCTGATGCCGGGCATGGCGACCAACGCGCAGCTGGACGAGTTGCGGAAGGCCGACGGCCGGGAGGCCGAGGTCCTGTACCTGAAGCTCATGACCGCGCACCACAAGGGCGGGGTCCACATGGCCGAGGGCTGTGTCCAGAAGTGCGGCGTGGAGATCGAGCGGAACCTCGCGCAGGGCATGGTCGACGCGCAGACGGCCGAGATGGCGCTGATGGCGGACATGCTGAAGAAGCGCGGGGCCTGACCCCCGCCGGACCCGGCACACGGCCCCCGCGACCCGCTGCGGTCGCGGGGGCCGCGCCGTCCGCACACAATGGATGGGGCTCGGGGACTTCGTACGACGACGTTCGACGAAAGGTACGCACCCCATGACCACGGCGAAGGACATCATGCATTCCGGGGCCCAGTGGATCCCGGCACACGAGACGCTCGACCGTGCCGCGCAGATGATGCGCGACCACAACGTGGGCTCGCTGCCCATCGCCGACGAGAACGAACGGCTCTGCGGCATCATCACGGACCGCGACATCGTGGTCGGCTGTGTGGCCGAGGGCCACGACCCGTCGAGGATCACCTGCGGTGAGATGGCGAAGGGCACTCCGCGCTGGGTCGAGTCGGACGCGGACGTGGGCGTCGTCCTGGAGGAGATGCAGAGCCACCAGATCCGGCGGCTGCCGGTCATCGAGGACAAGCGGCTCGTCGGCATGATCAGCGAGGCCGATCTGGCCCAGCACCTGTCGGACGAGCAGATCAAGGCGTTCGTCTCGAGCGTCTACGCCGGTTCCTGACCCGCTCACCGATCCGTTTCGAGCCACCGCCCGGACCCTCGTGTCCGGGCGGTGGCGCTCGGGCGTCAGGGCGGGAGCCGGCTCGGCACTCGTGGGCCGCGCGGAGGGGTCGCCCCCGGCCCCGGGGACGACGGGGAGCAGCCGGGCCCCCGTACCACCGGCGAGACGGTCCAGGGCCTCCTCTTCGGCCGTGAAACCCCTGGCCAGACCCTCTTGGGCCGGTCTACCGTCGGCGTTTCGGATCGACTCGGAGGCCCCGCATGACCACGCCCATGGAGAAGCCCGCCCCCGGCCCGGGGGCTCCCGAGGGGCAGGGTGTGCCGCCGCGGCCGGGCCCGCCCGCCGGATCGGGGATGCCACCGGGAGCGGGCTCGCCCGAAGTGCCGCCGGAGTCCGGCGCAGCCGGGCCGTATCCGTACGCCGTGTCGGCCGTCCGCACCGGTCTCGGCGTGGCCGCGCTCGTCCTCGGCGTCGTCGGTCTGTTCCTCGCGATCGCCCCGTTCCTCTTCTGGGTCGGGGGGATCCTGGGCGTCCTGGCGCTCGTCCTCGGCGTCGTCGGTCTCGTCCGGGCGGCCCCGGGGGCCGGCCGGGTGTCGGCGATCGTCGGTATCGCGCTCGGGGCCCTGGCGATCCTCCTCTCGGCGGCCTGGCTGCTCGTCCTCGTCCTGTTCGCGCGCGCGTCGGACGCCGTGGGCGACCCGGTCCGCGAGCCGGAGTGGGCCTCCGCCGCGCCGGAGGCGCCGGGCGCACCGGAGGGGACCGCGCCCGCGGAGCTGGCGTTCGGCGAGACCCATGCGTACGAGGACGGGGTGAGGGTCACGGTCTCGAAGCCCCGGCCGTTCACGCCCGACCGGTTCGCCGCCGGGTACGAGCGGGGCGACACGGCGGTGCGCGTGACGATCACGATCGTCAACGGCAGCGGGAAGGCCGTCGACGTCAGCACCGCGCTCCCGGAGGTGCGCGACGCGGACGGCGCACCGGTGGAGGCGATCTTCGACGGGAGCGGGGCGACCGGGGTGTTCCGGGGCACGGTGCTCCCGGGCAAGCGGGCCGAGGCCGGCTACGCGTTCTCGGTGCCGGCGGACGCGGACGGCGAGGTGCGGCTGGAACTGGCGCCGCAGCTGCTCGCCTACGAGCCGGCGATCTGGTCCGGCCCGGTGAAGTAGCGCGGGACCGGGCGCGGTTCCGTGTCCTGTCCCCAGGACATAGCGTCGGTCTGACGATTACACTGGGCGGGTGCCTCAACTACGCCTCGCCCTGAATCAGATCGACTCGACCGTCGGAGACCTCGCCGGGAACGCCGAGGCGATCGTGCACTGGACCCGGCACGCCGCCGGGCAGGGCGCGCATCTCGTCGCGTTCCCCGAGATGGCGCTGACCGGATATCCCGTCGAGGACCTCGCCCTGCGCTCCTCCTTCGTCGAGGCGTCCCGGACGGCCCTGCGCGGGCTCGCCCGGCGCCTCGCGGACGAGGGGTTCGGGGAGCTGCCGGTCGTCGTCGGCTACCTCGACCGCTCCGAGCGGGCCGAGCCGCGGCTCGGCCGGCCGGCCGGCTCGCCGGAGAACGCCGCGGCCGTGCTGTACGGCGGCGAGGTGGTGCTGCGCTTCGCCAAGCACCACCTGCCGAACTACGGCGTCTTCGACGAGTACCGCTACTTCGTGCAGGGCGACACCCTGCCGGTCGTCCGCGTCCACGGCGTCGACGTGGCGCTGGCGATCTGCGAGGACCTCTGGCAGGAGGGGGGCCGGGTCCCGGCGACGCGCAGCGCCCGGGCGGGGCTGCTGCTCTCGGTCAACGCCTCGCCGTACGAGCGGAACAAGGACGACACCCGGCTCGAACTGGTCCGCAAGCGGGCCCAGGAGGCGGGGTGCGTCACCGCGTACCTGGCCATGATGGGCGGTCAGGACGAGCTGGTCTTCGACGGCGACTCGATCGTCGTGGACGCGGCCGGCGAAGTCGTCGCGCGTGCGCCGCAGTTCGTGGAGGGCAGTGTGATCCTCGACCTGGAGCTGCCGGCGGCGGAGGCGGACGCGCCCGAAGGCGTGGTGGACGACGGGCTGCGGATCGACCGGGTGGTGCTGTCGGAGGAGCCGCTGCCGGCGTACGAGCCGGAGCTGCTGGGCGGCTACGCGCACCGGCTCGACGACGACGAGGAGATCTACTCGGCGCTGGTGATCGGCCTGCGGGCGTATGTCGCGAAGAACGGTTTCCGCTCGGTGCTCGTCGGGCTCTCCGGCGGCATCGACTCGGCGCTCGTCGCGGCGATCGCCTGCGACGCGCTCGGCGCGGACAACGTGTACGGCGTGTCGATGCCCTCGAAGTACTCATCCGACCACTCGCGCGGTGACGCGGCCGAGTTGGCCCGCCGGACCGGGCTGCACTTCCGCACCGTGTCGATCGAGCCGATGTTCGACGCGTACATGGGCGCGCTGGGGCTCACCGGTCTCGCCGAGGAGAACCTCCAGTCGCGGCTGCGCGGCACGATGCTGATGGCGCTCTCCAACCAGGAGGGGCACATCGTCCTCGCGCCCGGCAACAAGTCGGAGCTGGCGGTGGGCTACTCGACGCTGTACGGCGACTCCGTCGGTGCGTTCGGCCCCATCAAGGACGTCTACAAGTCGACCGTCTTCCGCCTCGCCCGCTGGCGGAACCGGGCGGCCGAGGACCGGGGCCAGACCCCGCCGATCCCGGAGAGCTCGATCACCAAGCCGCCCAGCGCCGAACTGCGCCCCGGCCAGGTCGACACGGACTCGCTGCCGGACTACGAGGTCCTGGACGCGATCCTCTCGCTGTACGTGGACCAGGACCAGGGCCGGGACGCCGTCGTGGCGGCCGGGTTCGACGAGGAACTGGTGACGCGGACGCTGCGGATGGTGGACAGGGCGGAGTACAAGCGGCGCCAGTACCCGCCGGGCACCAAGATCTCGGCGAAGGGCTTCGGCAAGGACCGGCGGCTGCCGATCACGAACCGCTGGCGGGAGAGGACGACCGGCTGACCGGCCGGACGGTGGAGCGACCTCCGTGCGCGCGCCCGCGCTGTGGGCTCCCCGCGCGCCGGAGGCCATCGGCGGGGCGAACGTTTCCCGCCGAAGATCGGCGAGGCGGCACGCGCGCCCGGCCGCTGAAGGGCGACCCCGATGCCCGGTGCAGTTCCCCCATGACCTGCGGGAGCGTCCGCTGGGCCGAGGGGCGGACCGGGACCGGATCCGCGCGCTCGTCCGGCAACTCGACGCCACCTTGATCGACACTCGCCCGTTGGCGGAGCCGGTTCCTCCGTCGCCCGACGACGAGAGCGAGGAGGAAGACGTCCTGTGATCCCGCGCGTTCAGCCGGCTCGTTCCGGCTGAACGGCCCGGTCGGCGGCCGGGAGGCTTCCCGCGACGACGCGGGAGGCCCCCTTCCCCGTGCCGGGGCGGTCGAGGAGGCCCGCCACGGCCGCGATCAGGAGGCCGACGGCGGTGAGGCCCGCGCCGACGAGGGTCGGGGAGGTCCAGCCCCAGCCGGCGGCGACGGCGGCCCCGCCGGCCCAGGCGCCGCCCGCGTTGGCGAGGTTGAAGGCGGAGTGGTTGGAGGCGGAGGCGAGCGTCGGGGCGTCCTTCGCCTTGTTCATGACCAGCATCTGGAGCGGGGTGGTCGTCATGAAGCCGACCGCGCCGAGCACGACGACCGTGACGAGCGCCAGCCAGGGCACGTGGACGGTGAAGCGGAAGGCGACCAGGGCGAGGACGAGGGCCGCGAGCGAGCCGTACAGCGTGGGGCGCAGCGCCCGGTCGGTCAGCGGTCCGGCGGCGAGCGCCCCGCCGGTCATGCCGAGGCCGAAGAGGGCGAGGACGATCGTGACGGTGGAGTCGCCGAAGCCCATCACCTCGGTCGTCATCGAGGCGAGGTACGAGTAGACGGCGAAGACGCCCGCGAAGCCGAAGACGGCCGTGAGCAGACCGAGCAGCACCTGCGGCCTGCCGAGGGCGCGCACCTCGCGGCCGAGGCCCTGCCGCCCGTCCACGGGGACGTGCGGGACGAGGCGGGCGAGCGCGGCCATGGCGAGCAGGCCGATCGCGGAGACCACGAGGAAGGTGGCCCGCCAGCCGAGGTGCTGGCCGAGCAGGGTCGCGGCCGGCACGCCGAGGATGTTGGCGACGGTGAGGCCGAGGAACATCGTGGCGACCGCCCGCGCCTGCCGGTCCTCGTGCACGAGCCGGGCGGCGACGACCGCTCCGAGGCCGAAGAACGCGCCGTGCGGGAGCCCGGCGAGGACCCGACCGGCGAGGAGCCAGCCGAAGCCGGGGGCGAGCGCGGAGGCGAGGTTGCCGACCGTGAAGAGGGCCATGAGCAGCAGGAGCATCCGCTTGCGCGGGATCCGCGAGCCGAGCGCCGTGAGGAGCGGGGCGCCGACGACCACTCCGATCGCGTACGCCGAGACGAGGTACCCGGCGGTGGGGACGGAGGTGCCGAGGTCGTCGGCGACCTGCGGGAGCAGGCCCATCATCACGAATTCGGTGGTGCCGATGCCGAAGGCGGAGACGGCGAGCGCGAGCAGCGCCAGGGGCATGGGGAGAGCCTTTCCGGGAATTAGTTCTTCGACGAAACAAATCGTCTCAGACGTTTTCTTCCCGGCGGCTTCCGGAGGGTGAAGGGGAGGTTTCAGAGCTTCACACGGGCGGCGACCGGAAGGTGGTCGCTCATCGTCTCCGGCAGCGCCCAGGAGGACATCGGCTCCACGCCCTTGACCATGATCTGGTCGATCCGGGCCATCGGGAACGAGGCCGGCCAGCTGAAGCCGAAGCCGTCGCCCGCCGCGCCCTGGGTGGAGCGCAGCTGCGAGGTGACGGCGTTGAGGGCGCGGTCGTTCATGGTGCCGTTGAGGTCGCCGAGGAGGACGATCCGCTCGTGCCGGTCGTCGGCGATGGCCTCGCCGAGGGCGTTGGCGCTGGTGTCGCGCTGGTTGGCGGTGAAGCCGGCGTTCAGCTTGACCCGGACGGACGGGAGGTGGGCGACGTACACGGCCACCTCGCCCTTCGGCGTGACGATCGAGGCGCGCATGGCGCGGGTCCAGCCCATGTGGATGTCGACGGGCTGCGCGGCCCGCAGCGGCAGCTTGCTCCAGAGGCCGACCGTGCCCTGGACGGAGTGGTACGGGTAGGTCTCGGCGAGGCCCTTCTCGTAGACCGGGACCATGTCGCCCTTCAGCTCCTCCAGGGCGAGCACGTCGACGCCGGAGGCGGCAAGGAGGCGGGCCGTGCCCTCGGGGTCGGTGTTGTCGGCGTTCACGTTGTGGGTGGCGACGGTCAGGTCGCCGCCCGGGGCCGACTTGTCGGCGACGAGACCGCCGAAGAGGTTGAGCCACACCGCGGCCGGCAGCAGCAGGGCGATCAGCGCGGTCGCGGAGCGGCGCACGAGGGCGAGCACCAGCAGGAGCGGCACGAAGACGCCGAGCCAGGGCAGGAAGGTCTCGGTGAGGCTGCCCAGGTTGCCGATCCGGTTGGGGATGTCCGAGTGGAACACCATGAACAGGGTGAGCGCCACGGCGGTCAGGGCGAGCAGGATGCCCCGGCGCCAGATCCCGGGATCGCGGCGGAGCCCGTCGAGCGCGGTCCGGAACCGGGACCGGGGGCGCCCGCTCCCCGCGCCGCCGTGGTCGGTCTCCGTCATGTCCACCCGCGCCATCGCACTGTCCTCACTGCCTTGCTGCCGTGCTGTCCCGCTCCGTGACCCGGCATCGACACTAGGCGATGACGGGTCCGTCGTACTCACCCAGGGACGACATCGGCGCGTGGCGGGTTCCTGCGGGCGGCGTGGGCGGGCAGGCTGTGACAGAACGCGCACATTCGTACGGGTCGGGGCGGTGGTGCGGGGTTCTGTCAGGGGCGGGGGCGCAGCCCCGCCATGACGGCGTCGACGACCCGCTCGGCGAGCCCCGGCTCCAGGGTGGCGCCGGGCCGGATGACGGTGCGCAGGAGCAGGGGCCCTATGAAGAGGTCGTTCACGAACTCGACGTCGAGGTCGTCGCGGATCTCCCCCAGCTCCATGCCGCGCCGCACCGTGTCCATGCCGAGGCGGCGGCGCGGTTCGATGACGGTGTTCTGGTAGGCCTCCCACAGCTTGGGATAGGCCTGCATCTGCGAGAAGACGTTGTGGAGCAGGGCGGAGGACCGCTTGGCGAGGCCGCGCCGCCGCAGCATCTCCAGGAGCATGACGAGGTCGTCCCGGACGGAGGTGCCGGTGAGCACCGGGTCCTGGGGCTCCACGGAGCGCAGGAGCTCGACGAAGAGCTCCTCCTTGCCGGGCCAGCGGCGGTAGATGGTGGCCTTGCCGACCCCGGCGGTGCGGGCGATCCGCTCGATGGACAGCTCGGTGAGCGGGACGCCCTCCTCCAGGAGGCCGACGACCGCGTCGAAGATGGCCTGTTCGACCGCCTCGGACCGCGGCCGCCCCCGCCGGGCCGCCTCCGGCGGGGGGGTCGGCTCGTCCTTCTGGGGTTCGGGGTTCCCGCTGTCCTGCAGGGACACGTGCGCTCCGCCTCTCGTCGGGTACTGCCTGTCGCCCCCCGATTCTCTCCCGCGGCCCGCGGTCCGTTGTGGGCGATCGTTCCGCGGCCCGCGGTCCGTTGTGGGCAGTCGTTCCGCTGGGGCGGTGCCCACCCGCCCCGTTGCGGGCGCCGGTTCCGCCGGGGCGGCGCCCCCCACCCCTCGCGCCCCCGTTGTGGGCATGCGTTCCGCTGGGGCGGAACGGGTGGGCACAACGGAACGGCGCCCCTTGCCGGGCCCAGGCTCCCGCGCCCTGACCCGCACCCCGTTGCGCGCCGCGCTGTCCGTGCGGGTCCAGGCGCGGAACGCGGAGGCGCCGCTGAAGGCGCCGTCCCGTGTGCCCACCCTCCCCCAAGCTCTCGGCTTCGCTCGAGCAGGGGGGACCCCCTCGCCCCAGCGGGACGACTGCCCACACGGCGGGTGGGCACCGCCCCGGCGGGCGCGCGCCCACACGGCGCGGGGCACGGGGCCCACACGGGCGCGGGGGCGCGGGCCCACACGGGCGCGGGGCGCGGGCCCGCACGGGCGGGGGACCGCCTGGCAGGGGCGCGCGCCCAGCGCGGGCGCGGGGCCCGTGCGGGTCGGCGCTAGCGGCTGGCCGGGGTCGTCGCTCGGGCCTCGCCGGTGGCCGCGCCCCTCCCCGTACCCGTACCTCCAGGCGCCGGCCGCCCCGGGAGGAAGGCCGCCACGACCACCGCGCCGACCAGGCCGATCGCGGCCGAGGCGGTCGCCGTGACGTGCATGGCGTCCAGGAAGGCCGTGTACGCGGGGCCGACCAGGTCCTTGCCCGCCGGGCCGAGCTTCGCCGCGACCGCGAGCGTGGCCTCGACGGACTCGCCCGCCGTGTCGCGCAGGGCCGCCGGGACGCCGCCCAGGTGCCCCTCGATCTCGCCCCGGTACGTGGAGGAGAGCACCGAGCCGAGGACGGCCACGCCCAGCGCGCCGCCGACCTGCCGGAAGGTGTTGTTGATGGCGGAGCCGGAGCCCGCCTTCTCGCGGGGCAGCGCCTGCATGATCGAGACCGTGACCGGCGGCATGATGTGCGCCATGCCCGCGCCCTGGAGGAAGAAGACGACCTCCAGGACCCAGACGGGGGTGTCGGCCTCGAAGAAGGCGAAGGCGGCCAGGCCGGCGGCGACGAGCAGCATGCCGGCGGTGCAGACGGCCCGGGCGCCGAAGCGTTCGACGACGAGGCGGGCCCGGGGCGCGAAGACCATCTGCGCGACGGCGAGCGGCAGGATGAGCAGCCCGGACTCCAGCGCGGTGTAGCCGCGCACGCTCTGCAGGTAGAAGGCGGAGAAGAAGGTCACGCCCATGAGGGCGAAGAAGACGAGCGCGATCGCGGCGACGGCCGCCGAGAACGCGGGCTTCCTGAAGTACGACATGTCGATGGCCGGGTGGTCGCTGCGCCGCTCGTGGAGGACGAAGACGACGAGGACCGCGAGGCCGCCGAGGACGGGGGCGAGGACGGTCACGTCGGTGAAGCTCGCCAGCTCGCCGCCGCGGATGATCCCGTACACGAGGAGGACGAGTCCGACGACGGAGAGCAGCACGCCGGGTATGTCGATGCGGCCGGGCCGGGGGTCCCGGGAGTCGGGCACGAGCCACAGCATCAGGGCGAGGGCGAGGAGCACCACGGGCACGTTGACGAGGAAGATCGATCCCCACCAGAAGTGTTCGAGGAGGATGCCGCCGGTGATGGGGCCGACGGCGATGGCGAGGCCGACGCTGCCGGCCCAGATGCCGATGGCCTTGGGCTGCTCGTCGCGCTCGAAGACGTTCATGAGGACGGCGAGCGTGGCGGGCATGACGAACGCGGCGCCGAGGCCCATGACGGCCCGGTAGGCGATGAGTTCGCCCGGGGAGCCGGAGAGGGCCGCGAGGGCGGAGCCGATGCCGAAGACGGTGATGCCGAAGAGCAGCACCTTCTTGCGGCCGAGGCGGTCGCCGAGCAGGCCGGAGGTGAAGAGGAGTCCGGCGAAGACGAGCGTGTAGGAGTTGATGGACCACTCCAGCTCGCTCTGGGTGGCTCCGATGCCGGTGGGCGCGGGGGCGGCGATCGTCTTCACCGCGACGTTCAGGATGGAGTTGTCGAGGACGACGATCAGCAGGCTGAGCATGAGGACGCCGAGGACGGCCCAGCGCCGCCGGTGGACGGCCTCGGGGACGCGGGGCCCGGCGGGCGGGATGGGTGCGGTGGACTGCTGTGACATGAGCACCACCCTAGAGTAATTTCGATACGAGACCGTCTCGTATCGAAAAAACTGGCAGAGGCTTTACGTTGCGGCGGTGTGAACAGCGCCACTCCGGCCCACTTCCCCGCCCGCCCGGCGAAGTGCCACCATGGACGTGGTCCGGGGACGCCACAGGGCGCCTCGAGATGACAAGAGGAGCCGTTCACCATGACGCTTCAGGCTGCCCGGAAAGAGCCCACCGACAGCAGCAAGGCGCTGTACGGAGGGAAGGGCACGCGCCGCATCACCGTCCACGACATCGCCGCCGCCAAGGTCCGCGGCGAGAAGTGGCCCATGCTCACCGCCTACGACGCGATGACCGCGTCGGTCTTCGACGAGGCCGGCATCCCGGTGATCCTCGTCGGCGACTCGATGGGCAACTGTCACCTCGGCTACGACACCACCGTGCCCGTCACGATGGACGAGATGACGTTCCTGTCCGCCGCCGTCGTCCGGGGCACCAAGCGCGCCCTCGTCGTCGGCGACCTGCCGTTCGGCTCGTACCAGGAAGGGCCCGTCCAGGCCCTGCGCAACGCCACCCGCCTCGTCAAGGACGCGGGCGTCGGCGCGATCAAGCTGGAGGGCGGCGAGCGCTCGCTGCCGCAGACCGAGCTGCTCGTCCAGGCCGGCATCCCCGTCATGTCCCACCTGGGACTCACCCCTCAGTCCGTCAACACCATGGGCTACCGGGTGCAGGGCCGCTCCGACGAGGCCGCCCACCGGCTCCTCAGCGACGCCAAGGCGGCGCAGGACGCGGGCGCCTTCGCCGTCGTCCTGGAGCTCGTCCCGGCCGAACTGGCCGCCGAGGTCACCCGCTCCCTGCACATCCCGACCATCGGCATCGGTGCCGGCGCCGGCACCGACGCGCAGGTCCTCGTCTGGACCGACATGGCCGGCCTGACCGGCGGCAAGGTGCCGCGCTTCACCAAGCAGTACGCCAACCTCCGCGAGACGCTCGGCGACGCCGCCCGCGCCTTCGCCGAGGACGTCGGCGGCGGGGCGTTCCCCGCCGAGGAGCACACGTTCCACTAGGACCGACAGGCCCGTAGAGCCACTGCGGCACCTCCGACAGCCCGCCGACATCCCCCATCGGCGGGCTGTCGGTCGCCTGTCGGGGGATTGTCGGTGGCGCCGTGTTCCATGGTGGACATGACGCGATCACACACCAACGCCGTCGAGGTCCGGGGCCTCGTGAAGCACTTCGGCGAGACGAAGGCCCTCGACGGGGTCGACCTGGACGTCCGGGAGGGCACGGTCCTCGGGGTCCTCGGCCCCAACGGCGCCGGGAAGACCACCCTCGTCCGCTGCCTGTCCACCCTCCTCGTCCCGGACGCCGGGACCGCCACCGTCGCCGGCTACGACGTCGTGAAGCACCCCCGCCAGCTGCGCCGCACCATCGGCCTCACCGGTCAGTACGCCTCGGTCGACGAGAAGCTGTCCGGCTGGGAGAACCTCTACATGATCGGGCGGCTGCTCGACCTCTCCCGCGCCGACGCCCGCCGCCGCGCCGACGAGATGCTGGAGCGCTTCTCCCTCACCGACGCCGCCAAGCGCCCGGCCATGAACTACTCCGGCGGCATGCGGCGCCGCCTCGACCTCGCCGCCTCGATGATCGGGCAGCCCGCCGTCCTCTACCTGGACGAGCCGACCACCGGCCTCGACCCCCGCACCCGCAACGAGGTGTGGGACGAGGTGCAGCGCATGGTCTCCGAGGGCGCGACCGTCCTGCTCACCACCCAGTACATGGAGGAGGCGGAGCAGCTCGCGAACGAGCTGACCGTCATCGACCGGGGCCGGGTCATCGCCAGGGGCGGGGTCGACGAGCTCAAGGCCAAGGTCGGCGGCCGGACCCTGAAGGTCCGCCCCACCGACCCGGGCCGGCTGCCCGAGATGGCCGCCGCGCTGCGCGAGACCGGCCTCGACGGGGTCGCCGGCTCGACCGTCGTGCCCGACGAGGGCGTGCTGTACGTGCCGATCCTCACCGACGAGCAGCTGACCGCCGTCGTGGGCCTGCTCGGCGCGCGCGGCTTCGGCATCGCCCACATCGGCACCCATCTGCCCAGCCTGGACGAGGTGTTCCTCGCGATCACCGGTCAGAAGACCGCCGACTCCGAGCTTTCCGACGCGATCACCGAGGAGGTCGCCGCGTGAGCACGACCACTGTCACCAAGTCCCCCGCCGGCACCCGGGGTCCGGGTCCGGCCGCACCGCGCACCGCGCCCGTCGCGGAGGGCCGGATCGGCCTGCGGGCCAACCTCCGCCACATCGGCGCCCTGGCCCGCCGCAACGCCCTCCAGATCAAGCAGGACCCGGAGTCGATGTTCGACGCCGTCCTGATGCCGATCATCTTCATCCTGCTGTTCGTGTACGTCTTCGGCGGCGCGATCGCCGGCAAGGGCAACCAGGCCGAGTACGTGAACTACGTGGCCCCCGGCCTGATGGCGATGATGGGCATGAACATCGCCATGGCCGTCGGCACCGGCGTCAACGACGACTTCAAGAAGGGGGTCATGGACCGGTTCCGGACGATGCCGATCGCCCGGTCCTCCGTCCTCGTCGCGAAGATCGTCGTCGAGGTCGGCCGGATGATGATCGCCACCGCGATCCTGCTCGGCATGGCCTTCCTGCTCGGCCTGGAGATCCACACCTCGGTGCTCCACCTCTTCGCCGCCATCGGCCTGTCGGTGGTCTTCGGAGCCTCCCTCATGTGGATCTTCATCCTGCTCGGCCTCACCATGAAGACGGCCCAGGCCGTCCAGGGCATGGCGATGCTCGTCCTGATGCCGCTCCAGTTCGGCTCCTCGATCTTCGCCCCGCCGACCTCGATGCCCGGCTGGCTGGAGGCCTTCACCGACTACAACCCGCTGTCCAACCTCGCCGACGCCGCCCGCAACCTGATCAACGGCGGCCCGGTCGCCCACTCGGTGTGGATGACCCTCGGCTGGTCGGTCGCCATCACGGTGATCACGGCGCCGCTCGCGGTCGCCAAGTTCCGCAAGAAGACCTGAGTCCCGACCGGGGGATCATGACTCGGCGCGCTCACTGATCGCGTCGGCGGCGCGACCGAGCAGGGCGGCGGCCTCCTCCAAGGAGAGGCCGCCGCCCTCCGCGTATGCCGCCTCGAACTCCCCGTCCCCGAGCGCCGACCGGCACAGCTCCGTCGCCCGCGCCAGGTTCTCCCGCTCCATGGGCGGCGCCAGGTGCCCCGGCGGCAGCAGCCCCTCGTACCCGCCGAGCAGGACCGCGGCGGTACGGGCACGGGGGCCGCCGAGCCCGGCGAGCGCCCAGGCCGCGGTGATCAGATGGATCGCCGGCATCTGCGGGGCGACCATCAGCGACAGGCCGCCGAGGGAGCGCCCGTACGCCCGCCGGGACAGCGTGAACGCCGTGTCGTACCGCTCCTCGAGGTTGTACACCCAGGCCAGGCTGCCGAGCGCGAAGCCCTCGAAGATGGAGAACGTATCGGAGCTGAAGAGGCTGTCGGAGCGGAACTCGTCGAGCAGCCGCTCCAGTTGCTCGCGCGCCTCGGCCGTCCGGCCGGTCCGGCCGAGCAGCAGCCCCAGGAAGATCCGCCCGGCCAGCATCGGCTCGTGGCCGCGCCCGTGCTCGCCCTCCACCACCTCGCGCAGGATCCGCTCCGCCTCCTCGCCGCGGCCGGTCTCGATCAGCATGTCGGCGTAGCGGGCGCGCAGCAGGGCCATCTGGGACTGGGCGCCGATCCGCTCCGCGTACGCGATGGCGTCGGCGAAGTCCTGGGCCGCGCCCTCGAACTCGAGGCGTCGCTCCCGGGCCTCGGCGCGCGAGGACAGCGCCTCGGCCGCGCCCCAGGCGTCCCCGAGGCGGACGAAGATCTCCAGGCTCTCCTCCGCGTCGGCGCTCGCCCGCTCGGCCAGGTCGCCCCGGTTGGCCATCATGTTGGCGCGCAGCTGGAGGGCGTGGGCGAGCTCCCACTCGTCGCCGTGCCGGCGGCAGGCGCCGACGTGCGCCTCCAGGGCCTCGCCCATGCGGCCCGGTTCGCCCATGAGGAGGACCGCGAAGACCGTGAAGGAGCCGGGCAGCCGGCAGGTCTGCGGGAGCCCCGGCGGATAGATCGCGTTGATCCGCCGCAGCCGCTCGACGCCGGCGGGGGTCAGCCAGCGGCCGGTCTCGTAGTCCATGTTGATCAGCTCGATCAGCCGCACGCCGCGCCGGGCCTCCCAGCGCTGCTCCTCGGAGAGCGGCGGAGGCGTGGCGGTGCAGGGCTCGTACAGCGGTACGACGGGGGCGGCGGGCGTCCCGAACGGGTCGGGGCCGAGCGCGGCGACGGACTCCGCCCAGTACAGCGCGTCGGCGCGCAGGTCGCGCATCTGCCAGTACCAGAGCAGGGAGTGGACGAGGAGCAGCGCCTCGTCCTCCTCCCGGGCGTCGACGGCCCGGCGCAGGGCGGTACGGATGTTCCCGTACTCGGTGCCGAACCGGGCGATGGCCCCGGCCTGCCCGGAACCGCGCAGCTCGGGGTCGGTGCGGCGGGCGAGTTCGCGGTAGTACGTGAGGTGCCGGCGCTCGGTGCCGGCCCGCTCCCCCGCCTCGTCGAGCCGCTCCCCGGCGTACTCGGCGACGGTCTCCAGGAGCCGGAACCGCATGCCGGCCTCACCGGGCGCGGCGACGACGAGCGACTTGTCGACGAGGGCGCCGAGGAGGTCGAGGACGGGCGCCGGCTGCTCGCCGGCGCGCGGCTCGGCGACGTGGGGCTGGGGGGCGGAGGGTGCGGCCGGGCGGGGCTCGGGGGCGGGCGGCTCGGCGACGTGGGGCTCGCCCGCGCAGACGGCCTCCGCCGCCTCCAGGTCGCAGCCGCCCGTGAAGACCGAGAGCCGGCGCAGGACGGCCCGTTCGGCCCCGTCCAGGAGGTCCCAGGACCAGTCGACGACCGCCCGCAGGGTCTGCTGCCGGGGCAGTACCGTCCGCGCGCCCGACGTCAGCAGCCGGAAGCGGTCGTCGAGCCGGTCCGCGATCTGACGCAAGGTCAGCATCCGCAGCCGGGCCGCCGCCAGTTCGATGGCCAGCGGCAGACCGTCGAGGCGCCGCACGACCTCGCCCGCCGCGACCGGGTCGCCCTCGACGCGGAACCCCGGACGGACCGCCGCGCCGCGCTCGCCAAGCAGCCGCAGGGCCATCCCGGTCGGCAGCGGGCCGAGGGGCCGGAGCGTCTCCCCCGGGACGCCCAGCGGCTCCCGGCTCGTCGCGAGCACCCGGAGCTCGGGGCAGCGGGCGAGCAGCGCCTCGGCCAGTTCGGCGGCCGCGCCGACGAGGTGCTCGCAGTTGTCGAGGAGGAGCAGCATCCGGCGCCCGGAGCAGTGCTCGACGAGCCGGGCGAGCGGGTCGCCGCCGCCCCGCAGCTCCTCGGCTCCGGCGCCGCGGAGCACGGTCTCGCGGGCGCCGACGGCCGCGAGCACCGCCTCGGGCACGGCCTCGGGGTCCCGTACGGGAGCGAGCTCCGCCACCCAGGCGCCGTCCGGCCAGTCCTCGGTCCCCCGCTCGGCCGCCTCCTGCGAGAGCCGGGTCTTCCCGGCGCCTCCGGGCCCGAGCAGCGTCACGAGCCGCGCGCCGCGCAGGTCGTCCCGCACCAGGGCGATCTCCTCGTCGCGGCCGACGAAACTGGTGAGCCGGGCGCGCAGGTTGCCCCGGAGGGGGGCGCGCGGGGGCTCCGGGGCCAGCAGCTCGGCGTGGAGGGCGCGCAGGGCGGGCGACGGGTCCGTGCCCAGGCGGGTGGCGAGGGCGCGGCGGACCGACTCGTACGCGGCGAGGGCCTCGGCGGCCCGGCCGGTGTCCCGCAGGGCGCGGATCCGGAGGGCCTGGAGGGGTTCGTCGAGGGGGTGGGCGGCGCAGAGGGCGGTGAGTTCGGGGAGGGCGGCCGCGGCTCCGCCGAGCGCGAGGGCGGCGTCGAGCCTCGCCCGGCGGGCGTCGAGCCGGCGGGCCTCCCAGCGGGCGGCCTCCGCGTCCCGGTCCGGCAGATCGGCGAAGGCCGGCCCGCGCCAGAGCCCGAGGGCCTCGTCGAGGAGGGCGGCGGCGCGTGCGGGATCGGCTCCGCCGAGCGCGGCCAGGCCCTCGGCGGCGAGGCGCTCGAAGCGGCGGACGTCCACGTCCTCGGGCCGGGCGTCCAGCCGGTAACCGCCCTCGGCGGAGACCACGCGGTCCCGGCCGAGGGCCCTGCGGAGCCGCCCGACGAGGGCCTGGAGCGCGGCGGGGGCGTCCGCGGGCGGCTCGTCGCCGTGCCACACCTCGTCGACGAGATCGGACACGGGAACGACCCGGCCGGCCCGCAGGGCGAGGACGGTGAGCAGCGCACGGACCCGGGGACCGCCGACGGGCACGTCGGTGCCGTCGGGGAGGCGGGCGAGGGTCGGGCCGAGCACGGAGTAACGCACGGACCCCATTCTCCGCGAGACCCCCACCTGCTCCTCGGCGGGGCCACACCCGGACTTTCGCCCCCGCCCCGCCTGGGCGGTGCCCCTCCTGCCCCCCGCCGTGTGGGCGCGCGCCCGCCGGGGCGGTGCCCACCCGCCCACCCGCCGTGTGGGCAGTCGTCCCGCTGGGGCGAGGGGGTCCCCCTGCTCGAGCGAAGCCGAGAGCTTGGGGGAGGGTGGGCACACGGGACGGCGCCCTCAGCGGCGCCTCCGCGTTCCGCGCCGTGGCCCGCACCACGCGTGCGCCGTACCTGTCGGTGCGGGTTCGGGCGCGGGAGCCTCTGGCGCCGGCAAGGGCGCCGTTCCGTTGTGCCCACCCGTTCCGCCCCGGCGGAACGCATGCCCACAACGGGGGCGCGGGGGTGGGTGGGCACCGCCCCGGCGGAACGCATGCCCACAACGGGGGCGCGGGGATGGGTGGGCACCGCCCCGGCGGAGCGACTGCCCACGACGGGCGGGGGGCACCGCCCCTGCGAAACGGGGGCCGCACCGGCGGGGTGGAACTCCCGTCAGGGACCGGTACGTTTCCCCGGCAGTAGTCCTTCGTCCCCTGGGAGCCCCCGTCATGACCACGGCCACCACCCGGCACCACGAGCGGCGGATCAGCCCCGTCTTCCTGGCGATCCTCGCCGTCATGGCCGTCACCGGGTGGGCGGTGTGGACGGGCTTCGCGGCCTCGCCCGGCCTCGCGGTGTTCCTCTTCGTGACCTCGGCGTGGGTCGTGTCGCTCTGTCTGCACGAGTACGCGCACGCCCGGACGGCCCTGTACGGCGGGGACATCACGGTGGGCGCGAAGGGCTATCTGACCCTGAATCCGCTCGCGTACACGCACGCCGTGCTGAGCGTCGTCCTGCCGGTGCTGTTCGTGATCATGGGTGGGATCGGCCTGCCGGGCGGCGCGGTCTTCATCGAGCAGGGCCGGATCAGGGGCCGCTGGAAGCACAGCCTGATCTCGGCGGCGGGCCCCTTGGCCAATGTGCTCTTCGCGCTCGTCTGCACGGCGCCGTTCTGGCTGGGCGCGCTCGACGGCGTGCCGCTCGTCTTCCGGTTCGCGCTGGCGTTCCTGGCGTTCCTCCAGGTGACGGCCGCGCTCCTGAACCTCCTGCCGGTGCCGGGGCTCGACGGCTACGGCGTGGTGGAGCCCTGGCTGTCGTACAAGGTGAAGCGGCAGATCGAGCCGTACGCGCCGTACGGCTTCTTCATCGTGATCGCGCTGCTGTTCGTGCCGGCGGTCAACGGCGCCTTCTTCGACGCGATCGACGCCCTGATGCGCTCCCTCGGGGTGCCGGAGCTCAGCCGGTACTGCGGCTCGCAGCTGTTCCGGTTCTGGGAGGAGGCCCCGGAGTTCTGCCAGGTCCGGTAAGCGATGCGGAACACGCCTGCGGCGGCTTCGACTTCGGCGCCGCCGCCACGCGCCAGGAGGGCAGGCACCGGCTGCTCTCCTGGCGGGCACCGGACCTGGAGCACCGCTTTCCCGGCGTGGTCGACGCCACCCGGCCGATCCGCGGCGGAGCGATCGCCTGGTGCTCCACCGATTCGTTCCGCGCCCGCGCGGCAGCCACGCCCGGAGACTCCACCGGCACGATCTGCCCAGGCGTCCAGGCGCCCTCCACCACGTCGATGTCGCCGCCCCGGGCCAGGTACCTGCCACCGTACGGCTCCGGCGTCGCGACGACCTTCGAGCGGCACTCGGCCGGTTCCTCGGCATCTCCGGTGAGTTGCACGTCCGCGATCGCAGAAGCGGTCATGAGACCGGCCCCGTCCGGGACGCCGGGAGGCATGATCACGAACCCGGCGAAGGCTCACGGTCAGAGCGCCGGCGGAGCTGGGTGACCGCCCAGCGGGCCCACTCGCGCTTCATCTCGTTGAAGCGGAGGCCGTACTCCAGGGCGATCCGGCCGTACACCGACAGCTGGTCGTCGCCCCAGTCGATCGACCGCTCCAGCTCGCGCAGGGCTTCCAACTCCCGGTCGGACAGGTCCATCAGCCCTGCGAGGTAGCCGCTCGCCTGCTCCGGTGTGAGCACGCCGAGGAAGAAGACCCTCAGCAGGGTGTCGCTGCGGGGGTTGCGCTGCGGCTCGGTCTCCGTCAGCCAGCGGCGCAGTTCGGCCAGTCCCTCGTCCGTGAGGGTGTACTCCTTGCGGCCGCGCGGCCCTTCCGCCGAGACACTGATCAGCCCGGCGGCGGCGAGCTTGGACAGCTCGCCGTACATCTGGCTCTGGGTGGCGGGCCAGACGTTGGCCAGCGAGGTCTCGAAGCGTTTCAGCAGGTCGTAGCCGCTGGCGGGGCGCTCGGAGAGAAGTCCCAGGAGGGCGTGTCGAAGGCTCATGAGCATCACTCTACATTCCATTCTTGACATGTCAGTTCTGGAACGTCTACTTTCGACATGTCAGAACAGGAACGTCAGAGTGGCGAACAGCAACCGGGGGTCTTCGATGTCGTACGTGCGCACCTTCCTTCCTTGGATCGTCTTCGCGGTGATCCCGTCCGCCCAGTGGCAGTGGGGCGCGCTCGCCGCCCTGGTGGCCGCCGTCGCGGTGGTCGTGCAGCAGCGCCGCGGAGGGGCCGGCTTCGACGCGCTGATCATCGAGACCGGCTCGGCGGTCTTCTTCGCGGCCCTGGCGGCCATCGCCTTCGCCGACCCGCGATCGGCCGTGCACGGCTACTCGGCGGCCCTGTCCTCGGCCACGCTGGCCCTGATCGCCGCGGTCTCGCTGCTCATCCGCAAGCCCTTCACCCTGGGCGTCGCCAAGCGCACCGCGCCGCGCGAGGTCTGGGGGCTGCGCCCCTTCGTACGGGCCAACACCGTCATCACCACCGTCTGGACGGCCGCCTTCGCGCTGACCGCCGGCGCGCTCGCGCTCCTCGCCCGGGCCGGCCAGGGCCACTCGACGACCGCCACGGCCGTCCAGATCGCCGGGTTCGTCGTCCCGATGCTGTTCACCTCCCGCTACATCACCTCCCTCCGGACCGAGGCCGGTGCCCGATGAGCTCCTCCACCGCCCCCCGCCACCTCTCCGGCAACTACGCCCCGGTCACGGAGGAGCTGACCGCGCACGAACTGCCCGTCACCGGGCGGATCCCCGAGGAGCTGACCGGCTGGTACCTGCGCAACGGGCCGAACCCGGCCGACGCCGCCTCCGGCCACTGGTTCTTCGGCGACGGCATGGTCCACGGCGTACGACTGGAGGGCGGCCGGGCCGTCTCGTACCGCAACCGCTGGGTCCGCACGGGCACGTTCACCGACGGGGCCCGGATGTACGACGAGCGGGGCCGACGGGACCTCACCGCCGGGCCGGCCAACACCCACGTCGTCCGGCACGCGGGCCGCACCCTCGCCCTCGTCGAGACGGCCCTGCCCTACGAGCTCACCCCCGCGCTGGACACCGTCGGCCCGTACGACTTCGGCGGCCGGCTGACGACCGCGATGACCGCGCACCCCAAGACCTGCCCCCTCACCGGGGAGCTGCACTTCTTCGGCTACGGGATCGCGGAGGCCCCGTGCCTCACCTACCACCGGGCCGACGCCTCCGGCGAGCTGACGGTCAGCCGGCCGGTGGAGGTGCCGGGGCCGACGATGATGCACGACTTCGCCCTCACCGCCGGGCACGTCGTCTTCCTGGACCTGCCGGTGGTCTTCGACCTCGGCCTCGCCGGCACCGGCACGATGCCGTACCGCTGGGACGACGGGTACGGGGCCCGGCTCGGTGTGCTGCGCCGCGACGACCCGTACGGGCGGGTGCGCTGGTTCGCCCTCGACCCCTGCTACGTGTTCCACGTCCTCAACGCGTACGACGCGGCGGACGGGACGGTCGTCGTGCACGTCATGCGCTACCCCGAGCTGTGGCGGCGCGCCGCGGACGGGACGGTCGACCGGGACCGGGAGGCCGTGCTGTGGAAGTGGACGGTCGACCCCGCCACGGGGACCGTCCGGGAGGAACAGTGCGACGACCGCCCGGGCGAGTTCCCCCGGGTGGACGACCGGCTGTCCGGGCTGCGGGCGGCGTACGGGCACGTGACCTGCGGGAACTCGCTGGTGCGCTACGACCTGGACGCGGGGTCGTCCGTCGCCCACGACTTCGGGCCGGCCCGCACGCCCGGTGAGGCCGCGTTCGCCCCGGTCGCCGACGGGTCCCCCGCCGGCTGGCTCATGACGTACGTCCACGACGCCGGCTCCGGCCGCAGCGACCTGGTCGTCCTCGACGCCGACGACCTCGCGGCCGGACCGGTGGCCACGATCCACCTGCCGGCCCGGGTCCCGCACGGCTTCCACGGCAACTGGCTGCCGGACCTGCCGTAGGGCCCGTCCTCCGGATCGTGCCGGCCGTACGCCCGGGCTCCGGTCAGCCCTGGGCCGCCGCGGCCTTCTCCGCCTTCGCGCGGCGGAGGTAGTACCAGGCCATGTTGGAGGAGAGGCCCGCGAGGAGCACCCAGACGATGCCGAGGAAGCTGCCCTGGACGAAGGAGACGACGGCCGCGGTGACGGCCAGGGCGCAGACCACGAGGGCGTAGAGGGCGAGGCGGGGCATGGGGTCGGCTCCTGTCGGGCGGGTACGGCTGATGGTGCCCGTCCAGTGTCCCCCATGCCCCGAAGGGTCCGTTCTCCGGCTCAGATGTCGGTGACCCGCAGCCCCGCGTGGGCCTTGTAGCGGCGGTTGACGGAGATCAGGTTGGCGACGAGCGACTCGACCTGGTGGGCGCCCCGCAGCCGTCCGGCGAAGACTCCGCGCATGCCGGCGATGCGGCCGGCGAGGGCCTGGACGATCTCGACGTCGGCGCGCTCCTCGCCGAGGACCATGACGTCCGTGTCGATCTCCTCGATGGAGGTGTCCTTGAGGAGGACGGCGGAGAGGTGGTGGAAGGCGGCGGTGACCCGGGAGTCCGGGAGGAGGGCGGCGGCCTGCTCGGCGGCGGAACCCTCCTCGGGCTTGAGGGCGTAGGCGCCCTTCTTGTCGAAGCCGAGGGGGTTGACGCAGTCCACGACGAGCTTGCCGCGGAGCTCCTCGCGCAGCGACTCCAGGGTCTTGGCGTGGCCGTCCCACGGCACGGCGACGATGACGACGTCGCTGCGGCGGGCGGTCTCGGCGTTGTCGGCGCCCTCGACGCCGTGGCCGATCTCCGCCGCCACGTCCTGCGCGCGCTCGGCGGCGCGGGAACCGATGATCACCTTCTGGCCGGCCTTGGCGAGCCGGTAGGCGAGGCCGCGGCCCTGGTCGCCGGTGCCGCCGAGGACGCCGACGACGAGACCGGAGACGTCGGGGAGGTCCCACGGGTCCTTGGGGGCGGGCTTGCTGTCAGTCGTAGTCATGGCCCCGACATTACCGACCGGTCGGGGCCGTGGGGCCTCTCCCGTACGGGTGGAACCGCCGCGACCGGGCCGCGCGCGGGGCCGGGCTGGGGCAGGATGCGGGCCCATGGATGCCGTACGGGTCGCGTTGCTGCGGGAAGTGCTCGCCGGGACGGAGTGGCCGGCGGCGGCCCGCCGGTTCGCGGGCGCGCTCCGGTCGTCGGTGGTGCCGCACCGGGGCGGGCTGCTCCTGGTGGGCACGGAGGAGTACGAGCCGTGGCACCTGGCGGCGCATCTGGTCGACGAGTCCGCTTGGTCGGGGCTGCCGGAGCTGGCGCCGACGCTCGTGCGGCACCGGGTGCGGCCGGGTGCGCCGGCGCACCTGTCGGTCGGTCTTGGGCGGCTGGAGGCGGCGGGGCGCGGGGCGACGCTGCTGATGGTGGCACCCGGGCGGCCGGACGCGGGGCTGCTCCAGCGGGTGCACGACGCCCGGCGGGCGGGGGCGACGGTGCTGTCGCTGGACGGGGGCGACGAGGAGGTCCGGGGGCTCGCGCACGAGGCGCTGACGGTGGCGGAGGGGGCGGAGGTGGACCTGGACACGGTGCAGCACCTGGTGAGCGCGGCGGCCGGGGAGAACAGCCTGCCGTCGCCGCGTGGCGGCCGCCGCTTCCGGGACCGCCTCTCGGCTCTCGCGGACCGCCTGACGGCCCCACCGCCGACCCGCTGGTAGCCCGCCGGGCCCGCACGGCGGCGATCGGCTGACGTGCCACGCCACCCGCCCCGCCGGGAGACCCCCGGGGCCCGTGCCACCACAACCGGCCGACGCCCCGTCGGCAGACCCCCGGGGCCCGTGCCACCACGACCGGCCGGTGCCCCCCGGCAGGCCCCGCCCCCACCGCCGTAATTCGGTTGTCCCCGCCCTCCGGCGGACGGAACATGGCCTCTCGTGTCCTTCCCCCGTGCCTCCCTCCTCGCCAGGCTCACCGCCCTGCTGCCCGATCCGGCGCCCTGGCGTTCGTCCCGCGACTTCCGGCTCCTGTGGGTACAGGGGCTCGTCACGTACTTCGGCAGCGCGATGGCGATGATCGCCCTGCCGCTGCAGATCAAGGAGCTGACGGGGTCGCCGCTGGCGGTCGGCGCGATGGGCGCGGTCGAGCTGGTGCCGCTGGTGGTGTTCGGCCTGTACGGCGGGGCGCTGGCGGACGCGGTCGACCGGCGGAAGGTGATCCTCTGGACGGAGGCGGGGCTCGGGCTGATCGCCCTGCTCCTGCTGGTCGACGCGCTGCTCCCGGAGCCGGTGCTCTGGCCGCTGTACGTGGTGGCGGCCGGGGTGTCGGCGCTCGCGGGGCTCCAGCGTCCGGCGCTCGACTCGCTGCTCGCCCGGATCGTGCCGCACGAGCAGCAGACGGCGGCGGCCGCGCTGAACTCGCTGCGCTGGCAGATCGGCTCGATCGCGGGTCCGGCGGTCGCGGGTCTGGTGGTGGCGTACGCGGGCCACGCGCCCGCGTACGGGGTGACGGTCGTCTGTTTCACGGTCTCGGTCCTGATGTGCCGCCGGCTCTCCCCCGCGCCGGCCGCGCACGACGCGGAGAAGCCCTCGCTGCGGGGCATCGCGGAGGGCGCGCGGTACGCCTGGTCGCGGCCGGTGCTGCTCGGCACGTACGTGATCGACCTGGCGGCGATGCTCTTCGCCTTCCCGAACACGATCTTCCCGTTCCTCGCGGACGAGCTGGACGCGGACTGGTCGCTGGGGCTGATGTACGCGGCGGGTTCGGTCGGCTCGCTGGTCCTGGGCCTGACGAGCGGCTGGACCTCGAAGGTGCGGCGGCACGGGCTGCTCGTGGCCGGCGGCGCGGCCGGCTGGGGTCTGGCGATCGCGGCGGCCGGCTGGTTCGGGAACGTGTGGCTGGTGCTGCTCTGCCTGGGTCTGGCGGGAGCGGGCGACATGCTGAGCGGGCTCGGGCGCGCCACGATCTGGAACCAGACGATCCCGGAGGAGCTGCGCGGCCGGCTCGCCGGCATCGAGGTGCTCTCCTACAGCGTGGGCCCGCAGCTGGGCCAGGTCCGGGCGGGCGCGATGGCCGGCTGGACCGGCACCCGGGCGGCGGTCTGGACGGGTGGCGTGGCGTGCGTGGCCTCGGTGGGGCTGCTCTGTCTTGCGCTGCCGAGGCTCCTCGCGTACGACTCCGCGACGGACGAGGACTCGCTGCGCCGGAAGGCCCAGCGGGAGGGCGTCCCCGAGGGGGCGGCCGGAACCGTCTGACGGGTCCCGGCCGTTCCCGCGGGGGTCTTACTCGTCCTCCGTGCGGTCCTTCCCGGCGGCGTCGTGCCAGCGGGGGTCGGTCTCCCACTCCAGGTTCCGGTCGCGGGCGGTCTCCATGGCGTGGGAGGCCTCCTCACGGCTGGCGTACGGGCCGAAGCGGTTCTTCGCCGGGCACTCGGGGCCCTCCTCGACCTTCTTGTGTTCCAGGCAGTAGTACCACTCGCCCGGTTTGCCCGTGGTGCGCTTCTTGAACAGGGCCATCGTCTTCGGCTCCTTCCTTCGGGACCATGCTGCCCCAGACCCGGTCGTTAGACTCGCTGGCATGTCTGGCCAGTCGCTTCTCGTACCGGGGGAGCTCTCCCCCCATCGCTCCGTTCCGGGCTCCATCCGCCGCCCCGAGTACGTCGGGAAGCCCGCCCCGGCCCCGTACACCGGGCCCGAGGTGCAGGATTCCGACACCATCGAGCGGATGCGGATCGCCGGCCGCATCGCCGCGCAGGCGATGGAGGAGGCCGCCAAGCACATCGCCCCGGGTGTCACCACCGACGAGCTCGACCGGGTCGCGCACGAGTACATGTGCGACCACGGCGCCTACCCGTCCACGCTGGGCTACCGCGGCTTCCCGAAGTCGCTGTGCGCCTCGATCAACGAGGTCATCTGCCACGGGATCCCGGACTCCACCGTCCTGCGGGACGGCGACATCGTGAACCTGGACGTCACCGCGTACATCAACGGCGTCCACGGCGACAACAACGCCACGTACCTCTGCGGCGACGTCGACGAGGAGTCGCGGCTGCTCGTGGAGCGCACCCGGGAGTCCCTCAACCGGGCCATCAAGGCGGTGAAGCCGGGCCGCCAGATCAACATCATCGGGCGGGTCATCGAGTCCTACGCCAAGCGCTTCGGCTACGGGGTCGTGCGCGACTTCACCGGGCACGGCATCAACTCGTCGTTCCACTCCGGCCTGATCGTGCCGCACTACGACTCGCCCCACCACACCACCGAGATCAAGACCGGCATGACGTTCACGATCGAGCCGATGCTGACGCTCGGGACCCACGACTACGACATGTGGGACGACGGCTGGACCGTGGTGACCAAGGACCGGAAGCGGACCGCGCAGTTCGAGCACACGCTCGTGGTGACCGAGAACGGGGCCGAGATCCTCACGTTGCCCTGACCGCTCGAAGGGGTAGCGTTTTACCGACAGGACGTCGGGAACCAGTTGACTTAGGTAAGCCTAACCAGTCAGGATCGTCACTGGTTCCCGTCCCATCGGTCTCGGAGGCCCGCCTTGGACACGCCCTTCTCCACGTTGATCCGTACGGCTTCGCACGAGCAGCACACGGAGGCGGAGACCTCGTCCTTCATGGGCGACCTGCTGGGCGGGCGGCTGGCCGTCGACGCGTACGCGCGCTACACCGAGCAGCTGTGGTTCGTGTACCGGGCCCTGGAGGAGGGCGCGGAGGCGCTCCGCGAGGACCCGGTCGCGGGGCCCTTCGTACGGCCCGAGCTCTTCCGCACGGCCGCCCTGGAGCAGGACCTCGCCCATCTGCGCGGCCCCGGCTGGCGCGTCGGCGTCTCCCCGCTGCCCGCCACCGCCGCGTATGCCGAGCGGGTCGCCGAGTGCGCCCGCGACTGGCCCGCCGGCTATGTGGCCCACCACTACACGCGCTATCTGGGCGACCTGTCGGGCGGTCAGATCATCCGCGACAGGGCGGAGCGGACCTGGGGCTTCGACCGCAAGGGCGACGGCGTCCGCTTCTACGTCTTCGAGGAGATCCCCAACCCGGCGGCGTTCAAGCGGGGATACCGGGAGCTGCTCGACGGAGTGGACGCCGACGACCTGGAGAAGCAGCGGATCGTCGACGAGTGCAGGCGCGCCTTCGCCTTCAACACCGCGGTCTTCCGGGAGCTGGGCGGGGAGTACCCCCTCAGCGCGTGAGGGCCCCTAGCACGTGAGCGTTCCCTCCAGGAGGACCCGGCCGCCCAGCTCCACGACGCCGTCGGGGCCGGGGGCGGTGAGGAGCTGGGAGCCCCGGCCCTGCGTGATGTTCAGGGCCCGGCCCAGTTCCGCCGTGAGGAGCAGGGCGGCCGCGCCGGTCGCCTCGTCCTCGTCGATGCCGTCCCCGCGCCCCGGGAAGGCGCGCGCCCTGATCCGGCCGGCGGCCTCCTCCTCCCAGGCCCAGGCGTAGATCCACTCCCCCGGCTCGGGCACCTCCAGGGCGTCGACCTCGGCGACGGAGCCGTACCGGCGCAGGGTGCGGGGCGGCGCCCACTCGGCGCGCGCCTCGATCCAGGTGAACTCGCCGTCGCCGCGCACCCACACCTCGCCGGCGGGCGGGTGGACGACCTCCAGGTCGAGCAGCCAGGCGGCGCCGACGAGCGGGTGTCCGGCGAACGGCAGCCGCAGGCCGGGCGTGTAGATGTCGACGATCCCGCGCTCCGGGTCGTCCACGAACACCGTCTCGCTGAAGCCGAGTTCCTTGGCGAGCGCCTGCCGGGAGGACTCGTCGGGGTGGGTACGGGCGTCCCGTACGACCCCGAGACGGTTGCCGTGCCGGCCGTCGCCCGCACAGAAGACCCGGAGGACGTCGATGTCAGTGGCGGTCGTGTTCATGACCGAATTGAACCACCCGTGGCGCGCCGACAGGGCCGTACGACCGTTTCCCCGCGGCCCTACCGAGGCGTAACCGGAACCGGGACAATCCACCCCGCTTGACCTTTCCTTGACCAAGCCATGAGGGCCCCATGGAGACCTTGTGACCCTGCCGTGTCCGGTGCGCCCGGCCTGAGAGCTGAATCACTGGACGCGCGGGTATTGCTGAGGTAAGCCTCGGTTAAGTTAGGTCCGCCTCAGTCCGTCCCCGCGTTCCTGGAGTCCTCATGCGAGCCGTCCGCCTCTCCGTCGTCACCGCCGCCGCGACCGCGGCGGCTCTGACCGCCGTCACGGGCTGCGCCGAGAAAAGCGACTCCAAGGCGAGCGACGACGCCATCACCGTCGTCGCCAAGGACGACTCCTGCGAGGTCTCGAAGAAGGAGTTCCCGGCCGGCCACGTGAAGCTGGCCGTCGAGAACCGCGGCTCCAAGATCACCGAGGTCTACGTCCTCTTCCCGGACGACCGGATCGTCACCGAGCGCGAGAACATCGGCCCCGGCACCAAGGCCACCATCACCGCCGAGATCAAGGCCGGTGACTACGCCATCGCCTGCAAGCCCGGCATGAAGGGCGACGGCATCCGCCAGCAGGTCAAGGCTACCGGCGGCAAGGCCGCCGCCAAGCGCTCCCCCGAGATGGACGCCGCCGTCGCCGCCTACCGCCAGTACGTCCAGGCGCAGGCCGACGAGACCCTCCCCAAGGTCAAGGTCTTCACCGACGCCGTCCGCGCCGGTGACGTCGAGGCCGCGAAGAAGGCCTACGCCGAATCCCGCATCGGCTGGGAGCGCACCGAGCCGGTCGCCGAGTCCTTCGGCGACATCGACCCCAAGGTCGACGTCCGCGAGGACGGCCTGGAGGACGGCCAGGACCCGGCGAAGGACTGGACCGGCTGGCACCGCCTGGAGAAGGCGCTCTGGCAGGACAAGAAGATCGGCGACCGCGAGAAGCAGCTCGCCGACCTCCTCGACAAGGACCTCGCGGACTGGCAGAAGCGGGTCGGCAAGGCCGAGATCACCCCGACCTCCATGGCCAACGGCGCCAAGGAACTCCTGGACGAGGTCGCCACCGGCAAGGTCACCGGCGAGGAGGAGCGCTACTCCCGCACCGACCTCGTCGACTTCAAGGCGAACGTCGAGGGCGCGCAGAAGTCCTTCGAGCTGCTCAAGCCGGTCGCCTCGAAGAACGACCCGAAGCTCGTCGCCGAACTCGACAAGCAGTTCGCCGCGCTGAACACGCTGCTCGACAAGTACCGCACGGACAAGAGCGGCTACGTCTTCACCTCGTACGAGAAGGTCGGCAAGGCCGAGCGCAAGGAGCTCTCCGACGGCGTCAACGCGCTGGCCGAGCCGCTCTCCAAGCTCGCCGCCGCGGTCGTGAAGTAACAGGGGGAGCCACCATGACCGACGAGACCACCACGGAGCAGTCCGCCGCGGAGCAGTCCGCCGCGCCCTCCCGCCGCAAGGTCATCGGCTGGGGCGGTGCCGGGCTCGCGCTCGGTGCCGCCGCGGCCGGCGGCGCCGTCGCCCTGACCCGCGACGGCGACGCCACCGCCCCGGTCGCCGACAGCGGCGGGGCCGTCCCCTTCCACGGCCCGCACCAGGCCGGCATCGCCACCGCCGTGCAGGACCGACTGCACTTCGCCTCCTTCGACGTGAAGACGAAGGACCGCGACGAGCTGATCCAGCTCCTCAAGGACTGGACGCGGGCCGCCGAGCGCATGACGGCCGGCGCCGAGGTCGGCGAGGGCGCCTACGGCGGCCTGCCGGAGGCCCCGCCGGACGACACGGGCGAGGCCCTGGGCCTCAAGCCCTCCCGCCTCACCCTCACGATCGGCTTCGGCCCCTCGCTCTTCGACGGTCGCTTCGGGCTGAAGGACAAGCGGCCTGGTGCCCTGGTGGACCTGCCCAAGTTCCCGGGCGACAACCTGGACCCGGCGCGCAGCGGCGGCGACATCTGCGTGCAGGCCTGCGCGGACGACCCGCAGGTCGCCGTGCACGCCATCCGCAACCTCGCCCGGATCGGCTTCGGCAAGGTCGCGGTGCGCTGGTCGCAGCTGGGCTTCGGCAAGACGTCCTCGACGACCCCGGACGCCCAGACCCCGCGCAACCTCTTCGGCTTCAAGGACGGCACCCGCAACATCGCGGGCACCGAGACCGAGCGGCTCGCGAAGCACGTGTGGGTGTCGGGCAAGGACGCCGAGGGCGCCGCGGCCTGGATGGACGGCGGTTCGTACCTCGTCGCCCGCCGCATCCGCATGAACGTCGAGACCTGGGACCGCACTCCGCTCGCCGAGCAGGAGGACATCTTCGGCCGCGACAAGAAGGAAGGCGCGCCCGTCGGCAAGGCCAAGGAGCACGACGAGCCGTTCCTGAAGGCGATGAAGCCGGACTCTCACGTGCGCCTGGCGCACCCCGACTCCAACAACGGGGCGACCATCCTGCGCCGCGGCTACTCCTTCACCGACGGCACGGACGGCCTCGGCCGTCTGGAGGCGGGCCTGTTCTTCCTGGCGTACCAGCGGGACGTCCGCACCGGCTTCATCCCGGTGCAGAGCTCGCTGGCCAAGTCCGACGCGCTCAACGAGTACACACAGCACGTGGGTTCGGCGCTCTTCGCCGTCCCGCCGGGCGTCCGCGACAAGGACGACTGGTGGGGCCGGGCGCTGTTCTCGTGATCGAGGAGGGAAACCGACGTGTTCGGTAACTATCTGATCGGCCTGCGCGAGGGCCTGGAAGCCAGCCTGGTCGTCTGCATCCTCATCGCGTACCTGGTGAAGACCGGGCGCCGGGACGCGCTGAAGCCGATCTGGATCGGCATCGGCGTGGCCGTCGGCGTCGCCCTGGCCTTCGGCGCCGGGCTGGAGTTCGGCTCCCAGGAGCTGACCTTCGAGGCGCAGGAGGCGCTCGGCGGCTCGCTGTCGGTGCTCGCCGTGGGCCTGGTGACCTGGATGGTCTTCTGGATGCGGCGCACGGCCCGGCACCTCAAGGCGGAGCTGCACGGCAAGCTGGACGCGGCCCTGCAGATGGGTACCGGCGCGCTGGTCGCCACCGCCTTCCTGGCGGTGGGCCGCGAGGGCCTGGAGACGGCGCTCTTCGTGTGGGCGTCGGTGCGGGCCTCCTCCGACGGCACGTACGCGCCGCTGGTCGGAGTCCTCCTCGGCCTGCTCACGGCCGTCTTCCTCGGCTGGCTGTTCTACCGGGGCGCGCTGAAGATCAACCTGGCGAAGTTCTTCACCTGGACCGGCGGGATGCTGGTCGTGGTGGCGGCGGGCGTGCTCGCGTACGGCGTGCACGACCTCCAGGAGGCGCGCTTCCTCGGCGGCCTCGCGGACAAGGCCTTCGACATCTCGGCGACGATCCCGCCGGACAGCTGGTACGGCACGCTCCTCAAGGGCGTCTTCAACTTCCAGCCGGATCCGACGGTCCTTCAGGTCACGGTGTGGGCGCTGTATCTGATCCCGACTCTCGCGCTGTTCCTGGCCCCGATAGGGTCGGGTCCGTCCGTGCGGGTGAAGAAGCAGAAGGCGACCGATGAGAAGGCTGAGGCTGAGGCGAGCGCCGAGACGACCGCTTGAGCGGCTGTCGTCCCCGGGGGGCCGCCGACCGGCGAGGTTCCTCGCGGCGACGGCGGCGGCGACCGTCCTGTCGCTGACGGCGAGCGGCTGTGTGACCGTCCACGGCGAACTGGTGCTGCTGCCGCCGGCGACGAAGGCCGAGGCGGCGCAGGCCCTCGCGGACTTCACGACGGCCTACAACAAGGCCGACAAGGCCTATGACCCGGCCCTGGACGCGGGCCGGGTCACCGGCCCGCTCGGGGAGATCAACCAGGCGGGCCTGCGCGCCCGCTCGATCAACACCCCGGGCGGCAACCCGGACCACGAGCCCCTCGCGCTGACCGACGCGCGGTTCGTGCTGCCCCGGAAGGCGGGCTGGCCGCGCTGGTTCGTGGCGGACACCGCCTCCAACCGGTCCTCCGGCGACCAGCGCTGGCTCCTGGTCTTCGTGCGCAACGGGCCCGACCAGCTGTGGGAGGTCGCCTACCTCACGGTCCTCTCCCGGTCCGCCATGCCCGAGTTCGCCGAGGAGGAGGGGTACGCGGTGCCGGTCGCCGCGGACACCGACGCGCTCGCGGTCGCGCCCGAGGACCTCGGCAAGGAGTACGTCGCGTACCTCAAGGACGGGGAGGGGCCGTTCGCGCCGGGCACCCACACCACGAAGTGGCGGGCGCAGCGGCAGAAGGCCGCCAAGCGGCCGGGCATGGCCACCCAGTACCTCGACCGGGTCACGGACCAGGGGGACTTCGCGCCGCTCGGGCTGCGGACCCGGGACGGCGGCGCGCTCGTCTTCTTCGCGACGCGGTACTTCGAGCGGCAGACGGCGGCGAAGGGCTACCGGCCGAAGGTCGGACCCGACACCAAGGCGCTGCTGACCGGCGAGATCAAGAACACGGTCACCCGGGAGTGGGTGTCGAGCCAGGCGGTCCTGGTGAAGCCGGCGGGCACGGAGCGGGACGGGGTCAGGGTCGCGAGCCGGCTCCAGGGCGTGGTGGGCGCGGAGGGCTCGTAGCCCTCCTCCGCCGTCCCCGTGCGGGGCTCAGCGCGTCAGCGGCCAGGCGATCTCGTGGGCCGTGTGCTCCCCGTCCCCGTCCGCCTCGCGCTCGGCCACGTGGCGGGCGCAGGCGTCCTGGAGGGCCTCCAGGAGGTTCAGCGGGTCGGGCAGCGGGTGCTCGGGGCCGCGGAGCCAGGCGACGACCGGGTGGGCGTCCTCGTCCCCGGGCAGCCGGGCCGGCGGTACGAGGACGTAGCTGCCGCGACAGTGCCAGCGGAGTCCCGGGTGCTCGTCCATCGTCTCGGGGTGGCAGTCCAGCTCGCACGGCCACCACTCGTCCTCGTCCTCGGGGGTGCCGCGGGTGGCGGTGAAGAAGAGCATCCGCCCGCCGACCGTGTCGACGTCGGCGGACTCGGCGACGGGGCCGACCTCGACGCCCTCGGCGAGGAGGCGCTCCAGGGCGGCGCGGCCGGCGGCCAGCGGGACGTCGAGGACGTCGTGGACCATGCCGGTGGCGGTGACGAAGTTCGCCTCGGGCTCGTTGCGGGCCCAGCGCTCGATCTGGGCGCGGTCGGTGGTCGACTGCGTCTGCCAGGCGAAGGAGACGGGGTGGCGCGCGGGGGTGGGGCAGCCGATCCGCTCACAGGAACAGCTGTAGCCCACGGGGTACGCGGCGGGGGCCAGGGGCAGCCCGGCGGCGGCGGTGGCCAGGAGCAGCTTCTCGCGGTCGTTCTCGTCGTCGGCCGCGGTGCGTTTGGGGCGCCTGCGCAGCCACTGTGCGAGCCTGCTCTCCGTGCCGCGGTAGCGGCCGATGCCGTCGCCCATCTATCCCCTCACACCTCATGCTCGCCCGTTCGGCTCTGCCCATGGTCCCATCATCCTGCGCCCCGGGTGACCGGAGTGCGGAACCGGGGTGCCCCCGGGGTTCGGGAGCGGGGGCCGGGAGGGGGTCAGGCGCGGGGGGCGAGGCCGCGCAGGGCGAGGTCGACGAGGGTGTCGGCGTAGGCGTGGGTGAGCGGCAGGGTGCGGTGGATCCAGCGGTGGTGGAGCGGTCCGACGAGGAGTTCGACGGCGACGCGGGGATCGACCCCCGGGTCGATGTCGCCCTTGGCCTGAGCTGCCTCGATGCGGCGGACGTAGTACTGGAGCTGGGGTTCGAGCAGGGCCTCGGTGAAGCGGGCGCCGAGCTCGGGGTCGACGACGCCCTCGGCGGCGAGGGCGCGGGTGGGGCCGTCGAAGGCGGGGTCGGTCAGCTCGTCGACGGTGGCGCGCAGGACGAGCTTGAGGTCGGCGGCGAGGTCTCCGGTGTCGGGGATCTCACTGTCGGCATCTCCGCCCAGGGCCTCGTTGGCCCGGGCGGCGAGGTCGAGGAAGGCGTCGAGGAGGACGGCCGCCTTGGAGGGCCACCAGCGGTAGATGGTCTGCTTGCCGACGCCGGCGCGGGCGGCGATGCCCTCGATGGTGGTCTTCGCGTAGCCGGTCTCGGAGACGAGGGCGAGGGCGGCGTCGAAGATGGCGCGGCGGGAGCGCTCGCTGCGGCGGGAGGCGTCGGGGGCGGCCTTGGCGGGTCTGGTCTCGGGCATGGCTCCAATCTAGCAGCGGACGAGACGCCCCGTCTCGCCGCGGGTGCGGGCCCGCACGTCCGTCTCACCGTGGGTGCCGGCCCGCACGCCCGTCTCGCCGTGGGCGCCGCCCCGCGCCGCCCGTCTCGCCCTCCGTGCGTCCTCCGAACCACCCGAACGGTCCACAGCGCGGAGCCCGTCGAGAGCGGACCATGGGGTCCACCGATCACCGGCCGTTCCGGCCGCCCGTCCGTGAGGAGCCTTCATTGCGCCCCACTCCGCGCACGTCCTCGCCCCGCCGTTATCTGATGTGCCCACCCACGCACTTCACGGTGACGTACTCCATCAACCCCTGGATGGACCCCACGAAACCGGTCGACCTGCCGCTCGCCCTCGCCCAGTGGGAGGACCTGCGCGACCGCTACCGCTCGCTCGGCCACACCGTGGAGCTCCTGGAGCCCGACCCGGCCCTGCCGGACATGGTCTTCGCTGCGAACGGCGCGACGGTCGTCGAGGGCCGGGTCCTCGGCGCGAAGTTCGCCCACCCGGAGCGGGCCCGCGAGGCCGACGCCCATGTGTCCTGGTTCCGCAGGAACGGTTGGGCGGACGACGACGTGCGCGTGCCGGAGCACGTGAACGAGGGCGAGGGCGACTTCGCCGTCACCGCCTCCTGGATCCTCGCCGGCCGCGGCTTCCGCTCCAGCCCGCTCTCCCACGACGAGGCGCAGGAGTTCTTCGGCCGCCCGGTGATCGGCCTGGAGCTGGTGGACCCGCGCTACTACCACCTGGACACCGCGCTGTGCGTCCTGGACGACGCCCGGGACGAGGTCATGTACTACCCGGACGCCTTCTCCCCCGGCAGCCGCGCGGTGCTCGCCCGGCTCTTCCCGGACGCCCTCATCGCGACCGGCCAGGACGCGGCGGCCCTCGGGCTCAACGCGGTGAGCGACGGCAGGCACGTCCTGCTTCCGCAGGCCGCGGTGGGCCTCTTCGAGCCCCTCCGCGCCCGGGGCTTCGAGCCCGTCGGCATGGACCTGGGCGAACTCCTCAAGGGCGGCGGCAGCGTGAAGTGCTGCACCCAGGAGCTGCGGCCCTAGTCCTGGTCCTCCGGCGGCCAGGAGTCGCCCCACTCGGCGTCGCGGGCCTGCTTGTACAGGGGCCCGTGGCGCTTGGTGACGGTCTCGCGGGCGAGTCCGTCGGGACCGCACAGTTCGAGGAGGACGAGGCCCTTGCGGATCTGCGGCCTGCGGGTGATGCGGGAGGTCGCGGGGGCCACGGGGAAGCGGACGGCCGCCACGTACGCGTACTTCTCGTCCTCGTACGGCAGCGACCCGCCCTTCACCTTCCGGTGCAGCGAGGAGCGGCTGACCCGGGCGGAGAAGTGGCACCAGTCCGTGCCGGGCACGATCGGGCAGGCCCCGCTGTGCGGGCAGGGCGCGGCGACGGTGAACCCGGCGTCGATCAGCAGGGTGCGGGCCGCGATGATCCGCTCGTAGCCGTCGGGCGTGCCGGGCTCGACGATCACCACGGCCTGCGCGGCGCGGGCCGCCTCGGTGACGAGCGCCGCCCGGTCGGCCTCGGTGAGCTCCTTGAGGACGTACGAGACGGTGACGAGGTCCGTGTCGGCGAGGCTCAGGGCGGAGCCGATCCGCTCGCGCCGCCACTCCGCGTCCAGGACGCCGTCGGCCAGCTCGCGCCCGAGGGCGAGGGCGGGCTCCGCCCAGTCGAGCACGGTGGTGCGCGGCGGCTCCTCCCCCCAGGCCCCGGCGACGGCCCAGCTCGCCGCGCCCGTGCCGCCGCCGACGTCGGTGTGGGTGCGCGGCGCCCAGTCGGGCGCGGCCTCCCGGAGGGCGTCGAGGGTGCCCCGTACCGCCTCGAAGGTCGCCGGCATGCGGTACGCGGCGTACGCGGCGACGTCGGAGCGGTCGCGCAGCACGGGGGCGTCCGTCGGGGTGGTGCCCCGGTAGTTGGCGATCAGCCGCTCGACGGCCTGCGCGGCCCGGTTGGGCGGCAGCCCGTCGAGGAGCCCGGCGAGGGCGGCGCGCAGGGAGTCGGCGGAGGGAGCTGAGGCGTTCACCGAGTCAGTCTAGGCGGGCTCGCCGGCCTGGGGTTCCGTCGTGTGCCAGGGACGGCAGAGGCCCAGGAAGCAGGCGAGGGCCAGGACGGCGCAGCCGAGCTGGACGACCGCCATGGGGACGGCGGTGTGCTCGCCCGCGATGCCGACGAGCGGGGAGGCGACGGCGCCGATGAGGAAGGAGGAGGTGCCGAGGAGGGCGGAGGCGGACCCGGCGGCGTGCGGGGTGCGCATGAGGGCCTGGGCGTTGGTGTTGGGCATGGCCAGGCCCATCGCGGACATCAGGACGAAGAGTCCGGCGGCGACGGGCGCGAGGCCGACCTCGCCGAGGACGCCGGTGGTCATGAGGGTGAGCGCGAGGCCGGCGAGCAGGATGATGCCGAGGCCGCAGCCGAGGGCCTTGTCGAGGCTGACGCGGCCGACGAGGAGCTTGCCGTTGATCTGGCCGACGGCGACGAGCCCGACGGAGTTGAGGCCGAAGAGCAGGCTGAAGGTCTGCGGGGAGGCTCCGTAGATCTCCTGGACGACGAACGGGGAGGCGCTGATGTACGCGAAGAGGGCGGCGAAGGCGAGGCCGCCGGTCAGCATGTAGCCGGTGAAGACCCGGTCGGCGAGGAGTCCCCGCATGGTGCGCAGGGCCTGTCCGACCCCGCCCTCGTGCCGCCGCTCGGGGGGCAGCGTCTCGTGGAGGAAGCGCCAGACGACGAGGGTGAGCAGGACGCCGATCGCGGTGAGGACGTGGAAGACGCCCCGCCAGTCGGTGAGCCGGAGGATCTGGCCGCCGATGAGGGGGGCGATGATCGGGGCGACGCCGGAGATCAGCATCAGGGTGGAGAAGAAGCGGGCCATCTCGACGCCGTCGTACAGGTCGCGGACGACGGCGCGGGCGATGACGATGCCGGCGGCGCCGGCGAGGCCCTGGAGCAGCCGGAAGCCGATGAGGAGTTCGGCGCTGGGCGCGAGGGCGCAGACGGCGGTGGCGAGGACGTACACGGCCATGCCGGCGAGCAGTGGGCGCCGGCGTCCCCACTTGTCGCTCATGGGGCCGACGACGAGCTGGCCGAGGGCCATGCCGGCGAGGCAGGCGGTGAGGGTGAGCTGCACGGTGGCGGCGGGGGCCCGCAGCGCGCCGGTGACCTCCGGGAGCGCCGGGAGGTACATGTCCATGGAGAGCGGGGGGAGGGCGGTGAGCCCGCCCAGGACGAGGGTGACGAGGAGCCCCGTCCGCCGGGCGGCGGTGACGACCGGGGCTGTTTCGGTTATGTGTCCTTGTGTTGTTTTCTGGCCGCTCTCCGGCATCGACTGCTCCATTTCGTTGAATCCTTGTCTATGCTCTCAGCTCGACCGGCATGGTCGAGACCTGTGGGGTGGGGATGGACGCGAACAGGACGGTGCGCTGGGGGATCCTGGCGACGGGCGGCATAGCGGAACGGTTCACCAGGGACCTGTCGACGCTCGACGGCGCCAAGGTCGTCGCGGTGGCGTCCCGTACGGAGGCGTCGGCGAAGGCCTTCGCGGACCGGTTCGGGATTCCGCGGGCGTACGGGGAATGGGCCGGGCTCCTCGCCGACGAGGACGTCGACGTGGTGTACGTGGCGACCCCGCATCACGCGCACCGGACGGCGGCCGGCCTCGCCCTGGAGGCGGGGAAGGCGGTGCTCTGCGAGAAGGCTCTCACGCTCAACGCCCGCGAGGCGGAGGAACTCGTCACGCTCTCCCGGGACCGCGGCCTCTTCCTGATGGAGGCCATGTGGATGTACTGCAACCCGCTGGTCCGGCGGATCGCCGAGCTCGTGCTCGACGGCGCGATCGGCGAGGTCCGCACCGTCCAGGCCGACTTCGGGATCGCGGGTCCCTTCGACGCCGGCCACCGGCTGCGGGACCCGGCGGTGGGTGGCGGGGCGCTGCTCGACCTGGGGGTGTACCCGGTGTCGTTCGCGCAGCTGCTGCTCGGCGAACCGTCCACGGTCCAGGCGCACGCGCGGATCTCGCCGGAGGGCGTCGACCTGAACACGGGCATGCTGCTGGGCTGGGACTCGGGCGCCTCGGCCCTGCTGTCCTGCTCGCTGGAGGCGGACACCCCGCTGACGGCCTCGGTGACGGGCACGGAGGGCCGGATCGACGTCCCGCGCGGCTTCTTCTTCCCCGAGCGGTTCACGCTGCTGCGCAACGGCGCGGAACCGGAGGAGTACGTGAACGAGGACGACCCGCACTCGCTGCGGCACGAGGCGGCGGAGGTGATGCGCTGTCTGCGAGCCGGCCGGACGGAGTCCCCGCTCGTCCCCCTGGACGGCTCGCTCGCGGTGATGCGGACGCTCGACGCGGTCCGGGACCGCGTCGGCGTCCGCTATCCGCAGGAAGTACTGGTCAGGCAGGCGTGAGGCCCGGGTTGCCGGCCTCCGTGACGAGGGAGCCGGCCGTGACGATCGGGGCGCCCGGGGTCGTCACGTAGGGGACGGTGCGGAAGTCGGCGCGGGCGCTGTCCGTGCCGAGCTCCACGGTCGCGTAGCCGCGCCGCCCGTTGTAGAGCTTCACGTGCGGGTTGGCCTGGATGATCCGGTCGTGGTTGGACGGCTTGTCGGCACCGTTCTTGCCGCTGGCGATCGAGGTGGCGACGATCTCGGTGCCGACGGTCCGGGAGGCCGGGTCGCCGAAGTCGGCCTTGATGTCGAGGCCGATGCCGACGTGGACGTCACCGGTGAGCACCATCAGGTTCTCGACGCCGGCGGCCTCGGCGCCCGCGAGGATCCGCCGCCGGGACGCCGTGTAGCCGTCCCAGGCGTCCATGGAGACCGTGTAGTCGGCGGTGGGCCGGTCGCGGCGCTCGGCGAAGACGACCTGCTGCGGGAGCACGTTCCACCGGGCGGTGGAGTCGCGCCAGCCGTCGAGCAGCCAGCGCTCCTGGGCGGCGCCGGTCAGGGTGCGCGCCGGGTCGTCGGACTCGGGGCCCGGGGCGTGCCAGCCGTCCCCGTACGCCTGGTCGGAGCGGTACTGGCGGGTGTCGAGGATGTCGAACTGGGCGAGCCGCCCGAAGCCCAGCCGCCGGTACATCCTCATGTCGGGGCCCTGGGGCTGCTGCGGGCGGCGCAGCGGCTGGTGCTCCCAGTAGGCGCGGTAGGCGGCGGCGCGCCGGAGCAGGAACTCCTCCGGCGGGACGCCGTTCTCGGGGATGTCGCCCGCGTAGTTGTTCTCGGTCTCGTGGTCGTCCCAGGTGACGACGAAGGGGTGGGCGGCGTGCGCGGCGCGCAGGTCGGGGTCCGACTTGTAGAGCGCGTAGCGGAGCCGGTAGTCCTCCAGGGTGAGCGTCTCGCGGTTGAAGACCGCCGGGAGGGCGCGGTCGGTGTAGGCGCGGGCGCCACCGGTGGCGTTGACGGCGTACTCGTACAGGTAGTCGCCGAGGTGGAAGACGACGTCGACGTCCTCCTGGGCGAGGTGGCCGTAGGCCGTGAAGTACCCGTCGTGGTAGGCCTGGCAGGAGACGGCGGCGAGCTTCAAGGCGGTGTTCCGCGCGCCGGGGGCCGGGGCGGTGCGGGTCCGCCCCACCGGGCTGACCCACTCGCCGACCCTGAAGCGGTAGAAGAACACGCGGTCGGAGTCGAGGTGGTCGACCTCGACGTGGACGGTGTGCCGGAACTCGGGGTGCGCGGTGGCCCGGCCGCGCCGGACGATCCGGGTGAACCGCTCGTCGCGGGCGAGCTCCCACCGCACGGAGACCCGCTCGGCGGGCAGGCCGCCCTCGGGCTCGAAGGGACGGGGCGCGAGCCGCGTCCAGAGGAGTACGGAGCCCGGCAGCGGGTCGCCCGAGGCCACGCCGAGGGTGAACGGGTCCTCCGTGACACGCCGGCCGTCGAGCTCGGCGGCGGCCGCGGCACCGGCCGCGGGCAACTGGGTGGCGAAGGCGAGCGCGGCGGCGGCGCCGGTGACGGTGAGGAACCGCCGGCGCCCGAAGTGACGTGCGGCGGCGCGGAGTTCCTCGGAGTGCTGTGCGTGGGTCATGAGCCCCTCCCCAGACGGATGCTGTCCGTCCGTCATTCGAAGGGGAGGGAACGACCTCTCATTGTCGAGTACAGAACATCCACGTGTCGGACGGATGAGTTCATGGGGCACGCGTCTCGCGTACGCTGCGCGCCCATGAGCATCGCAGTGGTGACGGGAGCCGGTTCGGGCATCGGCCGGAGCGTGGCGCTGGCCCTCGCGGCGGCCGGCTGGTCGGTGGCCCTCGCGGGCCGCAGGGCGGAGGCCCTGGAGGAGACGGCGGCGGCCCTCCCGACGGGCGACTTCCTGCCCGTCCCGACGGACGTGACCTCGGAGCAGCAGGTCGCGGACCTCTTCGCGTCGGTACGGGACCACTGGGGCCGGGTCGACCTGCTCTTCAACAACGCCGGTACGTTCGCGGGCGGCGGCGTCCCCGTCGAGGACCTGGACCCGGCGACCTGGCGCGCGGTCGTCGACGTGAACCTGACGGGCTCGTTCCTCTGCGCCCAGGCGGCCTTCCGGACCATGAAGGAGCAGGCCCCGCAGGGCGGCCGGATCATCAACAACGGCTCGATCTCCGCGCACGTGCCGCGCCCGCACTCGATCGCGTACACGGCGACGAAGCACGCGATGACGGGCCTGACGAAGTCCCTGTCCCTCGACGGACGGCCGTACCGGATCGCCTGCGGTCAGCTCGACATCGGCAACGCGGCGACGGAGATGACGGCCCGCATGCAGACCGGCATCCTCCAGGCCAACGGCGAGCTGGCGGCGGAGCCGGTGATGGACGCGGCGGACGTGGCGGCGACGGTGGTGCACATGGCGGGGCTGCCGCTGGAGGCGAACGTGCAGTTCGCGACGGTGATGGCGACGACGATGCCGTACATCGGGCGGGGCTGACCCCCGTACCGCAGGTCGGCCGGAGTCGACCCCGTGCCCCACACCGGCCGGGAGGGGGGAGACCCACCCCCGGCCGGAGGGACGTCAGGCCTGCCCGGTCTCGAACCGGGAGATCTTGCCGCCGTCGACGGTGAACCGCCACTTGGTGCGCATCTCGCCCCAGGTGTCGTTGCGGTAGCCGGCGACGAGCGCGAGCCCGCCGTCCGCCTCGCTCTCGACGTCCATGTGCCCGCGCGAGGCGAACACCTCCCTGTCGAGCCACTGCCGCACATCGCGGTCGGAGCCGTCGTCGGACATGGTCACATCGGGCGTCAGGGCCTCGAAGAGGGCGGCCTCGTCGTGGGCGTTGAGAGCCGTGACGAAGGCACGCACGGCCGGGTCGCTGAGCTTGCTCACGGAAATCGTCATGCCCCACCCGTACACCCGTGGGACCCCCCTGACCGTTCATCCGGGCCGTGAGGTCCCCCCAACAGCGGTGCCGGTCCGTCAGGACCAGTCGCAGGCCTTGCCGTCGCCGTCCCGGTCGAGGCCGGAGCGGTAGCCGGGCTGGCCCCGGTAGATGGGGGCCTTGCCGGCGGCGCGGACGGCGTCGCAGTTCTTGTAGTAGGCGAGGCCGCCGTCGGATCCGCCGGAACCCGAGCCGGAGCCTCCCGAGCCGCTGCCGCTGCCGTCGCGGTCCGGGTCGGGATCCGGGTGCAGCCGGGCGTAGTCCTCGCTCGGGCAGGAGAGGCCGGGGCGGGCGAGGGAGAGACGGACGGACATGTACCGCGGGTCCTCGACGTCCTCGCCCGCCTCCGGGTCCTGGAAGCAGATCCGCCAGTCGTCGTGACCGGCCGCCAGGTCGACGTCCGTGTAGGCGCCGGCGCCCCGGATCTCGGTCAGGCCCTTCTTCCGGAGGATCGCGGAGCCGGTCTCGAAGGTCTTGCCGACGACGTTCGGCACCTTGGGGAAGACGACGGCCTCGCCGTCCCGCGCCGGGCAGGGGCTGCCCTTCTCGACGACGGCGAACTCGATCCGGCTCCGCCGCCCCTGCTCGGTCGTGGCGGTCTCCCCGGCGGCCGGCTCCTGGAAGCAGACCTTCCAGTTGCCGTCGACGAGTTGCATCTTGTCGCCCTCGGTGGCGTCGTGCGAGCGCGTCCGGAACCCCGCCTCGTACGCCGCCCTCGACGCCGTCTCCAGGTTCTGGCCGGTGTAGTCGGCGACCACCCGCCGCACGATCGGGCGCGGGGTGGGCGTGGGCGGGGTGTACGGGGTGAAGGACGGAAAGCCGGTGGCCCGCGGCCGGGCGCCGGCCGCCGCGGGCCGATCCGCCGGCGGGTCACTGGTGCCGACCGCCACGAACCAGACGGCGGACAGGACGGTCGCGAGGACCTTCCGGCCGGGCGACCAACGGGTCCGCCAGGCCAGCACCATGCCGGCCGGCGGCACGAGGAACAGACAGAAGACGACGAACCCGGGCCGTCGCCACCACTGCTCCTCCCGAACCGGACCCTTGTCCAGCGACACGCCCACGCGACCCCGCCCCTCCCTGATGACGCCTCAGCGCCCCACAGGGTATGACCTGCGGGTTCGCCGCCCGCGCCCAGGGTCGGACGTTCAGTCCAGGCAGAACTCGTTGCCCTCGGGGTCGGTCATCACGATGTGGCCGCCGCTCATCGGCGGAGCGGGCTCGAAGCGGCGCACCCGCTTCGCCCCGAGGCCGACGAGCCGGTCGCACTCGGCCTCCAGGGCCGCCATGCGCTCGTCCCCCACCAGTCCGGGGGCGGCGCGGACGTCGAGGTGCACCCGGTTCTTGCCGGCCTTCTCCTCCGGCACCTGCTGGAAGAAGACACGCGGGCCCTGCCCGTCCGGGTCCTCGATGGCGGACCTGGAGTTGCGCTGGTCCTCCGGCACGCCGATCCGCGCGAGGAAGTCGTCCCAGGCGGCCAACGGGTCGGCGCCCCCGGGCAGTTCGACCCCGGGCGGGCCGGGGTGGACGTACCCCAGCGCGTCACGCCAGAAGGAGGACAGCGCGCGGGGATCGTGGGCGTCGAAGGTGACCTGGAAACGGCGGCTCATTCGGACTGCTCCCTTCGTAGCGGCTCGCGAGCCGACCGTACCGAAGCCGACCGGGCCCCGCCCGGCGGATCACCGGACAGGAGCGCTCCGTCCGAATTGCGCCAGCGGCACGGGGGCCGCCCCGGCACCCTGACCTCATGAGCACCCACACCGCCACGGCGTACCGTGCCCTCGCGATCCCCTCCGCGACCCTCGCCCGGCTGCGCGTCACCGACGACGCCGGCCGCGCCTGCGCGCCCCGCACCGCCATCGACGGCGGCGACCCCCTCCGCTGCTGCCTGCGCCCCTCCGCGCCCGGCGAGCGGATCGCCCTCGTCTCGTACGCGCCCCTGCGCCGCTGGGCCGCCGAGACCGGCGCCGAGCCCGGCGCGTACGACGAGCAGGGTCCCGTCTTCATCCACGCCGAGGGCTGCGGCGGCCCCGCGCCCTCGGGGACGTACCCCTTCTCCCGCCCCGGGGCGCTCCGCGTCCTGCGCCGCTACGACGCGGCCGGCCGGATCGTCGGAGGCCGCCTCCTGGAGCTCCCGGAGACCCCCGCCGACGGCTTCGACCGGGCCCTCACCGAGGCCTTCGCCGACCCGGAGGTGGCCCTGGTGCACGTCCGGGCGGTCGAGTACGGCTGCTTCCACTTCGAGGTCCGCCGCCCCTGACCTGGTGGCGGACGTGGAATCCGCGTACGGCATCCGCAACCCCACGGCTCCGGATGCGGACATGCCGAAGGGGACCGTCGACAAGATCGTCTACCTCCGGCAGCACCACCATTTCGGCCCGATGAAGATCAAGATGCGCCTCAAACAGAAGACCCAGACCCCGCTGTAATCAAGCTGCGGCAGTCCACACCTAGCCCGTCCGGGTCCTCTTCGAGGGGCTCTGGGGTATTTCGCCAGCCAGCAGAAATGCTCGCCTGACATGGTGATACATCCCGTCCCGAAAAGCGGCGAAGGCAATCATGAGCAGCAACGAGGCACCCCCCAAGCAAGTCCGGAGCGGGCAGGACGCCGAAGTGACCGGCAAGCACCTGGACGATGTCGCCAAAATCCTCGCAGGCGCATTCGTTGCCGTTACCGGCGTCATGACGGGGCTCGGCCTGGGAAGCGAGCGGGTATTCATTGCACTCAACAACAGCTCGAATGCGCTGTGGATCGCACTGGGGCTGACCTTCGCGGCTTTCGCCCTCAGCATCGCGGCCCTTTTCATTCCCCGGAACGAAAAGGGAATCGTATGGGAGACGGTCGTACTGGCTCTCGGCGTCGCGGCCTTCATCGGCGCGATGAGCGTGGCCGTCGCCGGAGCAGCCGAAGCTGCGAACGGAAGCGGGAGAGCGACCATCACCAACTTGAAGATCGAGGGCAAGCGACCCGACTTGACCCTGACTTTCGACGTGCGTGCCGACGGAGTCCAGAAGGACCGTCGACTCACGGCCTTCGTCCACCCGTCGAATCTGGTCGATTCGAAGTTCAGCAGTTTCGATCCGGCCGAGGCATTCTACATCGGAACCCTGAGGCCGGATGACAAATCGGTCGTGGACCAGAAGGTCTCGATTCCGTTCACTCCGGGTAAATTCACCCACCTGGCCGTTTACATTGCCACGAGCGATAATATTCAGGATAAAAAGGAAGACGCCGCAGGCGCGGGCCCCTGCGATGTGGACAACGACAAAGGTCCCGCGTGCGCCTTCCTGCGAGTTCCCTGAGACGCGGGTCTCCAGGCTGAGCTTGGCCTCAGAAGGCGACAACCATCGCCACAGGATCGCCACACAGCACTGGGAAGCACACGGAAACAGTCACAGAAAGTGAGCGCCCCCTTGCATGCCTGAGAGACAAGAAGGGCCTCTGACCAGGAAGATGCTGGTCAGAGGCCCTTCTCCGGCTTACCGACAGACGAGCCGAGCTGTACGCCGGGTTCTGTGCCCCGGGACCTCACGGTCGTCGGGGCGACGGCCATCCATCTAGGACCGGCGTTGCCGCCGGCCTCGTGCGGTCTACCCGCGGACTCGGGCGAGCAGCCCTCGAACATCCGCGCAGGGACACCGGGGTGTCCCCTCTTGACCTTGCTCCGAGTGGGGTTTACCTAGCCGCCTGAGTCACCTCAGGCGCTGGTGGTCTCTTACACCACCGTTTCACCCTTACCGAGGACCGAGGTCCCCGGCGGTCTGTTTTCTGTGGCACTGTCCCGCGGGTCACCCCGGGTGGCCGTTAGCCACCACCCTGCTCTGTGGAGCCCGGACGTTCCTCGGGGAGATTCGAGGATCTCCACGCGGCCGTCCGCCCGGCTCGTCTGCCGTGCCGACCATGCTACCTGCCGATTCGGAGGAAGTCGGCCGTCTCCGGGCGGAAGCGATCGCTTGACCTTGTCGCAGCGTCAGGGTTTCTACTGGGCGCATGCGGATCGGCGAGATCGCCGCGCTCGTCGGGGTCACCCCCCGGGCCGTGCGGCACTACCACCAGTCGGGGCTGTTGCCCGAGCCGGAGCGGCGGGCCAACGGGTACCGGGAGTACGGGGTGCGGGACGCCGTGCTGCTCGCCCGGATCCGGCGGCTGACCGAGCTGGGGCTCGGGCTCGAGGAGGTGCGGGACGTGCTCGCGGACGACGAGGGGCGGGGACTCGTGGAGGTGCTCCAGGAGCTGGCGGACGACCTGGCCCGGCAGGAGGCGGTGATCAGGGAGCGCCGGGAGCGTCTCGCCCCGCTCCTCGTCGAGGCCCGGGCGGGGCGCCTGCCCGCCGAGGGGCCCGTGTCGCCGGAGCTGGCGGCGCTGCTCGCGGGTGTGGGCGAGCTGCCCGGGTCCCCGATGGCGGCGAAGGACAGGGAGGTCCTGGCCCTGCTCGACGCCGTCGTCCCCGACGCGGAACGGGCCCGGCTGATGGAGCTGATGCACGGGGCGGCGGGCGGCGCACGGGAGCTGTACGCGCTCCTCGACGCCCTCGCCGACGTGGCACCGGACGATCCCCGGGTGGACGAGGCCGCTCGCGCCCTGGCCGCGGTCCTGCCGGACGGGATGGCCGTGGACCTGCCCGAGGAGGGCTCCGGCGGCCTCGCCGACGCCTTCTTCGCGGACCTGGCGCCGGCCCAGTCGGCGGCGGTGCGGCGTGCGCTCGGGCTGGTGCGGGGAGGATGGGCCGAGGAGGGCGCCGATTCAGGGGGAAGAGGGGGGTCGGGTCGATGACGGGTACGCGGGTGCCGGACGGGGCGGGTGGTCCGGTGGCGGAGTCGGTGGCCGGCGGCGCCGGTCGCGCGACGGCCGGGGGGCGGGCGGACGGCGCGCCCGCGCACGGTCGGGTGCTGCGGCTGCTGCGCGGGGTCGCGTACGCCGCGCTGCCCGCCGGGTTCGTGCTCTTCGTCTGTCTTCTGGCGGGCGTACGGATATCCGGGGGCGTGCTGCTCGTGGGGGAGGTGCTCGTCCTGGGGCTGCCGGCCGCCGAGGGCGTCGTCTGGGTGCGGCTGCGGAGGCGCGGGCTCTCCCGGCGGGCCGTCGCGGCCGAGCTGGTGCCCGGGCCCGTGCTGCGGCTCGTGGGGCACGAGCTTCGCCTGATGGCGAGCCTGGGGCGCTGGGTCGCGCGGCGGCGGCACGGGGTGGCGGGCGCGGACGGGGTGTTCCCGCACGGCCGGGACCAGGCGGCGCTGATGTACGGCTTCGCGTTCGTGTGCCTGGTCGAGACGGTCGGCATGTCGTACCTGCTCGACGAGTGGCCCTTCGTCCACGCGGTCTTCCTCGTCCTGGACGTCTACACCGTGCTGTTCGTCCTGGGGCTGCACGCCGCCTCCGTGACCCGCCCGCACACGCTCACCGGGAACGTCCTCCGGCTGCGGCAGGCCGCGCACGTCGACGTCTCCGTCCCGCTCGACCGGATCGCGGCCGTCCGCCGTGAGCTGTGCTTCTCGCACGAGAAGGCCGAGGGCGAGCTGAACCTCGCCGTCGGCTCCCAGACCTCCGTCACGATCGAGCTGACCGGGCCGGTCGACGCGCCCCGGCTGCTCGGCGCGCCCCGTCCCGTACGGCTGATCCGTCTGCACGCCGACGATCCCAAGGCCCTGTACGAGGCGCTCACGCGGGCGCGAACAGCACCTTCGCCGTCCCCGGGTCCGCTGCCGACAGCCTGACGCGCAGCCACTCCCCCAGGGGGAGCCTCGTCCCGCCGCCCTCGATCCGGGCGACGACCGCCGGGTCCTCCAGGTGGACGGTGCCGACGGCCGGTTCGCGTTCCTTCACGTCGATGACGTACGCGTCGAAGATCTCGCCGACCCGCTCCTTCAGGAGGGCCGCCTCGACGATGTCGACGCTCTCGCGCTCGACGGTGTTGGCGCGGCGGGCGCCGGTGGCCATCTCGTCGGGCAGGGCGGGCAGCGCGGCCCGTACCCACTCGGGCGGCTCGGCCCCGGCGACGGCCGCCACGCACAGCTCGCCCGCGTACCGGTCGACGAGGCGGCGCAGCGGGGCGGTGGCGTGGGTGTACTCGTCGGCGACGGCGGCGTGCACGGCCGGGGTGGGGACGTGGCCGTCGGTGAAGACGGTGTAGCCGGCGCCGCGCAGCAGGGTGGTGCACTCCTGGAGGAAGGCGGCGTGGCGCGGGTTCGTGGGGTCGGCGGAGCGGACGACGTCCGCGTACGAGACGTGGTGCGGCCAGTCGACGCCGAGGGCGTGGGCGGAGCGGCGCAGTCGGGCGACGGCGCCGTCGGGGGCGGTGGGGAGGGTGCGCAGGATGCCGGTGCCGGCGGCGGTCATGAGGTCGGCGGCGGCCATGCCGGTGAGGAGGGAGATCTGGGCGTTCCAGCCGTCCGCGGGGAGCGGCGCCCGGTATTCGAGGGTGTAGGTGTGGTCCTGTTCGACGATCTCCTGCTCGGGGACGTTGAGGGAGATGCCGCCGCGTTCGGCTTCCAGGGCCTCGCGGAGCCGGCCGATGTCCCGGAGGAGGGCGAGCGGTTCCTCGGCGGTCCCGTCGTCGATCCGCCGCTGCACGCCCGCGTAGTCGAGTTTGGCGCGGCTGCGGACGAGGGCGCGGCGGACGTCGGTCGCGACCCTGCGCCCCTCGGCGTCGAGGTCGATGCGCCAGAGCAGGGCGGGGCGGGGTTCGCCGGGGAGCAGGCTGGCGGCGCCCTCGGAGAGGACCGGAGGGTGGAGGGGGACCTTGCCGTCGGGGAAGTAGAGGGTGAGGACGCGCCGGTGGGCCTCGGCGTCGATCGCTCCGCCGGGGGTGACGAAGGCGGCGACGTCGGCGATGGCGTAGTGCACCCGGTAGCCGCCGTCGGCCCGGCGGGCCAGGTGCATGGCCTGGTCGAGGTCGGTGGAGCCGGGCGGGTCGATCGTGAGGAACGGCAGGTCGGTGGCGTCGTACGAGGGGAGCCGGGGGTTCTTCGCGGCGGCTTCGGCCTCGGCGAGGACGGCGGGCGGGAAGGCCTCGGGGATCGCGAGCTCGGTACGGAGTGCGCGCAGGGCGGCCCGCAGCGGAGCCTCGGCTGCGCCGGTCACGTGGAGGTGGCGGCGGGGCATGGACCGAGCGTATGAGCTGAGGCAGGGTGCGGCACCTCGTACGAGGGAGCTCGTACGGGGGCGGGGCGGGGGTCAGGGCCTCGTACGGGGGCGGGGCCGGGGTCGGGACCTCGTACGCTGGACCGTCGGGGCCGCACCCCCATCCCCGTACGGACGAAGGAGAACCACCGTGCTCGTGCTGTTGCCGCCCTCCGAAGGCAAGGCCTCCTCGGGGCGCGGGGCGCCGCTCAAGCCGGAGTCGCTGTCCCTGCCGGGGCTCGCGGAGGCGCGGGCGGCGGTCCTGGACGAGCTGGTCGAGCTGTGCGCCGCCGACGAGGAGAAGGCGCGCGAGGTCCTCGGCCTGAGCGAGGGGCTGCGCGGCGAGGTCGCGAAGAACGCGGAGCTGCGGACGGCGGGCGCGCGTCCGGCCGGGGAGATCTACACGGGCGTGCTGTACGACGCGCTGGGTCTGGCGTCCCTGGACGCGGCGGCCCGGGAGCGGGCGGGGAGCTCGCTGCTCGTGTTCTCGGGGCTGTGGGGCGCGGTGAGGGTGACGGACCGGATCCCGTCGTACCGCTGCTCGATGGGGGTGAAGCTGCCCGGGCTCGGGGCGCTCGGCGCGCACTGGCGGGGGGCGATGGCCTCGGTGCTGCCGGAGGCGGCCGGGGACGGCCTCGTCCTGGACCTGCGTTCGTCGGCGTACGCGTCGGCGTGGAAGCCGAAGGGCGAGGTGGCGGCCCGGACGGCGACGGTGCGGGTGCTGCACGCGCCGACCCGGAAGGTGGTCAGCCACTTCAACAAGGCGACGAAGGGCCGGATCGTGCGGAGCCTCCTGGAGGCGGGCGCGGAGCCCGGTTCGCCGGCGGAGCTGGTGGAGGCGCTGCGCGATCTGCGGTACGTGGTGGAGGAGGGCGGCAAGGCGGGGGCGCTCGACGTGCTCGTGGACGAGATCCACTAGCGTCACCGTTGCACGCTCCGCAACGCTCGTTGCGGGTGACGCTCGCCCTGGGCAGGATGACGCCCATGACGAGCGTGTTCGGCCTTGCCCCCGGGGCCCGTGACGTCCCCGTCGTCCCCGTCGTCGTGATCGAGGACGCCGCCGACGCCGTGCCCCTGGCGCGGGCCCTGGTGGCCGGCGGGCTGCCGCTGATCGAGGTCACCCTGCGCACCCCCGCCGCGCTCGACGCCGTCCGCGCGATCGCGGCCGAGGTGCCGGAGGCGGTCGTCGGCGCGGGCACCGTCGTCTCGGCGGCCGGGGTCGCGGACGCGGTGGACGCGGGGGCGCGGTTCCTGGTCAGCCCCGGGTGGACGGAGCGGCTGCTCGGCGCGATGCGGGACTCCGGCGTGCCGTTCCTGCCGGGGGTGTCGACGGCCTCGGAGGTCGTGGCCCTCGTCGAACGCGGGGTCGAGGACATGAAGTTCTTCCCGGCCGAGGCGGCGGGCGGCGTCCCGTACCTGAAGTCCCTCGCGGGCCCGCTTCCCCGGGCCCGCTTCTGCCCCACGGGCGGCATCTCCCCCGGCTCCGCCCCCGCCTACCTCGCCCTGCCGAACGTCGGCTGCGTCGGCGGTACGTGGATGCTGCCGCCCGCCGCGCTCGCCGCCCGCGACTGGGGGCGCGTGGAGTCCCTCGCGCGCGGCGCGGCGGCGCTGCGGGCGCCGGTCAGCGCGGGAGCCCGGTGAACGTCACGCCGAGGTGGTCGGTGACGGGGCGGTAGCCGAGGCGCTGGTAGAGGGCGTTGCTGGTGGGGTTGGCCAGGTCCGTGAAGAGCAGGACCTGCGCCGCCCCGGCGTCGCGCGCGGCCCGGCTGACCGCCTCGGTGACACCGGCCGCGTACCCCCGGCCGCGCTCGGCGGGCGGGGTGTGAACGAGGTGGACGCGGGCCTGTCCCTCGATCGTGCGGGAGACGGCGGCCATCGAGACCGGGCGGCCGTCGGTCCCCTCCCAGAGCCACAGCCGTCCCTCGGAGATCCGCTCGGCGAGGAAGCCCGTGTAGTCCTCGGCGGGCTCGTCCCCGACGGCCACCGCGAACTCCCTCGTCCAGGGGGCGACGACCGGGACGTCGGCCGCGGTGGCGAGCCGTGCCCGGCCGGCCGGGGCCGGGTCCGGCGGGGTCAGCTCGCCGAGCCGGAAGAGCCGCATCCGGACGGTGGGCGCCCATGGACGGCCGGTGGCCCGCGCGTACGCCTCGACGGCGGCCGTCTCGCCGCGCACCGCCGTCGGCTCCTCGCCGTCCGGCAGGACGAGCGCGCGGGCCGCCTCCTCCGTCATGGCGCCGAAGGCGGGCACGCCGGGAGGCGAGACGACGAGGACGCCGGTGACCCGGCCGTCCGCCTCCTCCCACCAGCCGAGCCGCCCGGCCCTGTCCATGAGCGTGAGCACGGCGGTGTTGCGGGCGGGGTCGGCGGCGAGATGCTCGGCGGCGACGGCCCGGAAGGCGGCGGCGCTGTCGGTGAAGGACCACGTCATGCGGGTGATGGTGGTACGGGGCCGGGCGCCGGCGCCAGCGGTTTGCGCTACCTCAGGTGCGAGGTGTCGTTGAGGAGCCGTACGGAGGCGTTGCCGTCGGCGTAGTAGGCCACGGCCGAGATCGAGGCGGCCGACAGCTCCATCCGGAACAGCGACTCCGGCGGGGCGCCGAGCGCGAGCCGGATCAGGGTCTTGATCGGCGTGACGTGGGTGACCAGGAGGACCGTACGGCCCGCGTACGCGGCGGTCAGCCGGTCCCGGGTCGCGGCGACGCGCCGGGCGACGGTCGCGAAGCTCTCGCCCCCGCCGGTCGGCGCGGCCTTCGGCGAGGCCAGCCAGGCGTCGAGGTCCTCCGGGTACCGCTCGCGGACCTCGCCGAACGTCAGGCCCTCCCAGGCGCCGAAGTCGGTCTCCCGCAGGCCCTGCTCGATCCGCACGTCCAGACCGAGCCGGGCGGCGACGACCTCGGCGGTCCGGCGGCAGCGGGCGAGCGGCGAGCTGACGATCTCCTGGACGGTGCCGCGCGCGGCGAGCGCCTCGGCGACGGCCTCGGCCTGCCGCAGCCCGGCCGCCGACAGCTCGGGGTCGCCGCCACCGCTCCCCGAGAACCGCTTCTCGGGCGTGAGCGCGGTCTCCCCGTGCCGCAACAACACGAACGTCGCGGGCGCCCCCATGTCGGGACCGGTCCAGCCTTGGCGGGGGGCGGGTGCGCCTGCGGCGCCGCCCTGCGCGAGCGCGCTGCCCGCCGGGGGCGTCGCCGCGAGACCGGACCGGGCCGGAGCGGCGCCGGCCTGCGAGGGCGCGGCGCTCGCCGACGGCGCCCCTGCGGGACCCAGGGGGGCCGGAGCGGCGCCGGCCGGGGGCGTGTCGGTCTCGGTGGTCCCTGCGTTCGCATCCCGGAGCCCGGCGCGGGCCGCGTGGCCCGTCGGGGCCAGGGCGCCCGCCTCGGCCTCGAAGTCGCCGGAGGCCACCGAGGCCGCGACGGCCTCCTCCGCGGCGAACAGGCCGTCGTCCGGGGCGGTGTCCGGGGCCGTCGGGCGCGACACCGCGCCCGGCCAGGCGCCCGAGCCCGTACCCGTACCAACGCCACCGGTCGTACCCCCACCGGCGCCCCCGGCCTTGCCCGCCAGCGCCGCTCGGGCTCTGGCCGCGCCCGCCGTCGCGTCGCCGGGTGGGCCCGAGGGGGGCGGGGTCGCGGCGTTGCGGGCGGCCGCGGCGTCCAGGCCCGCCGTGGAGGCCGAGGGCTCCCACTGGCGGCCCCGCTTGCCCGCGTCCATCGCCTCGTTCGCGAGCCGGTCCGCGTGCTTGTTCCGCTCGCGCGGGATCCACTCGTAGCGGACCCGACCGGGCGGGAAGACCCGTCCGGCCTCGGCCGCGAGCGGCTTCATGTCCGGGTGCTTGATCTTCCAGCGGCCGGACATCTGCTCGACGACCAGCTTGGAGTCCATGCGGACGTGGACGAGGGCGTCCGGGAAGAGTTCCCGGGCCGCCTTCAGGCCCGCCACGAGGCCCTTGTACTCGGCGACGTTGTTCGTGGCCACGCCGATGTACTCGGCGGCCTCCGCGAGGGTCTCCCCCGTCGCCGGGTCGAGGACGACCGCGCCGTAGCCGGCGGGCCCCGGGTTGCCCCGGGATCCGCCGTCCGCCTCGACCACGAGTTCGCGCATTACAGGCCGGACTCCGAGGTGCGGACGAGGATCCGGCGGCAGTTCTCGCACCGGACGACCGTGTCCGCCGCGGCGGCGCGGACCTCGTTGAGCTCGGTGATGTTGAGCTCGATGTGGCAGCCCTCGCACTTGCGCTGGTACAGCCGGGCCGCGCCGACGCCGCCCTGCTGCTCGCGCAGCTTCTCGTACAGCTTGATCAGGTCGGCCGGGACGGCGCCCGCGACGAGCTCGCGCTCCTTGGCGACGGAGGCGGACTCGGCGTCCAGCTCGGCCTGCGCGGCGTCACGCCGGGCGGTGGCGTCGTCGGTCTTGGCCTGCACGGCGGAGACCCGCTCGGTCAGCTCGGCGAGGCGCTCCTGGACGGCCTCGCGGCGCTCCATGACCTCGAGGACGATCTCCTCCAGGTCGCCCTGGCGCTTGGCGAGGGAGACGATCTCGCGCTGGAGGTTCTCCAGGTCCTTCGGGGAGGAGACGGCGCCGGAGTCGAGCCGCTGCTGGTCGCGGGCGGCGCGCTGGCGGACCTGGTCGACGTCCTGCTCGGCCTTGGTCTGCTCGCGGCCGCAGTCGCTCTCCTCGGTCTGCGCGGCGACGAGCAGGTCGCGCAGCTGGGTGAGGTCCTTGGTCAGCGCCTCGATCTCGGCGTGCTCGGGCAGCGAGCGGCGCTTGTGGGCGAGCTGCTGGAGGCGGACGTCCAGGGCCTGGACGTCGAGGAGGCGGATCTGGTCGGCGGGCGCGGCGTTCAGTTGGGGGCTCCAGGGGAGGTGTGGTGGGAGGACCAGGGGTCGGTGACCGTCTTCGAGACGTGGACGCGGAGGTCCCAGCCGTGGCGGTCGGAAATCTCGTCGAGCTGTGCGGCCGCCTGCTCGCACCAGGGCCATTCGGTGGCCCAGTGGGCGGCGTCGACCAGGCCCAGCGGAGAGTGCTGGGTGGCCTCGGAGACCGGGTGGTGGCGCAGGTCGGCGGTGAGGAAGGCGTCGACGCCCGCGGCTCGTACGGCGTCGAAGAGGCTGTCGCCGGAGCCGCCGCTGACGGCGACGCGGCGCACGGTCATGGCGGGGTCGCCGGCGACCCGGATGCCCTGCGCGGTGGCGGGCAGCCGCTTCGCCGCGCGGGCGGCGAAGTCGGCGAGGGTCTCGGGGCGGTCGAGCTCGCAGATCCGGCCGAGGTTGCTCTCGGGGACGAGGGGCCCGGTGACCCGGAGGTCGAGCGCGCCGGCGAGGGCGTCGGAGACGCCGGGGTCGGCGGTGTCGGCGTTGGTGTGCGCGACGTGGAGGGCGATGTCCTGCTTGATCAGGGTGTGCACGACGCGGCCCTTGAAGTGGCCGGCCGCGACCGTCGTCGTACCGCGCAGGTAGAGCGGGTGGTGGGTGACGATCAGGTCGGCGCCGAGGGCGACGGCCTCGTCGACGATCTCCTGGACGGGATCGACGGCGAAGAGGACGCGGGTGACCTCGGCGTCGGGGTCGCCGCAGACGGTGCCGACGGCGTCCCACGACTCGGCCCGCTCCGGTGGCCAGAGGGCGTCGAGCTCGGCGATGACTTCAGACAGACGGGGCACGAGGGAAAGGCTACCTGTCCCCCGCGCCCCCTTGCTCTGGCCGAAGTCCCGGCCTGTGGACAACCTCGTCCGGACCTACTTGACCAGGTCCTCGCGCAGGTCGTCGAGGACGCTGTTCGCCGCCGTGACGCCGAGGCCGAGGTACCAGGTCTCGTCCGGGACGTCCTTGGCCCGGCCGGCCCTGACCGCCTTGAGGTTCTTCCAGAGCGGGTTGGCCTGGGCGGTGTCCTTCTTGGTGGCCTTGGCGTCGCCGTAGACGCCGGTGAAGATCCAGTCGGCGTCGGCCTCGTCGATCCTCTCGGGGCTGATCTCGGTGGCGAGCTCGTCGACCTGCTGGTTCTTCGGCCGGGGCAGGCCGGTGTCCTCCAGGATCGTGCCGATGAAGGAGGCCTTGGCGTAGAGGCGGATCTTGCCGGGGAGGTAGCGGACCATGGAGACGGTCGGCCTGTTCGGGCCGCCGGCCGCGCCGATGTCTGCGCCCAGCTGCTTCGCCTTGGCCTCGTACGCGGCGAGCTTCGTCTTCGCCTCGGCGGTCCTGTCGAGCGCGGCGGCGTTGAGGAGGTAGTTCTCCTTCCAGGTGAAGCCCGGGCGGATGGAGAACACGGTGGGCGCGATCTTCGACAGTTCGTCGTACTTGTCGGCGGCGCGCAGCTGGCTGCCGAGGATGAGGTCGGGCTGGAGGTTGGCGATGGCCTCCAGGTTGAGGTTGTTGATGGTGCCGACCGACTTCGGGGTGCCGGCGTCCTCGGCGAGGTAGCCGGGGATGCCGTCGTCGCCTTCGGAGGGGGCGTAGCCGACGGGCTTGACGCCGAGGGAGACGACGTTGTCGAGCTCGCCGACGTCGAGGACGACGACCCGCTTGGGGGCGGTCTTGAGCTCGGTCTTCCCGAGGGCGTGGGTGAGGGTGCGGGGAAACTGGCCGGGCTTCGCGTCGGTGCCCAGGGCCGCGGTCCTGGCGGCGGCGTCGCCGAAGTCCTTGCCGCCGGTGGCGACGTCCTTCTTCTTGGCCGTGCCCTCCTTCTCGGCGGGGCCGGAGGACCCGTCGCCCCCTCCGCAGGCCGCGAGCGAGAGCGCGGCGGCGAGGGCGAGGGCGGCGGCGGTGCCGCGGCGGCGGAGGGACATGAGAAGGCTCCTGTAGTGGTCGTCCCGGCGGGGCGTACGGACACGGCCCAGCGGAGGCAGAACCTCCACTTAGGTTCGCCTTACCTTACTCACCATGGGTCACTCCAGCACAACCGCCCCCTCCCCCTCAGCCGAACCGCCGCACGGCCACCCTTATGTGTGAAGTGCGCGGGCTCGTGTTGTTCGGCTGGAAGTGCGAAAACTAGCTTCGTGGCTGGAGGTGACGAGTCGATGACAGCGTGTGCCATCGAGACCACGGCCGAGGACGACGACCGCGCCGGGAAGCAGGGCGGGGACGCCGGATGGCCGACGGGGTTCACGATCACGGCCAACGGCGCGTACGCGGCCAGGCTCGCGGGCGAGGGCGACGCCCTGTACGTGGAGAGGTGGACCCTCGACGGCCCCGAGCCGTACGCCGTGCCGCTCCCCCTCGACCAGCCGGAGGAGCCCGGCACCCGACTGCTGCCCCTCGCGGACGGCCGGGTCCTCGTCGCCCGCCGCGTCGACGGGCGGCGGAACACGTTCTCGCTGCTGTACCCCACCGGCCCGGCCACCGGCGAGCTCCGGCTCGGCGCGGTGGAGGCGCCCGGCTCCGAGCGGCTGGTGCTGCTCCCGCCCTCGCCGGACGGCATCTGCGCGTACGCGATGTGCGTCGGCCCCGACACGACGACGCTGTGGCTGGTGGCGGGCGGGGCCTTCGGCCCGGAGCAGGTGGCGGAGGTCAAGGGCCGCTGCACGGGCGGGGTGTGGCTCGACCGCACGGGCCGGATGCTCGCGCTCGACCGGCGGCTCGACGACGGGCCGGTGAAGGCGGTCGCCGTCGACCTGGAGCGGGGCGGGGAGGTGACGCCGCTGCTCCAGATCACCGAGGAGAGCGACGACCGGCTGCTGGTCGCCGACCCGGACAGCGGGCTGCTCCTGATCCGCTCCGACGCGCCGGGGCACGACCGGCTCGGCTGGGGCGTGCTCGGCAGCCTGCTGCCGGTGCGGTTCCCCGAGTGCCTGCGGCTCGACGACGCGGCCGTGACGCCGTTCGCGGTGCAGCCGGGGCAGGTGCTGATGCCGGAGAGCTGCGCGGTGGCGCTGCGGATCGACGCGGCGGGCGGCAGCTGGGTGGGCGTCTGGCAGCCCTCGTCCCGCCGGATGACCCAGCTGGCCGCGCCCCAGGGCTGGCTGGCGGGGGCGGGGCTGTGGACGGCCGAGGGCGTGCTGCGGCTGCCGTACGCGACGGCCGAGGTGCCGTGCGGGCTCGCCGGCCTGGAGATGCCGCCGGAGCCGGAGCCCGAGCCCGAGCCGGTGGTCGTCGAGGAGCCCCGGGTGTGCCGTCCGGTGCCTTTGCAGCAGGCTCCTCTGACGGACCGCGGACCGGCTCGTTAGACTCACGGCCGCACAGCAAGAGCAAGACGTACGGGGTGAGTTCCAGCATGTCCGAAGCAAGCACGCAGGGTACGGAGTCGCACGGCTCCGGGAAGCACCGCGGCCAGGCGTCCCCGGCGGAGGACTCCACGTCCTCGCCGCACGGCCGGCACCGCCGCGAGGCCGACGCCCACGCGCACTGAGGAAGAGCACCGAGAGAAGAAACGATGGGCCCCGGGGTCGCCCCCGGGGCCCATCGCCTTCTCCCCACCGCCACCCCGTGGCTCAGCCCTTCTTCAGACCCAGCACCTCCGTCGCCGCGAAGGTCTCGCCCGCCGGGCGGGACGCGTAGTGCGGGGTCAGGAGGGAGTCCAGCTCCTCGTACGTGAACGCCTCCTTGGCCGTGTCGAACTTGGCCGAGACCTTCGGCCGGTCCACGACCGCCACCATCCCGCCGTGCACGACGAGCAGTTGTCCGTTGACCCCGGCCGCCGCCGGGGACGCCAGATAGCCGACGAGCGGGGCCACGTGGTCCGGGGACAGCAGGTCGAGCTCGCCCTCCCCCGGCTCGCCGAAGCCCACGAAGACGTCCTCCGTCATCCGCGTCCTGGCCCGGGGGCAGATCGCGTTCACCGTGACCCCGTACCGGGCGAGCGCGAGCGCCGACGAGGTGGTCAGGCCCACGATGCCGCCCTTGGCCGCCGCGTAGTTCGGCTGGCCGGCCGAGCCCGCGAGGAAGGCCTCCGAGGAGGTGTTGACGATGCGGCCGTAGACGCCGGTCTCGCCCGCCTTGGCGCGGCTGCGCCAGTGGACCGCCGCGAAGTGGGTGGTGTTGAAGTGGCCCTTGAGGTGGACCCGCACGACCGAGTCCCACTCGTCCTCGCTCATCGAGAAGACCATCCGGTCGCGCAGGATGCCCGCGTTGTTGACCAGGACGTCCAGCTTCCCGAACTCGGCCACCGCCAGGTCGACCAGGGCCCGCGCCGTCTCGAAGTCGGAGACGTCGCCGAGGTGGGCGACCGCCCGGCCGCCCGCCGCGCGGATCTCCGCCGCGACCTCCTCGGCGGGCGCGGCGGAGGCCTCGCCCGAGCCGTCGCGGCCGGGTTGCCCGTAGTCGTTGACGACGACGGCGGCGCCGAGCCGGGCCAGTTCCAGGGCCTCGGCGCGGCCGAGTCCGCGCCCGGCGCCGGTGACGATCGCGCTCAGCCCCTCAAGAGGCAGTGACATGACCGGAGTCCTCTCAGATCTCGATGCAGGTACGGAGGGCCGCGCCGGTCCGCATCTGCTCCAGGGCCTCGTTGATGCCCGCCAGCGGCACCCGGTGGGTGATCAGCGACTCCAGGTCGATGCGGCCGGCCCGCCAGAGCGCGATGGCGCGCTCGTACGAGCGGAGCACGTCCCCGCCCCCGTACATCGAGGGCAGGATCCGCTTCTCGTCGAAGAACAGCTCGAACATGTTGAGCTGGAGGAAGTCGTCGAGGGCTCCCGCGCCGACGACGCAGAGGGTGCCGCCGCGCCGGGTCGTCTCGTACGCGGTGCGGGCGGTGGCGGACTTGCCGACGACCTCGAAGACGTAGTCGAAGCCCTCGCCGCCGGTGATCCGCTGCTTGGCGTCGGCGAGCGCCTCGGGGGCGACCGCCTCGGTGGCGCCGAACTTCAGCGCGGCCTCGCGCCGGGACTCGACGGGGTCGACGGCGACGATCTGGGCGGCGCCCTGGAGCTTGGCGCCCTGGATCGCGGAGATGCCGACGCCGCCGCAGCCGATGACGGCGACCGACGAACCGGCCTCCACCTTGGCGGTGTTGATGGCGGCGCCGAGGCCGGTGGTGACGCCGCAGCCGATGAGGGCGGCGATGTCGAAGGGCACGTCGTCGGGGATGGGGACGGCGCAGCCCGCGTCGACGACGACCTCCTCGGTGAAGGTGCCGGTGCCGGCGAAGCCGAAGACGTCACCGCCGGGGCGCTTGAAGTTGGGGGTGCCGGCGTTCATGAAGCCGGCCAGGCACAGCTGGGTCTGGCCGCGCCTGCAGGCGGGACAGCTGCCGCAGGCGGGCAGCCAGCAGAGCAGGACCCGCTGCCCCTGGCTGAGCCCGGTGACGCCGTCGCCGACGTCGAGGATCTCGCCGGCGCCCTCGTGGCCGGGGACGAAGGGGGCGGGCTGCGGGAGGACGCCGCTCATCGCGGAGACGTCGGAGTGGCACAGGCCGGTGGCCCGCACCCGGATCCGCACCTTGCCGGGGCCGAAGCCCACCGCCTCGACGTCGTCGATGACTTCGAGTTTTTCCTGGCCGATCTCGTGCAGTACGGCTGCGCGCATGGTGCGGCTCCCCTCGGACGATCAGGCGATCAAGCGGTCAGGAGTGTGCGACGAGGGTGTCGGCGAGGACCGGGGCGTCGTCGCGCTCCACGGCCGTCACCGCCACCTGGACGCGGCCGTCGCCGGCCCACATCCGGATGCGCAGGGTCTCGCCGGGGAAGACGATCCCGGCGAAGCGCGTGCGGTACGAGCGGACGCGGGTGACGTCTCCGTCGAGCAGCGTGTCCACCACCGCCTTGAGGGTCATGCCGTACGAGCAGAGTCCGTGCAGGATCGGCCGGTCGAAGCCGGCGAGCTTGGCGAACTCGGGGTCGGCGTGGAGCGGGTTCCAGTCCCCGGAGAGCCGGTAGAGCAGGGCCTGTTCCTCGCGGATCGGCCGCTCGACGTCGGCGTCGGGCGCGCGGTCCGGGAGCGGGAGGCGCTCGGAGGGGCCCCGGTCGCCGCCCCAGCCGCCCTCGCCGCGTACGAAGATCGAGGCGTCGCTGGTCCAGAGCGGGCCGTCCTCGTCGGCGGCCTCGGAGCGCAGGACGAGGACGGCCGCCTTGCCCTTGTCGTACACGGCGGCGACGCGGGAGGTGGAGACGGCCCGGCCGCGGGTGGGAAGGGGACGGTGGAGGGTGATCGACTGGCCGCCGTGCAGGACGGCGGCGAGGTCGATGTCGATGCCGGGGGCGGAGAGCCCGCCGACGACGCCCATGCCGGCGCCCGCGACGGTGGCGAAGCTGGGCAGGACGTGGAGCCGGGACTCCAGGGTGTAGCGGAGCTCGTCGGGGTCGGTCGCGGGGACGCCCGCCCCGAGGCCCAGGTGGTAGAGCTGGACGTCCTTGTGGTCCCAGGAGATCTCGGCGCTGCGGGGTTCGGCGGCGACGGCCTTGGCGGGGTCGATGGGCATCGGGCTGCTGCTCCTCGTTCCATGGAAGACCTCGGCGCGGCCGTCCGCACCGTCGGCCGCACCGAGGCCGTGCGGGGACCGTCCCGTACGCGCCCGTTCTAGAACGCGTTCTAGGTCGGTGGACCCCATGTATAGCCGAGGCGACAGGAGTTGTGAACCCTCCTGACGGCATGTCAGAAATCCTTGGAGGCAAGGCACCCGGGACATTTGTCACCGCCGGGTCCGTACATCCACGCCTGCCGGGCCGTGGCCCCCGCTCCGTAGCGTCGTCCCCATGAAGAACGAGACAGCGGTCGCCTTCACCGGAGTCACCCGGTCCTTCGGACCGGTCCGCGCCGTGGACGGCATCGACCTCACCATCCGGCGCGGCGAGACCGTCGCCCTGCTCGGACGCAACGGCGCCGGCAAGTCCACCACCATCGGCCTGCTCCTCGGCCTCGACGAGCCCGACGGCGGCGAGGTGCGGCTCTTCGACGACACCCCGGCCCGCGCCGTCGCGGCCGGCCGGACCGGCGCGATGCTCCAGGACGGCCGCCCGGTCCCCCGGGTCACCGTCCGCGAGCTCGTCACCTTCGTCGCCCGCACCTACCCGGCGCCCCTGCCGGTCGCCGAGGCCCTCGCGCTCGCCGGCCTCACCGAACTCGCCGACCGCCGGGTCGACCGCCTCTCCGGCGGCCAGGTCCAGCGCGTCCGCTTCGCCGTCGCCCTCGCCGGCAACCCCGAACTGATCGTCCTCGACGAGCCCACCGCCGCCCTCGACGTCGAGGCCCGCGAGGCCTTCTGGGGTTCGATGCGCGGCTACGCCCGGCGCGGCAACACCGTCCTCTTCTCCACCCACTACCTGGAGGAGGCCGACGCCCACGCCGACCGGATCGTCGTCATCGACTCCGGCCGCGTCCTCGCCGACGGCACCGGCGAGGAGCTCAAGCGCGCGGCCGGCGGCAGCTTCGTCGCCTTCGACCTGGCCGGCGGCCCCAGCGAGGGGCTGGACCTGCTCCCCGGAGTGACCTCGGTGGAGATCCGCGGCGACCGCGCCCGGCTCCGCACCGCCGACTCCGACGCGACCGTCCGCGCGCTCGCCGAACGGAACGCGATCCGGGGCCTCGAAGTCGCCCCCGTGTCCCTCAACGACGCCTTCCTCGCCCTCACCACGCACGCCCGCCCTCTGGAGACGACCCGATGATCACCGAGTACGTACGCCTCGAAGTCCGCCGTACCCTGCGCGACACCGGCTTCGCCATCGGCACCATCGCCGTCCCGGTGATGATGTACCTCCTCTTCACCAACCTCGGCGGCCAGAACGAAGGGGAGTGGAAGACCGCCTCCATGGTCGGCATGGCGGCGTACGGGGCGCTCGGCGCCGCCCTGTCGATCGGCACGGGCGTCGCCGAGGACAAGGGGTCCGGCTGGCTGCGGCAGCTGCGGATCACACCGATGAGCCCGCGCCAGGTCGTCACCGGCCGCGCCCTCACCGGCTCGGTGGTGGTGCTGCCGTCGATCGTCGGAGTCCTCCTCGCCGGCGGCCTCGTCAACGGCGTCCACCTGGCGGCCTGGGAGTGGGCCGTGGTCGCGCTCACCCTCTGGCTCGGCTCGCTCCCCTTCACCCTCCTCGGCATCGGCAACGGCTACCGGCTCACCGCGCAGACCACCGGGGTCGCGAACATCGCCTGCAACCTGGGCCTCGCGGTCCTCGGCGGCCTGTGGTTCCCGGTGAGCCTCTTCCCCGACTGGCTGCGCTCCCTCTCCGAATACACCCCCACCAACCGCTTCGCCGAGCTCGGCGTCTCGGTCGCCGGCGGCCACGCCCCGGGCGCGGCGGCGCTCGCCGTCATCGCCGCCTGGGCGGCCCTGTTCGGCGCGTACGCGGCGGTCTCGTACCGTCGTTCGGCGAGGACGGCGTAGGGAGTGGACATGACGAGCCTGCAGCGGTGGAGAACGGCGGCGCGCGAGCGCGACGAACGGGGGCCCACCGGACTGAGCCTCCTCCCCTGGCTCCTCATGGGCCTCGGCGCGCTCTCCCACCTCCTCGGCGGGGAGGCGCCGAACCCGTGGATCGGCGGCCTCGGGCTGCTCGCCTTCAACTCGGTGTACATCGCGATCGTGTTCCGCGCCTTCGACCCGCGCAGCCGGGAGACCCCCCTGACCTGGGGCCTTCTCATCGGCCTGGGAGTGCTCACCTTCGCCCTCGCCATCGGGTACGGCCGGGAGTGGCTGCTCCTCTTCCCCCTCCTGGGCCTCGGGGTCGGCGCGGTGGTGCGGCGCGGCCGGCTGCTGCCCGTGATCACGTTCCCGCTGGTCCTCGCGGTCGGGGCGGTGACCTTCTGGAGGGACGGCTGGGACTCCGTCGGGATCGTGTACGGCACGTTCATCTCGATCATGGTGACGGCGGCGATCCTCGCGCTCGACGAGACGGTCCGGCAGTTGCGGGCGACCCGGGAGGAGCTGGCCAGGGCGGCCGTCGAGAAGGAACGGCTGCGGTTCTCGCGCGACCTGCACGACCTGCTCGGCCACACCCTCTCGGTGATCGTGGTGAAGTCCGAGGTCGTCCGGCGGCTCGCCCCGCACGACCTGGACGCGGCCCTGGCGCAGGTCGCGGACATCGAGTCCGTGGGCCGTCAGGCGCTCACCGAGATCAGGGAGGCGGTGACCGGATACCGCGAGGGCAGCCTCGCCACCGAGCTGGACCGGGCGCGCGACGCGCTCTCCTCGGCCGGCATCGAACCGGTCGTCCGCCGCTCGGGCCCGCTCCTGGAGCCCCAGACCGAGGCCCTGCTGAGCTGGGTGGTGCGGGAGTCGGCGACCAACGCGGTACGGCACAGCGGCGCGTCCCGCTGCGAGATCGACCTCACCGGCTCCGCCGACCGGGTCCGCCTCACCGTCACGGACGACGGCCGCGGCCCCTCCGACACCACGCCCGGCAGCGGCCTGCGCGGCCTGCGCGAGCGGGTCGCCGCGGCAGGCGGCACTCTTGACTCGGGACCGGCTCCGCGGGGCGGGTTCCGGGTCACCGCGGAGCTCCCCGTGGAGACCCCCGCACCGCACGAGGGGGAGCCCACGGAATGATCAGACTGCTGCTCGCCGAGGACCAGGGCATGATGCGCGGGGCGCTGGCCCTGCTGCTCGGGATGGAGCACGACATCGAGGTCGTCGCGCAGGTCGGGCGGGGGGACGAGATCGTCGACGCGGCGCTCGTCGCGCGCCCGGACGTGGCCCTGCTCGACATCGAACTCCCGGGACGATCGGGCCTGGACGCGGCGGCGGACCTGCGGGACGAGGTCCCGGACTGCAAGGTCCTGATCCTCACCACCTTCGGCCGCCCCGGCTACCTGCGCCGGGCGATGGAGGCGGGCGCGGCGGGCTTCCTCGTGAAGGACGGCCCCGTGGAGGACCTGGCCGAGGCGGTCCGGCAGGTGCTGCGGGGTGAGACGGTGATCGACCCGGCCCTCGCGGCGGCGGCCCTCAGCGCGGGCCCGAACCCGCTGACGGGCCGTGAGCGGGACGCCCTGGCGGCCTCGGTGGACGGCGCGACGATCGCGGACATCGCCGCGTCCCTGCACCTCTCGGAGTCGACGGTACGGAACTACCTGTCGTCGGCGATCGGCAAGACGGGCACCCGGAACCGGATGGAGGCGGTGCGGGCGGCGCGGCGGCAGGGGTGGCTGTAGGAACCAGGGCTACAGACCTTCGGACAGCGCCGCCGCGCGCTGGGCCTCGAAGTTCCGTACGTACGCGTCGAAGACGGACGTGTCCTGGTTGTCCTCGTACTTGAGCAACGCCTCGTCGTTGTACTTGAGCGCCGTCACCGTGTAGGTGTGGCTGCCGGTGAAGACGATCTTCTTGTTGACGCCGTTGAGGTACGTGCCCTCGATCAGCAGGTATTTGGTGTGGGAGTCGGTGCCGCCGCGGCCGTCGTTGTCGAGCTGGTACAAGGTGATGCGGCCCTTCCCGGTCGTGGGCCTGGTCAGCCAGTTGGCCACCTGCGACATGGGGGTGCCGTCGGTTGTCCAGTTGTCGAGCGACCGGTAGACGATCTCGATCTGGCAGCCCGCGTCGGCGAGTTCCCACAACTGCCGGGCCACTTCGGGACGGGTGATGTGCCCCTGGGCGATGCGGATCTTCGTACGGCCGTCGGACGTGCCGAATCCCGGGCCGTTGCTCTGGCAGGGGTTCGCGGTGCCGGCGGGGGCGACGGTCTTGAGGATGTTGACGATCGTGTCGGAACCGGAGCGCGGGAAGAAGTAGACCTTGGCCTTGCCCGCCTGGGTGTCGTGGGCATAGTCGGCGACCTGCGGCGCCTGCCCGGCCGCGGCGGCGGCCTGGTCGCCGAAGTACGTGGTGTAGGCGTCGAAGAGTTCCTTGTTCCCGGCGACGGTCAGGGCGTCGTTCCACCAGGCGTTGAGGTCCTGGCCGGTGAGGTTGCCGGAGGACTGCACCACCACGCTGTCGACCGCGACGTCGCCCTTGCCCTTGGTGCGGGAGAACAGGAAGAACTTGTTGTGGTTGACGTTGTCGTACCAGCCGTCGGGGTCCGTGGCCGTGGTGCCCGGGTCGAGGGCCAGACAGGCCTCCTGGCTCTTGCAGCTCCGCACCCAGGAGTCCGGGGCGCCCGCCCCGGCCAGCTGGGTCGTGAGGCTGGTCGCCGCCGCGGAGGTGCTGTCGTGGTCGAGGAGCACCTGCACGGTGACGCCCCTGCGGTGGGCGGCGCCCAGCTTGTCGGCCAGGTACTGCGACTGGAAGAGGTAGAGGGAGATCCGGACGGATGAGCCCGCCTCGGCGCCGTCGACCAGGTCCGCGAGGTGGAAGAGGATGCGGCCCCGGGCGGCCGCGTCCGTGCTCGACGGCTCGTTGAACACGGCGCCGGTGGTGACGGCCAGCACGGGCTCCGCCGAGGCCGAGGGCGCGACCGCCAGGGAGACGCCGACGGCCAGGGCGGTCACGGCCGTTCGGAACTTGCTCTTGATCGATATCACGCGGGCATTGTCACCCACGGACCACCACGGGCCTGGACGGATTCGGGAGCCAGAAGAACATCAGTGCGGCCGCGCCGACGAGGACGGCCGTCGAGACGCGGAAGGCCGCCGCATAGCCGGCGGTGAGGCCGGCGGGGGTCGCGGTCGGGCCCGTGACGGCGGTCGCGAGCGTGGTCAGGGCCGCGATGCCGAGGGCGCCGCCCATCGTGCGGGAGGTGTTGACGAGGCCGGAGACGAGGCCCGCGTCGCCCGGGGCGGCGCTGGAGGTGGCGAGGGTGGCCAGCGGGGTGGTCGCCAGGCCGATGCCGCCCATCATCAGGATCCCGGGGCCGAGGATCGTCGTCAGGAAGCTGCCGTCCGCGGTCATCGTCGACTGCCAGGCGAAGCCGACGGCCCCGACGAGCGCGCCGACCACCGCGAGGTTCCGGGCGCCGACCGCCGGCATCAGGCGCGGGGCCAGCTTCGAGCCCACGACGACGCTGAGGGAGCTGGGGACGAGCGCGAGGCCGGCCTGGAGCGGGGTGTGGCCGAGGACGCTCTGCGCGTACGTCGTCATGAAGAACCACATGCCGAAGGAGCTCGAACCGCACAGCAGGATCCCCACGTTGGCCGCCGACACCGCCCGCGTGCGGAAGAGCTTCAGTGGCATCAGCGGGGCCGCCGTGCGGGCCTCGACGGTCACGAAGACCGCGAGGAGCCCGAGGCCGCCGAGGAGCGTCAGCAGGGTCGCCGGGTCGGTCCAGCCGGCCGCCTCGGTCTGGACGATGCCGTACGCGAGGGTGGCGAGGCCCGCGGTGACGAGGACGGCGCCCGGCAGGTCGAGGCGGCGGCCGGCGCCGGTGCGGCTCTCGCGGAGCAGGAGCACCGCGCCCGCCAGGACGACGACGCCCACGGGGACGTTGACCAGGAGGACCCAGCGCCAGGAGAGCAGGTCGACGAGGAGCCCGCCGACGAAGCCGCCCGCCGCACCGCCGGCCGCACCCACCGCCGTCCAGGTGGCGATCGCCCGGGTCCTGGCGGGGCCGGCCGGGACGGCGCCGGTGACCAGGGTCAGCGTGGCCGGGGAGAGGAGGGCCGCGCCGAGGCCCTGGGCCGCCCGGCCCGCGACGAGCTGCCAGCCCTCCTGGGCGAGGCCGCCGACGACCGAGGCGGCGGTGAAGAGCCCGAGCCCGAGCAGGAACATCGCCTTGCGCCCGTAGAGGTCGGCGGCCCGCCCGCCGAGCAGCATGAACCCGGCGAAGGCGATGGCGTACGCGCTGATCACCCACTGCAGACCGGCCGCCGAGAGCCCGAGGTCGGCGCGCATCGACGGCAGTGCGACGTTCACGACGGAGACGTCGAGGACGACGAGGAACTGCCCCGCGCACGCGGTCAGGACGACCGTCCAGGGGCGGGGGGAGCGTCGGGCGGCGGAGGACGCGGTCGTGGTGGCGGAGTCGGTCTGCGACATGAGTGTGATGGTCGCAGACCGCTTGCACCCCGTACATGGGAAAGAAGTCCTACGTCCCGCGCAGGGGACGAGGTCCTACGCCTTCCGCAGCAGCGTCACCACCGCCGCCCCGCCCAGGCCGATGTTGTGGGCGAGTCCGACCCGTGCCCCCGCCACCTGCCGGGCTCCCGCCTCGCCGCGCAGCTGCCAGACCAGTTCGGCGGCCTGGGCGAGGCCGGTGGCGCCGAGCGGGTGGCCCTTGGAGATGAGGCCGCCGGAGGGGTTCACGACCCAGCGCCCGCCGTACGTGGTGGCGCCGGACTCGACGAGTTTGCCGGAGGCGCCCTCCTCGCACATGCCGAGCGCCTCGTACGTCAGCAGCTCGTTGACGGAGAAGCAGTCGTGGAGTTCGACGACGTCCACGTCCTCGATGCCGAGGCCCGAGCGCTCGTACGCGAGGCGGGCGGCGGCCCGGGACATGGGGCGGCCGACCGCGTCGATGCAGGAGCCGGAGGCGAAGGAGTCCTCGGTGTCGGTGGTCATCGCCTGGCCGGCGATCTCCACGGCCCGGTCCTGGAGGCCGTGTTCCGCGACGAAACGTTCCGACACGACGACGGCGGCGGCCGCGCCGTCGGAGGTGGGCGAGCACTGGAGCTTGGTGAGGGGCCGGTGGACGGTCCTCGCGGCGAGGATCTCGTCGACCGTGTGGACGTCCTGGAACTGGGCGTTGGGGTTGTTCGCCGAGTGCTGGTGGTTCTTGGCGCCGACGGCCGCGAGCTGCACCTCGGTCGTCCCGTACCGCTCCATGTGCTCCCGGGCGGCGTTGCCGAAGATCTGGGCGGTGGGCGGGGACGTCTCGAAGCCGTGGGCGGCGGCCATGATGCCGTAGTGCCGGGCGACGGGGGACGTACTGAAGTCACCGGCGCCCGACCCGCCACCCAGCGAGCCCCTGCTCATCTTCTCGAAGCCGAGGGCGAGGACGCAGTCGGCGATGCCGCCCTCGACGAACTGCCGGGCGGTCATGAGGGCGGTGGAGCCGGTCGCGCAGTTGTTGTTGAGGTTGTAGACGGGGATGCCGGTGAGCCCGAGCTCGTACACGGCGCGCTGGCCGGCGGTGGAGGGCTGGAAGCAGTAGCCGACGGCGGCCTGCTCCACGCGCGCGTAGGGGACGCCCGCGTCGGCGAGGGCGGCGGTGCCGGCCTCCTTGGCCATGTCCCAGTACTGCCAGTCCCGGGTCTCCGGCTTCTCGAACTTCGTCATTCCGACGCCGACGACGTACGCCTTGGTGGTCATCGCGAGTCTCCTCAGTCCCTCGGCAGGCCGAGCAGGCGCTCGGCGACGACATTGAGCTGTACCTGGGTGGTGCCGCCCGCGATGGTGAGGCAGCGGGACATGAGCAGGCCGTGGACGGCCCGTTCGCCGGGGCCCTCGCGCACGGCGCCTTCGGGGCCGAGGAGTTCGAGGGTGAGTTCGGCGAGTTTCTGCTGGTGGAGGGTCTGGACGAGTTTGCGGACGCTGGCGCCCGCGCCGGGTTCGAGTCCGGACACCTGGAGCAGGGTGGTGCGCAGGCCGATGCACGCGAGCGCGTGCGCCTCGGCGAGCAGGGCCCCGATCCGTACGCGTACGGAGCTGTCGACCCGGTCCGCCCGGGCGATGAGCGCTTCGAGGCCGGTGTCGAAGGCGACCTGGTCGGCCATGTGGACGCGCTCGTTGCCGAGGGTGTTGCGGGCGACCCGCCAGCCGTCGTCCACCTCGCCGACGACGGCGTCGGCGGGGAGGATCGCGTCGTCGAACCAGACCTCGTTGAAGAGGGAGTCCCCGGTGATCTCCTTGAGCGGCCGGACGTCGATCCCGGGGGTGTTCCGCATGTCGACGAGGAAGTAGGTGAGCCCCTGGTGCTTGGGGGCGGTGGGGTCGGTGCGGGCGAGCAGGATGCCGTGGTGGGCCCACTGGGCGGCGCTCGTCCACACCTTCTGGCCGTTGATCCGCCAGCGTCCGTCCTCCGTGCGTTCGGCGCGGGTGCGGAGGGAGGCGAGGTCGGAGCCGGCGCCGGGCTCGGAGAAGAGCTGGCACCAGAGGCGTTCGCCGCGCAGGGTCGGGCCGAGGTGCTCGGCCTGCTGCTCGGGGGTGCCGTGGGCGAGGAGCGAGGGGACGACCCAGGTGGCGATGCCGAGTCCGGCGACGGTGATCCCGGCCTCGTCGAGCTCCCGCTGCACGGCGAGCTGCTGGAGGGGGCCCGCGCCGAGCCCGTACGGCTCCGGGAGGTGCGGGGCCGCGTAGCCGGTGGGGGCGAGGGCGCGCCGGGCGGCGGCCGGGTCGAGCCCGACGGCGGGGGCGATGGCTTCGCGGGCCTCGCGCCGGTACGCGTCGACCTCGGACGGCAGGTCGAGGCGGAGGCCGCGCCGGACGCCGGCGGCGGCGTGCCGGAGGGCGGCGAGCCGGTGGTGGTCGCCGGTGCCGAGGAGCTGGCGGGCGACGAGGGCGCGGCGCAGCACCAGGTGGGCGTCGTGCTCCCAGGTGAAGCCGGTGCCGCCGAGGATCTGGATGCAGTCCTTGGCGCAGGTGTACGCGGTGTCGAGGGCGGTGGCGGCGGCGAGCGCGGCGGTGAGGGAGCGGGCTCCCTCCTGGCTGTCCTGGCCGGCGCGGGCGGCGTCCCAGGTGAGGGCGCGGGCCTGTTCGAGCCGGACGAGCATGTCGGCGCAGAGGTGTTTGACGCCCTGGAACTGTCCGATGGGCCGGCCGAACTGCTCGCGGGTGCGGGCGTGTTCGGCGGCGGTCTCGACGGCGCGGGCGGCGGTGCCGCAGGCGTCGGCGGCGAAGAGGACGGCGGCGAGGTCGTGGACGAGGGTGGTGACGTCGCTCGCGGCCCCGTCGGGGTGCGCGTCGAGGGTCAGCTCGCGCGCGGCGGGCACGTGGGCGGCGCGGGCGGTGATCTCGGCGGTGGGGCGGGTGGGGTCGGCGCTCTCGTGGGGCCGGACGGCGAGGCCCTCGGTGTCGGCGGCGAGCCAGACGGAGCCGTCGGCGGTGGCGGCCCGGAGGAGCACGAGGTCGGCCTGGGGGCCGCCGAGGACGGGGGGCGCGGTGCCGTCGAGGAGGTATCCGCTCGCGGTGCGGACGGCGGTGAGGGTGCCGGTGCCGCCGAGGGCGACGGCCCCGATCCGCTCTCCACGCGCGAGCGTGCCCGCGGATGCGTGCTGCCCGCACCGGTGGAGGAGTTCGGCGGCGAGCACGGAGGGCAGGTAGGGCCCGGGAAGTAAGGCCCGGGCCGCTTCCTCCACGACGACGGCGAGGTCTCCGAGGTCGCCGCCCCCGCCGCCGTATTCCTCGGGGAGGTGCGGCCCGAGGAGCCCCTGCTCGGCGGCGGCGTCCCAGTACGAGGGCCGTCCGGTGGCGGTGTCGGGGACGTCCAGGTGCTTGCGGACTTCTTCGGGGGGTACGGCGCGGGTGAGCCAGCCCCGGACGGATCGGGCGAGCTCCCGCTGTTCGTGCGTGATGGCGATGCCCATGCTGATGCCCATGCGCGGCAGACTAGAACACGTTCCATTCTGACGGAAGGTCAGGAATCAGGGGAGAAAACATCTGCGCAGCACAGGGAAAAGCGTGTAGAGTTACCTGCGCAACGCAGAGAATGTACTGAGCAGCCACTTCTCCAACCGGTCTCGACGTGGATGTCGCCGGGCTGCGCCGCGAGTTCCCCGAGGTCGGCCGGCACGGTTTCGACGACTGGCCGCGGACGCAGGACTGGACGTCGATACTGGCGCCGGAACCGTCCCACCACCGACCGCAGCCATCACCACCGGGGAGTCCCGCATGGAGCGCAAGCCCAAGCCCATCGGCTTTCTGCTCAACCGCACCGACGAAGCCCTCACGCGTGTCATGGACGGCACGCTCGGGGAGTTCGGCCTCACCCGCCTCGCCTGGCAGGTGCTCAACGTCGTCAAGGACGGCGACGGAACGACCGACACCGAGGTCCTGTCGGTCCTCTCGGCCAATGCCGACGCCCCCGCCCTGACCGCCGCCATCGACACCACGGTCGCCGGCGGCTGGGTGTCCCGCCCAGCCCCGGGACGGCTCGCTCTGACCCTCGACGGCACCCACCGGCTGGCCGAGGTCGGCACACGGGTGGCCGCGTTCCGCACCCGGTCGGTCGAGGGCATCTCGCCGGAGGAGTACGGGATCGCCGTCCGCGTCCTGGAGCGCATGATCGAGAACCTCGAAGACCGCCGGTCCTGACACCGGCGCTGTGACAGCATCGTCGCGGAGACCGAACCGCACGCAGGGGGGCGACATGGGCGGAAGTCTGACGGCATTGCTGATCGCGGTGGTGGGCGTGGCCGGGACGCTGGGGGCCGCGCTGCTGACGCAGAACCGCGCCGACCGCACGAAGCGCATGGAGCTCCAGGCCGCCGCGGAACAGCGGCGCGAGGAACGCGCCCACGCCGAGGAACAGCTCCGGGCGGAACTGGAGCGGCAGACGCAGCGCGAGAGCCTGGAACGCCGGCGCGCCTGCTACATCACGCTGAACACTGCCGCGCGGCAGTACGTGACGTCCATGACCAACCATCTCCACGCACTCAGCCGCGGCGAGGACCCCGTCGTGTCGCTGGAGAAACTGGAGGCGGCCCGGCTGGCCTACCGGGACAGCTACGCCGAGTCCCAGATGGTCGTCCCGGAGGCGGTGGCCCGTGCGTCCCGCGAGGCCAAGAGACGTCTGAACGGCGCGTACGGACAGATCAGGGAGTACGCGGCCGACCCCTCGACGTACACGGAGGAACTGGCGGCGATGGGGCCTCGGCTCCATGAGGAGGTCTGGCCCTACGTCGGGGCGATGAAGGGAGCCATGCGCGTCGACCTGGGCGTCGACGACTGAGCGGCCCCGTTGTCAGTGGCGCCTGCCACGATCTCGGAGACCTGAACGACTCCGGAGAGCGAGCACGCGCCATGGGTACGTGGGACATAGGCCCCTTCGACAACGACACCGCCGCCGACTTCTCGTACCGGGTGGACGAAGCCCCGGAGGAGAAGCGGGCCGAGGTGCTGCTCGCGGCCTTCCGCGAGGTCACCGGGACGGGTGAGGAGTACCTCGACTCGGACCTGGCGGTGGAGGCCATCGCGTCGGCGGCCCTGGTCGCGGCCCAGTGCCCGGGCGGCGACCCGGTCACCACCTCGTACGCCCCGAAGAAGTCCCTGCCCGAACTCCCGGCGGAGTTGCGTCCGGCGGCCGTCGAGGCCCTGGACCGGGTCCTCACCGAGCCGTCCGAACTCCTGGAACTCTGGGAGGAGTCGGACGGCGAGGAGTGGAAGGCGGGCATCGTCCGGCTCCGGACCGTCCTCGCCGGGGCCTGACCCGAGAACCCCGCCGGGCAGCGCCCGGCGGGGTTCCGTTTCATCGAGCCGTCGGGACCGACGAGCAGTGCGTCAAGGCCGGAGGCCCTTCACGTACACCGCGCTTCCGTACGTGTGCCGGTCCGGTTCCTCGACCTGGAATCCGGCCGAGGCGAGGATTCCCAGCAGGGCGTCCCGCATGAGCTTATGGACGCTGTTGTAGTGCCGCACCGCCGCAGGCGGATTCGCGTAGTCGATCCCCTCCGCGAAGAGGCCGAGGGCCGTGGCCCGCAGCTCCGCGTCCGTCTGCCAGTCCACGAACACCCCGCCTTCGGCGAGGCGATCCACGTGAACCTCCGCACCGGCCGCACCCGACGGCCCCGAGGGACCACCGTCGAGATCGCTCCTGCGGGCGGGAAGCCCGGCCCGGGCCAGCTCGCGGCAGACCCTGTCGGCCAGGTCGTTCCACTCGGCGACGACCTCCGGCGGGGCATGGGGCGGCAGATCGAACTCGGAATCACTCACGCGCTTCTCCTTCCTCGACCGGGCCGGCGTCCGCCGCGGAACGCGCCATACGCCCTCCGCCGGCCCGCTTGACGTAGTCGGCGAGAAGGTCCCTCGCCTCGCGCCAGAAGTCGGGGTGGTACGGGACGGACCAGGTGACGGGCGTGCCCTTCTTGAGGGCGCCCGTCAGGGCGGAGGCGCAGTCCGGGCAGGGCTGTCGCTCGGTGTACAGGGCCGTGATCTGGGTGGGATCGAATCCCTTCTGCTTCAGCTTCTCCAGGATCATGATCTCCGAGTGGCCGTTGAAGCCACTGTTGCCGATCACGAAGTCACCTGTCTTGGGGTCGTTCCACCCCGGCACCTTCGCGACGGCGACATTGTGGTCGGCGCCGAAGTATCCCGACTCCGTCCTGAACTTGTACGCCAGGTGGCTCATCTCCTCGCTGTTGTAGGCGATGAGCCCCACAGGGCAGCCGTCGACGGGAGAGGCCGCCTGCGCGGACGCCGCGCCTGCGGACGCCGCCCGCGCGGCGGACAGCGGCGCACGGACCTTGGTACAGGTCTTTATGAAGCCGTCGAGTCCCTTGACCCCGATGCGGTAGACGACGTCGTCGCTCAGGCCGACAGCACGCAGGGCCTTGTAGGCGTCCGCGAAGGCGATTCCCGTCCGCGCGGCGGCGTCCACCGCCATCACGGCGTCCGCGATGGGCCGGAGGGCCTTGCCCGCGAACAGGGACGCGACGTCCACGGCCGCCCAGGCACAGCCGCTCCAGGTTCCGTTCTCACCGCCGGGGGCGATCTTCTGGGCGCACCTGATCCAGCTCCCGAAGAGGATGTCCACCGGGTCGACGCCCGCCTGGTACTCGGCGATCGTGATGGTGTGCGTGACCTCCTGGGACAGTTCCTTGGTCGGGTACTCACCCAGGTACGTGGTCGCGCCGGAGGGGCACGTCGACTTCGAGGGGTTCAGCACCTGCGCGGAGCACAGGTACAGGTCGAGGAACGCCTTGTACCGGAGCTTCGCGGTGATCGTGCAGTTGCCCGTGTAGAAGAGCGTGTCGATCCAGCCGTCGCAGCCCTCCGTCTTCCGCACGGTCTGCGGGTCACCGATGTTCTCGATGTGGTCGACGACGTAGAACATGTTGCCGATGGAGCCGCCCTGCTCGTCGACGACGGTTCCGGTGCCGATCTGCTTCGCCTTCCCGGCCTTCTCCGCCCTGTCGGCCGCCTCCTGGGCCTCCTTGGCGTACGCGGCGGCGTCCTTGGCGGCCTGTTCGGCTTCGGTCGCGGCGGCTGCGGCGCGGTCGGCGGCGGCGCGGGCGTCCTTGGCGGACTGCTCGGCCGCGGCGGCCGCGTCGCGGGCGGCCCGGGCGTCGAGGGCGGCCTGGTCGGCGGACTCACGGGCCTGCTCGGCGTAGCCTTCGGCGCGCCCCGCCGCCTTGTCGGCGGCTGCGGCGTCCTCTGCGGCCTTGCGGTCGTACTCGACGGTGCGGGCCAGGGACGCGGCGGCCTTCGAGGCGGCCACGGCGGCGTCGGCCGCGTAGCCGAGGGCCTCCTTGGAGTAGGTGCGGGCGTCGGCCGCGTGTGCGGCGGCGTCGGCCGCGTACTGGTAGGCGATCTTCGCGTCGCCGGCCGCCTGGTCGGCGATGTTCTTCGCGGCGGCGGCCTCTGCCTGCGCGTTCTTGGCGTGGGCGTCGGCGACGGCCTTCTGCTGCTCGGCGATCGACTTGGACGCCTGCCCGGTCAGCACGACGAGGCCGGCGGCCGAGTCGGTGGTGACGTACGGCGAGCCGAGCTGGATGGCGTCGTTGGCGGGCTTGGCGACCTGTGCGGCGGCGTTGCCCGCCTCCACGGCGGCCTGTGCGGTGACGTACGCGAAACCCGCCGCCTTCGCGGAGGCGGCGAGGGCCTTGGCGGCCTCCTTGTTGGCCTCGTCCGCCTGGGTCTTGGCGGTCTTGGCCAGCTTCTCCGCCTCCTCCGCCATCCTGACGGCGGTCTTGGCCTCTTCGGCGGCGTGCCCGGAGGCCTCGATGGCGTCGGCGGCGGCGCTGGTCGCGGTCTTCACCGCGGCGTCGGCCTTCAGCTTGGCGGCCTGGGCGGCGTCCGCGTCCGCGCGGGACCGCTTGGCGGCCGCCTCGGCACGGGTGGCCGCGGCGTCCGCCTCGGCGGCTGCCTGGGTCGCGGCGTCGGCCGCGGCACGGGACCGGCCCGCGGCGGCCTCGGCGTCGTCCGCGTGCCGGTCGGCCGCGTCGGCGGCGGCACGGGCGGCGTCCGCGTCCGCGCCGGCGTCCAGGGAGCGCGCGTAGGCCTCCTTGGCATCGGCCTTGGCGCGGGCGGCTTCGGCCTTCTGCTCGGCGTCCCAGGCGTCGTCCCGCTTGGCCTTGGCGTCGTCGCGGGCCTTGACCGCGTCGTTCTTGCGCGCGACCGCGGTCTTCTCGGCGGCCTGCGCCTTCTCCTTGGCCTCCTGGGCCTTGCCCGCTTCGGCCTGGGCGGTCTGCTTGTGCTGGGCCGCTTCGTTCTGCTTGGCGGCGGCGGTGTCCTTCTCCGCCTTCGCCTTGGCCTCCTCGGCCTCGGCGGCGAGACGCTTGGCGTGCGCGTCGGCGGCGGCCGCCTTGGCGTCGCCCTCGGCCTTCAGGGCGACGACGAGCTTGGCCTCCGCCGTCTCCTTGTCCTTCTTCGCGTTGTCGCGGTGCAGCTTGGCGGCGTCGGCCGCCGCCTTCGCCTGCAACTCGGCGGTGTGCGCGGCTTCCTTGCGGAACTCGGCGTTGACCTGCGCGGCCTGGGCGAGGGCGCGCTGGGTGATGGTCGCGCTGTCGCCCGCGGCGGCCCTGGTGGCGGCCTCGGCGGTCTCTCCGGCCTTCACCATCGCCGTCAGCGCGGCGACGGCCCCCTTGGTGACCTGCGCCTTCTGCCGGCCGACCAGGAGACCCCGGCCGCGCGGGGCGCCGGCGGCGTCCGCGATGCCGTACGCGGCCTGCACGGCCGCGTCGGAGGAGACGGCTGACTTCTTGGCGCTCTCCAGCTGGGCCTTGACCGTGGCCAGGTGGGTCTTCGCCGCGGCCTGGGCGTCGGTGAGGCCCTTCTTCGCCCTGTCGAACTGCGCCTTGTCCGGGTAGGACAGGCTGTCGGTGCCCTTGTGCCCGGACGGCTTGACCAGGAACTTCTGCGCGCTGGTGCCCTTGCAGTCCCACAGCCGCGTGTCCGTGCTCTTGGTGAACGCGCTGAGGTCCAGGCACTTACCGGTCGTCAGGTTCTTCAGGGGCGAGGCGGCGCGGACGTCGCCCTTCCACGACTGGCCCTTGGTGCTGTAGCAGTCCGTGATCTGGATCTTCGTACCGTTGGCCGAGGCGTTCCCGGCCACGTCCAGGCACTTCTGAGAGTTGACGTTGCGGAGGTGGAGGTCTTCCTCACCGCCCTCGATCGTCCACTGCTGGGCGGCGCCGCCGGTGCACGTGTAGATCTGGACCGGCGTGCCGTTGGTCTTGCCGCCGCCCTGGACGTCCAGGCACATGCCCGGCGCGCCCGGCACCTCGACGGTCACGTAGCTGTCGCCGATCCAGCCCACACCGCCGGCGGCCCAGTGGTCCTGCCAGCGGGTGTAGTAGTCGGCGAGCCACGACTGGCCGAGGAGCATGCTGAGCGCGTACGTGCCGTCCTGCAGCGCCTTCGTGGCGTCCTTGCCGGCGGTCAGAATCTGCTGTCGCTGCGCGGCCTGGCCGGTGATCTCCTGCTGCCACTCGGCCGATGCCCGCGCCACCTGCTTGCCGAGAACGCGGTTCGGGTCGATCGGGTCGTGCCAGCCGCACGCTCCGAAGCGGGCCTTCAGGTCCTCGACCGCGATCCGGAACTCCGGGGTGTCCGGAGCGGGAGCGGTACGGGGGAAGCCGCCGGAGGCGAGGAAGATGCGGGCGTCATCGGCGAACACCCGGGGAACGAAGTACTGGTTGGGCTCGATCTTCCCCGAGTTCTTCTTCCACAGCGCCCACGCCTCCTGCTCCTTCGGCGTCCCGCCGCTGGTGTAGAGCGGGTCGCCGATCGCGATCGCGGCGGCCTTCGTCCTGTCGTCGGCGGTGGGCGAGGAGTCGTAGAAGGGGTTGAACACCGTCATCGGGTCCCAGTACGACTGGTACAGCCATGGGCGCAGCCCGGTCTTCTCGAAGATCTTGTCCGGGTCCCGCGGCGCGTTGGGATAGGACTCCAGACTGGCAGCGCTCGACCACGCGTAGCCCTGCTTCTGGACCTTGTCGAGCCATTGCTCCGTGAGGGCTTGGTCCGCGTTCGCGGCCTCGCGCAGCGGAGTCATGTCGCTGCTGAAGATGTTCCGCGCGAACTTCTTGTGAAGCTGATCGGGTGGCAGCATGAGGGAGCTCTGCGCGAGGGCGAAGATGTTGGGCCCACCCATGCGCAGGGCCTCGGTGCCCAGACACTGGTCCTCGCGCAGTTGCTCGGCGGCCTTGACGTCGTAGCCGTCGTACGAGTCGGCTACGGCCGCCATGTCCGGCTCGGTGTCCTGCACGACCAGGTCGGGCCGGACGGCCACACCGCCGAGGACGGCCAGGACGGCGACGGACGTGATGGCGGTGGTGAGAGTGGTGGACGAGCGTGATCGAGAGGTGAACAACCCCGGTTTGAACCGCAAGAAGAGCATCCTTCACAGCGAACGAAGGCATGCCGGAGAGACCCGGGCGCCGTTCACAGTGAGCGGGCATCACGACAGGACGATGCTGTTCTCCCCCGGTGGGCGGTGTGGTTCCCCCGACCGCCGATGATGTGCGCGCATCGTGAGGGGATGGTCAGTCCCCGACGCACGCGACACCACTCAATCCCAAGGGGGCGACGCAAGGCAAGGGCCGACGGCGGTTCAGCGGCTCTCGGTCGGACGCCTCAGCGCGAGGACGACGCTCGTGACGGTCGCGCCGACGGCGGTGACCGCGAGGACGAGCAGCCCGGGGTTGACCCACCACGGGACGATCTCCTCGCCCGCGCACACCAGGCTCACGGGCAGCGCGCTGCTGGAGTCGGGCACCGCCATGTGCCCCGCGTTGAACCAGCACGCGTCCTCCGGCTGGAGGAAGGGCATGTACGAGAGCCCGTACACGTGCAGTGCCCCGCCCCCGACGAAGGCCGGCGCGGCGATCCAGGCGGCCTTCTTCGCGGGGGTACGGCGGGGCCGGGGCGGCGGGGGCAGTGCGGCGTTCTCCCGCCGGGCCCGTGCCAGTCCCACGTACGTGATCCCCGCCCACGTCGGCAGGAGGAGGGCGAGGATCACCATCCCTATGAGGGTCGCCACGGTCAGCGACCGATGCGCCCCTCGGCGGCGGCGCTCACGAAGGCCGCGAAGGCGGCGGGGGCGGCGAGGAAGGCGGGGCCTTCGGGGTTCTTGGAGTCGCGGACGGCGATGTGGGCGGTGAGGTCGGCGACCTCGATGCACTGGCCACCGTTGTCACCGCTGTACGAGGACTTCTGCCAGACTGCGGCGCCGAGGGGGGCACACTCGATGCAATCGCCTCCGTTGTCGCCGCTGTACGAGGACTTACGCCAGCGCGCTCCCGCCAGGTTCTGGTTGCTCCCCATAGTGTTCCTCCATGACGCGGGTGATCAGCGCGGTCGAGTCCTCCACCGAGAGAGCGGCCGCTCGGAGGTGATCGTAACGGAGCGACCCCTCCCTGAACGCGGCCGAATCCACGGTCATATGCCCCTGAACGAAGTCCTCGGTGTAGACGAGGTCGGGGTCGTTCTCGAAGCGGAGGAGATTGAAGGAGCCGTGCGATCCCGCGTGTGCTCCGACACTGAAGGGGAGGATCTGGATCTTCACCCACTCGCGTTCCTGCATCCCCAACAGGTGGGTCAGTTGCTCCCGCATCACCTCCCGCCCGCCGACCTCCTGGCGCAATGCCGTCTCGCTCATGACGACCCAGAACAGCGGCGGGTGTTCGCGGTCCATGATCCGCTGGCGCTCGATGCGTGCGGCGACCAGTCCGTCGAGATCGTTCTCGAACCGGGTCCCCATGAGGGCCCGGGCGTAGGTCTCCGTCTGGAGCAGTCCGTGCACCACCTGCGCCTGGAAAGAGCAGAGGTACGTCGCCTTCGCCTCCATCTCCGCGTACGGTCTGAACCACGACGGCAGTTGGCTCTTCAGTACCAGCCCCACCAGCCGCGTGAAGAAGCCGCCCGTCAGCAGCGCCGCGTCGAGCCGCTCCGAGAACTCCCTGGTCGGGACCTTTCTCGCCGTCTCGATCTGGCCGATCAGAGAGCCGGTGCAGAAGAGGATGTCGCCGAGCTGCGACTGGCTGAGTCCGGCTCCCTCTCTCAGCCGGCGGAGTTCGTATCCGTAGTAGTCCAGCGGCGAGGCGCTCGGATCCAGGTTGCGGATGTTGACCACGGCGAGGTCACCCCCAAGCAGACGCACCCAGGCGTTGTGTTCAGGCCGTAGCCGAGCGTAACGAAAGCACTCCACCCTGGTGGCATGAATCAGGCAACTGACCTCTATCCTCCGGAACTTGCCACCAGCTACCGCATGGGGTTCACCGTCGGTGAGCACTCCGCCGGTCACATGCGGCGCATCCTGCGCATGTTCCTCACGCGCTGGGAGCTCGACCACCTCGCCGACCCGGCGACGCTCGCGCTCACCGAGCTCGTCGCGAACGTCGTGCGGCACGTGCCGGGCCGGCGGTGTTCCGTGCTGATGCTGCGGGAGCCGGACGGGCTGCGGGTGGAGGTCGCGGACGGCGTGCCCGGCACGGTGTACGCCAAGGCCGCCGACCCGCTGGACGAGAGCGGCCGGGGGCTTTCGCTGGTGGAGGCCATGACGGACCGGTGGGGGGTCGAGGAGCGGGCCGACGGGAAGACGGTGTGGTTCGCGTGCGACGCATAGGGCACCATGGGCGCCCGTAGACGCGTACCCGCCAGTAGGAGTGACCATGTCCGAGCCCTCGCCCGAGATCCTTGCCGCCTTCGAGGCCGCGAAGGGGTTCATGCCCGTCGGAGAGGGGCTCGCGCTGTACGGGGCGGCCGTCGAGGCCGCGAAGCTGGGGCTGCCGCTGCTGGAGGTCGGGACGTACTGCGGGCGGTCGACGATCCTGCTCGCCGACGTGGCCCGGCAGGCGGGGACGGTCGCGGTGACCGTGGACCACCACCGGGGCAGCGAGGAGCAGCAGCCGGGCTGGGAGTACCACGACGCGAGCGTGGTCGACCCGGAGGTGGGGGTCATGGACACCCTGCCGACCTTCCGCCGGACCCTGCGCAAGGCGGGCCTGGAGGAGCACGTGATCGCGGTGGTCGGGCGGTCGCCGCAGGTCGCGAAGGTGTGGGGCGGGCAGCTCGGGCTCGTGTTCGTCGACGGCGGGCACACCGACGAGCACGCCACGAACGACTACGAGGGCTGGGCCCCCAAGGTCGCCCCCGGGGGCCTGCTCGTCATCCACGACGTCTTCCCGAACCCGGAGGACGGCGGCCAGGCGCCGTACCGGATCTACCTCCGCGCCCTGGAGTCGGGTGACTTCGAGGAGGTCTCGGTCACCGACTCGCTGCGGGTGCTGCGGCGTCGCTGACGCACGTGACGCCTCAGAACAGCGAGGTCACGTACAGGCAGTTCGTGTAGCTGTAGCCCTCTTCGATCTTCGTCTTGCTCGACTTGGTGTCCCCGGCGGTCGAGGTGCCGGTGGCCGCCCGCTTCTGGAGGAAGTGGTAGTCACCGGCGGGCAGCAGCAGGGTCGCCTTCGGGTACTTCGAGGAGGGCCCCGTGCACGCCTTGATCTTCGGGGAGTTCACGAGCAGCGGGGTCTGGTACTTCTTGCAGGTCCCGCACGCCTTGAGGGTGACCTTGCCGGTCATCGGGCCCGTGTAGAGCAGCTCTACCTCGCCGGGGCCGTCGTTGCTGACCACCATGACCATCCGGGCGCCGCCGGGGACGTCGGCCGGCGGCAGGCTCCTGCCGGCCTCCGGCTCCTCCTCGGCGATCTCGGCGGCGATGGCGATCGAGCGGGCGTGGGCGGCCTTCGGGCTGTTCGGGTACGCCTTGGCGTAGTCCGTCATGGCCGTGGCCGCCTCGCTGAACTCCTTGTCCTTGAAGTGGTCGGTCCCGCAGGCGAAGTCGCCCTTCTGGACCGCGTCCGCCGCCTCCTTCGACGCGCCCTTGAGGGACGGGGCCGGCATGTTGTCGAGGGAGGAGGCCAGTGCGCGCAGCTGGTCGGTGGCGTCGCAGGGCTCGGTGCCGGCGAGGGCGCCCGTCCGCGTCCTGATCGCCTCCCGGACGGCCGGTTCGACGCGGGTCGCCTGGGCGGACTCCGGGAAGGTGTCGAGGAGCGCGTTGAGGCTCTCGCTCGCCGGCGGGTTCGCCGTCTGCACGCCGAGCGCCGCCGTGCCGCACTGGTAGAGCGACTCGGCCAGCGGCTCGTCGGTCTTGGCGGGCCGGGAGCCGAGCAGCCCCTTGTCCACGGTGGAGGGGAGCTCCCGCAGGTGCGTGAGCGGCGGGACGGCCGCGCAGTACTGCTTCTTCCCGTACGGGGCGGAGACCGTCTTGTAGTACGCGTCGAGGCGGTCGGGGACGAGCTTCCCGGCCCGCGAGCCCGCGTGCTTCGTGCCGAGGTCCACATAGGTGTCGAGCGCCTTGCGGAAGGTCGGCTCGGCCTTGTCGAAGGCGAGGCCGTCGGCCTCCTTCACCAGCGCGTCGGCCGCCGCGAGCCGTTCGAGCAGCGCCTGCTCCTTCGCCTCGTCGCGGGCCGCGCCGTACGCGAGGGAGCCGCCGGCGGGCACGGCGAGCAGCACGAGGGCGAGCGGCAGCGCCAGGCGCCGGAAGGAGGCGCCGATCCGGAGCGTGGCGCGCAGCCCGCGCCGGGCGCCGTCGGCGGCGACGGCGAGCAGGAAGAGGCCGTAGCCGGCGAGGAGGCCCACGGGCACGCCGTCGACGTCGGCGGGGAGCGCGGCCACGAGCAGGGCGGCGGTGGCGAGCCAGCAGAGCGCGGCGCCGATCCAGTTCCGCAGCAGGACGTAGCCGAGGCCGAGGCAGGAGAGGTTGAGCAGCCCGATCATGGCGGCCTGAGCCGGGTTCGCGTCGCCGGGCGGCTGCGCGGGGCCGTGCGCCGGGGGCGGGCCGTACCCGGGCGGCCCGTACCCCGGCGGCGGCCCGAAGCCGGGCGGGGCGCCGGGCGGCGGCGGCACGGTCCCGGCCCCAGCCCAGCCGGGCGCGGCCGCGGGACCGGGCGGGGAGGCGTGCGGAGTGGCGCCCGCACCGTCCGCCCGCGCCGCGGCGCCGGACGCGGCACCGGCCGGCGTCCCGAAGGCGAGCGTGGGCGCCCCCACACCGGGACCGGCCCCGGGGGCCGCCGGAGCCCCGGAAGCCGCCGCGGCCGGAGCCGCCGGAGCCGCCGGAGCTGGAGCCGGAGCCGGAGCCGGAGCATCGTGGGCTGCCGGGTCCTCGGAAGCCGCCGCGGCCGGAGCCGCCGGAGCAGCAGCCGGCGGGATCGGCGCCGCAGGGGCGGCCGGGGCCGGAGCGGCCCAGGGCGGTGCGTCCGAAGGCGCTCCGGCAGGCGCTCCCGGAGGGCCGTCGGAAGCCGCTCCGGAAGCCTCCCCGCTCCCCTTGATCAGCCAGTCGCCGCCCGGAGGTCTGTCGTTCGGTTCGGGACGTGCGTCGTTCGGTTCGGGACGTGCGTCGTTCGGTTCTTCCCCCACCACGGTTCCCCCTCGTGGGTCCATGCGCGGTGACACCCCACCGCCGCCTCTTCCCACCTACCCTTCACGGTTCTCCCACACGCGTCCACCGTTCCGTGACGCCGGTGACCAACCTGCTACGTACCCCTGCGGCATTTCGCCCCGCACAGGGCCTAAAGTCGCGGGGTGCCGTACGACCACCGGAACACCGCCCGCCGTGCCCTCGCCCTCGCTCTCGCCGCCGCGGGCTGCTGCGCCGCACTCGCCGGGTGCGCGACCTCCCAGGCCTCGCCACCGAACGGGAAGGCCCAGGAGTCCCAGGTGCCCCAGGCGACCCAGGGCGAGAGCGGGACGCAGTCCCGCCCGCCGTTCGCCTCGTCCTCCGCCCCCCGGCCCACCCGCTCGCCGCTCCCCGCCTCCCAGGCGAGCCGTTCGCTCGCCGGGAGGACCGTCGTCATCGATCCCGGCCACAACTCCGGCAATTTCCGCCATTCCACCGAAATCAACCAGAAGGTCGATATCGGGACGGTTCGCAAGGAGTGCGACACCACCGGCACTTCCACCGACGCGGGCTACACCGAGGCCTCCTTCACCCTCGACGTCTCCCACCGGCTGCGGGACCTCCTCACCGCGCGCGGCGCCAAGGTGGTCCTCACCCACGACGGCGACCGCCCCTGGGGCCCCTGCATCGACGAGCGGGCCAGGATCGGCAACGCCGCCCGCGCCGACGCCGTCGTCTCCGTCCACGGGGACGGTTCGGCCGCGGGCAACCGCGGCTTCCATGTGATCCTTCCCGCAAAGGTGCGGGCGGGCTCCGCCGACACCGCGAGGATCGTCGCCCCCTCCCGCGCCCTCGGCGAGCGGATCGTGGAGCGCTTCGCGCGCGCCACCGGGGCCTCGCCCGCCAACTACATCGGTTCCGGTACGGGGTTGGACGTACGGGACGACCTCGGCGGCCTCAATCTCTCGACCGTCCCCAAGGTCTTCGTCGAATGCGGCAATATGCGTGACCCGAAGGACGCACAGCTGTTCACGTCGGCGACGTGGCGGCAGAAGGCGGCCCAGGGGCTGGCGGACGGCATCGCCACCTACCTCCAGGGGTAGTACCGGCGGGCGATAGATTCGCTCCGTACCATGGGGCCGCCCCCCCGTGTCATGAACCTGAGCGCCACCCCCGACGCGACGACCCGACGAAGGACTTCTTACGTGAATATCCGCTCCCTCACCCGAGGCGATGGCGTGCTGATCGGTGCAGCGGTGGTGCTGTTCATCGCCTCGTTCCTGGACTACATCTCCTACAAGGGCCTGAGCGCTGACGCCCCCAGCGCCTGGGACTCCCTGGGGAACGCCATCGGCACGTACATGGTGGGCGTGATCGGCGCAGCTCTGATCGTCCTCACCCGTGCACTGCCTCAGCCGCGCAAGGTCCTGGGACTGGACGTCGTCCAGTTCGGTGTCGCCGCCACGGTCTTCACCGCCTGGTCGTTCTTCTGGACGATCATCGACCTCGGCGGGGTCGACGCCGGCGCCGGCCTCATCCTCGGCCTGATCGCCGCCCTGGTCCTGGCCGGTGCCGCCGTCGCCGGTCCGATGGTCCCCGCCCTCAAGGCCCCGCTCGTCGGCGCGCCCAAGCCGCAGACCCCCTCGCCGTACGGCATGCAGCACGGTCAGCCGGGTCAGCCGGGCGTCCCCGGCGGCTACGGCTACCCGGGTGCGCAGCAGCCGCAGTACGGCGGACCGCAGGACCCCTCGCAGGGTGCGGGTCAGCCGTTCGGCGCGCACGCCGTCGCCCCGCAGCCGCAGGCCCCGCAGCAGCCCGAGCCGCAGGCGGCCGCTCCGGCCGCGCAGCCGGCCTCGGACTTCGCGCCGTTCTGGTTCGCGGTCCCGGTCGCGCGTCCGCTGTACGCGGAGGACGGCTCGCAGGCGCCGATCGCCGAGCTGGCCCCGGGTACCTGGTACCTGGCGGTCGAGCAGCGCGGTCCGGGCCTGGTGGCCCAGACGCAGGACGGCCGCCGCGGTGTCCTCCAGGACACCACGGGCATCCAGCGCGGCTGATCCCCGCTCACGAACGGCCCCCCGCCCGGAATCCCTTCCGGGCGGGGGGCCGTTGCCGTACAGTCCCCGCAACACACCTGACGAAGCGTCAGAAAGGATGTGGGGCATGCGACTCGGACTCGCCCTCGGCTACTGGGGCCGCGGCCCCTCCCCCGACCGCCTCGACCTCGCCCGCGAGGCCGAACGGCTCGGCTACGACTCCGTGTGGACCGCCGAGGCCTGGGGCTCCGACGCCTTCACCGCGCTGACCTGGATCGCCGCCCACACCAGCCGCATCAGGCTGGGCACCGCCGTCGCGCAGATGGCCGCCCGCGCCCCCACCACCACCGCGATGCACGCGCTCACGCTCGACCACCTCTCCGGCGGGCGCGTGCTGCTCGGGCTCGGCCTGTCCGGGCCGCAGGTCGTCGAGGGCTGGTACGGGCGCCCCTTCCCCCGCTCCCCGCTGACCGCGACCCGCGAGTACGTGGACGTGGTCCGCCAGGTGCTGCGCCGCGAGGCCCCCGTCCGGCTCGACGGACGCCACCACTCCCACCCGTACAACGGCCCGGACGGCACCGGCCTCGGCAAGGCCCTCAAGCCGATCACCCATCCGCTGCGCGCCGACGTCCCCGTCCTGCTCGGCGCCGAGGGCCCCAAGAACATCGCGCAGACCCTCACGATCGCCGACGGCTGGCTGCCCCTCTACTGGACGCCCGACCGCTGGGCCGAGGTGTACGCCCTGCCGGAGACGCTTCCCGAGGGCTTCCTCGTCGCCCCCATGGTCCGGGCGCGGCTCTGCGAGGACGTGACGGCCGGGCTGCTCCCGGTCAAGGCGATGCTCGGCTTCTACATCGGCGGCATGGGGCACGCGGCCCGCAACTTCCACGCCGACCTGATGGGACGCATGGGGTACGAGAAGGAGGCCCGCCGCATCCAGGAGCTGTTCGCGGCGGGCCGGCGCGAGGAGGCCGTGCTCGCCGTACCGGACGCCTTCGCGGACGAGATCTCGCTCGTCGGCCCCCGGCGGCGGATCGCCGGGCGCCTGGAGAAATGGCGGCGGGGCCCGGTGACGGACCTGCTGGTCACCTCACCGGACCCCGCCACGCTCCGCCTCCTGGCGGAGCTCAACTCATAGCTTCAGCCGCCCAGCTGGGAGGCGCTGGGGACCTTGTCCACGACGTTCGCGCCGGCGCTCTTCCCCGCCTCCTTGACGCTGTTGATGACGCCCTCGAAGGCACCGACGTCCGCGTCGCCCGCCTCGCCCTTGCGGAGCTTCGTCCCCAGGTCCTTGAGCGAGTCGATCCCGGCGGAGAGCGGCGCGACCGCCTTCGAGAGCAGCGGGTCGCCCTTGGCGTTGTTCACCGCCGCCTTGAGCCGGTTGTACGTGAACGCGCCCGCGAGGCCCGCCTTCACCAGGGCGAGGGTCCGGCCGTCCGCGCCCTTCTTGAACTTCCCCGCGCGGTACGGCTTCACGATCCACTGGTACGTGGCGCCCGCGGCCAGACCGGCGTTGGCCACGAACCGCGTCTTCGCCAGCTTCTGCTGCTCGAAGCTCGCGGAGGCCGAGGGGGTCGCGGCACCGCTCGCGCTTTGCGTGTCGTCGTTGCAGGCGGCGGTGGTCAGGAGCAGGGCGCAGGACAGCAGCGGCGCCACGACTCCGCGCGAAACGCTTCTGGGCACGACGGGACCTCCCTGGTGGCTGTGCCGCCAGCCTCGCCCGGGGCCCCCTCGCCCGCCACCGGTGCGGCTCCGTACGGGTTCGACCATCCCTGCTCCTGGACATCTCCGCAGGTCAGAGCCGAGGGACATCCCACCGCGTCCCTGGGACACCGTCACCTCTGGCACCGTCTCAGGGCCCTCCCGACAGTGGATCTCCGGCCCGGGACGGATCCGGGCACGGGAGTTCAGAGGAGTCGATGGTGAGACGCCGCGTGTGTACGGGGGGCGGCAGGTGTCAGTGGTACTACGGGAGGCCGGACGCCCGGCTGGGGCCGGGCATCGGCACGTACCGGGGGTTCCGCTCGACGGCGGGCGTACCGCAGGAGCGGCTCGTGGTGCCGAGCGGGCGGGTGTCGCTGCTCATCGGCTTCGGCGGCGAGCTGCGGCTCGGCCGTACGGGCTGCGGGGAGGCGGCGGCCGCGGCGCCGGCCCACACGTCGGTGGTGTCCGGTCTGCACACCCGGGCCAGGGTGCTGGGGCACCGGGGAGACCTCCACGGGGTGGAACTCACCCTCGCCCCCTGGGCGGCGTACCGGCTCTTCGGCACCTCCCTGGGGGAGCTCGCGGAGACGGTCACGGACCCGGCGGACGTCCTCGGTGCCCGGGTCCGCGAGCTCGGCAGGGCCCTGGAGGCGGCCCCGGGGTGGCGGGAGCGGTTCGCCCTGCTCGACGAGGCCCTGTTGCGCTGGACGGCCGGGGCAGCGCCGTCCCGCGAGCCGTCCCCCGCCGTCCTGGAGGCGTGGCGGCTCCTCGAGCGCACGGCGGGTTCGCTGCCGATCGCCGAGCTGGCCGCCAGGACGGGCTGGAGCGTGCGGCACCTGGAGAACCGCTTCCGCGAGCAGATCGGCCTCACCCCGAAGCGGCTGGCGCGCGTCCTGCGCCTGAACCGGGCGATCCGGCTCCTCGCCACGGGCGGCCCGGCCGCCGGCGTCGCGGCCGACTGCGGGTTCTACGACCAGGGCCATCTCAGCCGCGAGTTCACCGCGATGACGGGAATGCCTCCGGGCCGCTTCCTGGCGGCCCGGAGTGGGACCAGCGCATGGCTGGCCGGTTAAAACCGGCCATTCCGCGCAGTGCGTTTTTTTCCAATACGAGGTCGCACGGTGGATGTCAGCCTGTCTGCGCGCGTGACCCACCAGATCGCTCACGACGAGAAGGTGGATCAGGGAATGGGCAGCATCACCGGGTTCCGCAAGCGGGCCGCGGCCGCCCTCGGCGCGACAGCGCTGATCGTCGCGGGCGGCGTGGCGACGGCGGGCCGGGCGGCAGCCGGCCCCCACTGACCGACCGGCGCGATCCGGGGTCCGGCAACACGGGGGTATGCCGGTCCCCGTCCCCCTCCACTCATCCGAAAGGCAGCTCACAGATGGCCAAGAACAAGCGGACCACCGGACTCGGCAAGCGGATCGCCTCCGTGCTCGGCGCGACCGCGCTGCTCATGGGCGGCGCCGTCGCGACCGCGGGACCCGCCGCGGCGGGGACCGACTGCGCGGCGGGCTACCACTGCGTCTTCTGGGTCGGCTTCGGCACGGCGAAGCACTCGTACTTCAACAGCGACGCGGACTTCACGGACGACTACTTCGATGGCGGCGGCTCCCCCGTCGTCGTGAACGACCGCGTCTGGGCGGCCAGCAACTCCAGCACGAGCGGCTACGAGAGCCACTACTACAAGGACATCAACTACGGCGGCGGTCTGCTCTTCTGCGTCAACCCCGGCAGCCAGGTCGACAGCAGCCGGCTGGAAGCGTGGCAGGGGGGCCAGGCCAGCTCCCTGAAGCTCAGGCCGAGCACCACCATCCCCTGCTTCTGATCCCACCGGTGGTGGCGGGGCCCGGCGACACGGGGGTGCGCCGGGCCCCGCCGTACCCCTTCAAGCCCAAGCCCCTTCAAGCCCCTCCAAGCATCCGAAAGGCAGCTCGCTGATGCGGAAGACGCTCGTACTCGCGCTCGGCCTCGCCGCCGGTGCGGCAGCCCTCTCCGGGTGCGGCACGACGCCGGAACCCGACCACCGGACCACCTCCGCCACCCGGGTCGACACGGCGGAGCTGCACCGGCGGCCTCCGGTCACCGAGCTCCTGTTCACCCCGAGCACCCGCAGCCACGAGGCGCAGCGCCGGTTCACCATCGCCTGCATGGCGAAGCGGGGATTCCGGTACGCACCCGTCCCCGGAGCGGGGGCGGCGCAGGGCGACGACCAGCTGCCGCAGCCGTTCGGCCTCGAATCGACCACGCCGCCCCCGGAATCCGCCCCGCCGGCGCCCGACACGCCCCCGAAGCCGGGCAGCCCGGAGAGCACCGAGGCGTACGGGCAGGCACTCTTCGGGGATCAGAACAAGCGGGTCACCGCCAAGGGCACCGCGATGAGCGTGTCCCGGCCGGGCAACGGCTGCCTCGCCGAGGCCGAGACGCGGGTCCTCGGCGACGGCCGGATGCGCTGGCTCCAGGTGCGGATCATGCTCTTCGAGGCACAGGAGCAGGCCCGTGAGGACGTGGAGAAGGATCCCGCGTTCCAGGCCGTGACGGCGCGGTGGCGGGCGTGCATGGACCGGGCCGGGTTCCCCGAACCCGATCCCGCACGGCTCCTCGCGTCCCTGCGCACCCCCGGGGCGCGGGCGACCAGTACCGCCCTGGCGGCGGATCTGCGCTGCAAGGACGAGACGGGCTACCTCGACACCGCGTACACCCGGCTCGCCGCCGTCCAGCAGCGGTGGCTGGACCGGAACCCGGCCGTCGCCAAGGACTGGAAGAGCCTCACCGCCCGCCAGGAGAAGGAGTCGCGCGCCGTGCTCGCGAACGCCCCTACGGCTGTTGCGCCTTCTCCTCGCTCGGAATGAAGCGGCCGGTGCAGCTGCGCGCGCCGTTCTTCGGGAGGGCCGCGCAGACCCAGACCGAACCGTCGTCGGGCGCCGCGATCAGCGGCGTGTAGACGTCCCGGTCGAAGTGCACGACGTCGGCCTGGGCGGCGCCGTCGGAGTTGTTGACCACGACGGTGGCACCGACCTGGGCGAAGGAGATCCGGCCCCAGGCGGCCTGGCAGGCCCGGCTGTAACGGAGCTCGATGACGAGGTCCTTGGGGATGGAGCCGGTGCGCACGGTGACGGCGTCGGCGCCGCAGTTCATCTTCTTCGGGTCACGGCCCTCGCAGTGCGTGAGGGTGCAGCCGGTGGCCGGTCCCGCGACCTTCACGGCGGGCTTCGGGCGGGGGGCGGCCGACGGTTCGCCGGAGCCGGAGAGGGCGGCGTAGGAGATCGCGCCCGCCGCGAGGAGGACGGCGAGCACGACCGACGCCCACAGGACGCGACGCCGCCGGGAGGCCGCCCCCGCCTCGGCTTCCGCCCCGGGCTCGGCTTCCGTCCCGGTCTCGGCTCCCGCTCCAGCCTCAAGCTCCGCCCCGGCCTCGGCTTCCGCCCCGGCCCCGGCCCCGGGTGCCGCGCGCCGCGCGTCCTCCTCGGCCCAGAGCGCGAGCAGCGGAGCCGGATCGGTCCCGCAGAGCCGGGCGAGACGCTCCACGGCGTCGCGAGGCGGGAACTGCTTGCCGTTGACCCAGCGTTCCCACGACGACTTGGCGTAGTGCGTCTTCTCGCTGAGCTGGACGAAGCTGGATCCCGATGCCTTCTTCAACGCGAGCAGCTCGCTCGCCAGGTCCTTGACCGACCCCGCACGGTCCATCTGTGACCGATTCCCCCTGATATGCATGTCCATGCCAGCCATGGACGTGCATATCCTAGAGCGCCATAAGGGGTGCCTCGCGCATCGAAAATTGCGTGCGCCGAGCATGCATCAGGTCAGGATCCCTCGGGGATTCAGGCGCAGCAGTCCGGTTCGAGGCCCGTGGGGAGCCGCTCGCCGCCGAAGACGGCGACGGTCGCCTCCTCGCCGCCGAGGGCCGCGACCGCGAGGAGGAGGGAGCCCGCCGTCCAGGCGGTCTGCTCCTCGGGCCACACGGCCTTGTCGCTCTCCGTGGCGCCCTCGAAGACGTACCCCGTCCAGTACATGCCGTTCCCGGCGCGCAGGTGCCGGATGTCCTGGAGGATCGTGAGGGCCCGGTCGGACTCCCCCATCGCCCAGAGGGCGAGGGCGAGTTCGCAGCTCTCGCCGCCGGTGACCCACGGGTTGGGGACCACGCAGCGCACACCGAGGCCGGGGACGACGAACCGGTCCCAGTCGGCCTCGATCCGGGCCTGCGCGTCGGCTCCGGTGACCGCGCCGCCGAGGACCGGGTAGTACCAGTCCATCGAGTAGCGGGACTTGTCGAGGAAGCGCTCGGGGTGCCGGCGGATCGCGTGACCGAGGGCCCCGGTGGCCAGCTCCCAGTCGGGCTGCGGCTCCTCGCGGACCTCGGCGATGGCGAGGGCGCAGCGCAGCGCCTGGTGGATGGAGGAGCTGCCGGTGAGCAGCGCGTCGCGCACCGGCGTGCCGTCGGGCTCGCGCTTCCAGCCGATCTGGCCGCCGGGCTGCTGGAGCCCGAGGACGAACTCGACGGCCGCGTAGACGACGGGCCACATCCGGTCGAGGAAGGCGTCGTCGCCGGTGGACAGGTAGTGGTGCCAGACGCCGACCGCGATGTACGCGACGAAGTTGGACTCCAGGCTCCGGTCGGTGACCTGGTCCGGGTCGCCGTCGTGGTAGGCCGCGTACCAGGAGCCGTCGGCGTTCTGGTGGCGGGCGAGCCACTCGTAGGCGCGGGCCGCGGCGGCGTGCTCGCCGGCCGCGTCCAGGGCCATGGCGGCCTCGGTGTGGTCCCACGGGTCCAGGTGGTGGCCGCGGAACCAGGGGATGGCGCCGTCCTCGCGCTGCACGGCGAGGATCCCCGCCACGGTCTCGGCGGCCTGCTCGGCGGTGAGCACCCCGGGCAGGACGAGGTGCTCCGCGATCCGCTCGGGAGACGTCACTTGGCCGCGCCCACGGTGTCGGTGGGGGCCGTGGCGGCGTCGGCCTTCGGCAGGTGGGGCTTGGTGGCGTAGGCGACGAAGCTCTTGCCGACGACCGGGTTGAGCAGCTGCTCGGCGACCCGGGTCAGGGCGGGCTTCTTCATGATGTCCCAGACCAGGAGCTTGTGGTACGCGCGGACCGGCAGCGCCTTGTCGTTGTCGACGCCGAAGGCGCACTTCAGCCACCAGTACGGCGAGTGCAGCGCGTGCGCGTGATGGGTGCCGTACGGCCTGAGGCCGGCCTGCCGGATCTTGCCGAGCAGCTCGTCGGCCTTGTAGATGCGGATGTGGCCGCCCTCGACCTCGTGGTACGCGTCGGAGAGCGCCCAGCAGACCTTCTCGGGGCCGTACCGGGGCACGGTGATCGCGATCCGGCCGCCCGGCTTGAGGACGCGGACCATCTCGGCGAGCACGCCCTTGTCGTCGGGGATGTGCTCCATGACCTCGGAGATGATGACGACGTCGAAGGACTCGTCGGGGAACGGCAGGTTGAGGGCGTCGCCCTCCATCGCGGTCGCGGTCGCGCCGGCGGGGGCCTCGCCGGCCTCCTTCATGGCGGCGAACCACTTGGCGACCTCGCGGATCTCCTCGCCGTTCTGGTCGAGGGCCACGACCTGGGCGCCACGCCGGTAGCACTCGAAGGCATGCCGGCCCGCCCCGCACCCCAGATCGAGCACACGGTCGCCGGGGGCGAGCGGGAAACGAGTGAAGTCGACGGTCAGCACGAGGACGGCCTGCTTTCGGGATTGAAGAGACGTTGTGGGCAGGCGTTCCGCAGGGCGGAACGGGTGGGCACGACCCACCCACCGGGCCGCGCCCGGCGAACGAGGCGAGTCCTCACCGGCGGGCTCCGGCGCCCTGCCTGGCGATCGCCTCGCGGTAGAGCTCCGCCGTTCCCTGGGCGGCCCTGGCCCAGGTGAAGTTGGCCAGGACCCGCTCGCGGCCGGCCCGGCCGAGACGCGCCCGCAGCTCCGCGTCGCCCAGCACCCGCCCCAGCGCGGCGGAAAGCGCCCCCGCGTCACCGGGCGGCACGGCCAGGCAGGTCTCGCCGTCGGCCCCCGCGACCTCCGGGATCGCCCCGCCCGTCGTGGCGACCAGCGGAGTCCCGGTCGCCATGCCCTCGGCGGCGGGCAGTGAGAACCCCTCGTACAGCGAGGGCACGCAGGCGACCTGCGCGGACCGGTAGAGGTCGACGAGCTCGGCGTCGCTGATGCCCTTGACGAACTCGACGGCGCCGTCGAGCCCGTACCGCTCGATGGCCTGCGCGACCGGGCCGTCCTCGGCGCGCTTGCCGACCACGACCAGGTGCGCGTCGGGGTTCTCGGTGCGGAGCTTGGCGAGCGCCTCGATCAGGTGGACGAGGCCCTTGAGGGGGACGTCGGCGCTGGAAGTGGTGACGATCCGGCCGGGGATCTCGGCGACGGACGGGTCGGGGGACCAGAGGTCGGTGTCGGCGCCGATGTGGACGACCTCGATGCGGTCCTCGCGGACGCCGAGGTGCTCGACGATCTCCTGGCGGGAGGTGCCGGAGACGGTGAGCACGGACGGCAGCCGGCGGGCGACCTTCTTCTGCATGTTCGTGAAGGCGTACCAGCGGCGGACGGAGGCGCGGCGCTTCCAGTCGGCGGCGGCGTCGAGTTCGAGCTGCCGGTCGACGGTGATCGGGTGGTGGATCGTCGTGACGAGCGGCGCGCCGATGGCGCGCGGGCCGCCGAGGAGTCCGTATCCGAGGGTCTGGTTGTCGTGGACGACGTCGAAGTCGCCGCGGCGGGCGGCGAGCAGGCGCCGGGCCCGCAGGGAGAAGGTGAGCGGCTCGGGGAAGCCGCCGGTCCACATGGTGGCGACCTCGAGGGCGTCGATCCAGTCCCGGTACTCGTCGCGCTTCGGGGTCCGGAAGGGGTCCGGCGAGCGGTACAGGTCGAGGCTGGAGATCTCGGTGAGCGGCACGCCCTCGTCGAGCGTCGGGTACGGCTGGGAGCCGATGACCTCGACGGTGTGCCCGAGGCGGGCGAGCTCGCGGGAGAGGTGCCGGACGTAGACGCCCTGGCCCCCGCAGAACGGGTTCCCCTTGTACGTGAGGAGAGCGATCCGCAACGGGCTGTCACCGGCCGTGGTGATGCCCTGTCGGGGGCTTGCCTCTATGGCCTCAGCGGTCATGCGCGACCCCCTTCGAGCGTGCGTTTCGCCGGAGCGTAACCGCTCGCGCTAATCTAGAACAAGTTACAGACTTGATCGTTCTTGATCCTTCAAGGAGCACAGAATCTACCGGCAGGTAGCTCCGTGGTGAGAGCCGGAACAGGTGATTCGCGCCACGGCGGGCGTGCCGCCATACTGTCGCTCCCCCGCACGGAAGCCGCACGGAACGGGACCTCATGACCGCAGACGACAGAGCGGACCACAGACCCGCGTCGCCGCCCCTCACGGAGCGCCAGGAGGCGCGGCGCCGCCGCATCCTGAACGCCAGCGCCCAGCTCGCCGCCAGGGGCGGCTTCGACGCCGTGCAGATGAGGGAGGTCGCCGAGGCCGCGGGGGTCGCCCTCGGCACGCTCTACCGCTACTTCCCCTCCAAGATCCACCTGCTCGTGGCGACCATGCAGGACCAGCTCCAGCACATGCACACCACGCTGCGGAAGCGGCCGCCCGCCGGCGCGGACCCGGCGGAACGGGTCGCCGAGACCCTGATGCGCGCCTTCCGGGCGCTCCAGCGGGAGCCGCAGCTGGCCGACGCCATGGTGCGGGCGCTGACCTTCGCGGACCGCAGCGTGAGCCCCGAGGTCGACACGGTCTCCCGGCTGACGACCGCGATCATCCTGGACGCGATGGGGGCGGAGCACCCGACCCCGAGCCAGCTGTCGGCGGTCCGGGTGATCGAGCACACCTGGCACTCGGCGCTGATCACCTGGCTGTCCGGACGCGCCTCGATCGCACAGGTGAAGATCGACATCGAGACGGTCTGCCGGCTGATCGACCTGACGGCACCGGAGCCGGCGGGCTGAGGAGTGCCGCTCGCACCCCCGGCGGGCGGGGGCACGAGCGGCTCGAGGTCAGGACTTCTTGTGCTTGGCGTTCTCGGCTTCCATGACCGCCTGGCACTGCGGGGAGGCGTCGGTGGCGACGAACATCACCAGCTTCAGCGGGCCCGTCGCGTGGTTGCTGGCCTGGAGCTGCCAGGTGCTCTTCGTCAGGGACTTGATGACCGAGCCCTGCAGCTCGGAGCTGCGCGCCTCGGCCCAGCCGCCGCCGGTCAGGGTCGCGACCGTGTCCGCGTAGGACTTCTTCGGGTCGGCGGCCTTCTCGGCGTCGGCCGTCCAGGAGACCATGCAGTCCTTCAGCGCCTCCGGAACGTCCTCCCCCGAGGAGTCCTGCGTGAAGCCGGCCCCGGTCGCCGCGTCCGTCAACTCCTTGGTGACGGCGGCCGCATCGAGCTTCTGGTCGCTCGAACCACCCGAGCCCGAACCGCCCGTAGAGGCCGAACCGGCCGACGACGAGCCGCCCTTGTCCGTGCCGCCCTCGCTGCCACAGCCCGCGACGAGCAGAACCACACCGGCGGCCGCGGCCACCCACATCGCCTTGCGCACAACACTCCCGATTCCGCGCGCACGAAGGCCCGTTGCCCCCGTGACCAAGGGCCTAGTTTTGCACGTGGAAACGGCTACTCCGGTCCGGCACCGCCGCCGGCCTTCTTCATGCAGGCGTCGTCGAAGGCCAGCAGGGTGATCACGCCGTCGTCCCCCCAGGGCCGGTGCTCCGACACGAGGGTCCAGCCGCGCTGCTCGAAGACCTCCTGGGCGACGTGGACCGTTCCGTCCTCGGCCACCTCCTGGCCGCGCCCGTCCCCGGCCTTCCTCCAGCCGCGCTCGCGCAACTCGCCCACCAGCGCCCGGTATCGGGGGAGGTCCACCGGAGTGTCCTCCGTGCCGAAGCCCTTGAAGGCGACGGTGCACGACAGCCGCGAGCCCGCCGCCGCGTCGCGGTGCGTCTCGCCGTACTCCGGGGCGTTCGGCGGTACGCCCGCGTCCGCCACCGAGCCGTCGAAGTCCGCCCGCACGACCTCCTTCGCGAGCGGCCCGGTGCCCGCCGGTCGCGGCGGGACGGGGGCCGAGGCCCCCGTCCCCGTGTCCCCCGCGCCGCAGCCCGCGACTCCGAGCCCGACGGCCAGGACCGCGCCGGCGGCCCGCTTCCTTCCGTACACGGTCGTCCCCTCCCAGGTCACGGGAGTGGAGGCCCCGTGATCGAGGGGCAGTGTGCCACGGCGGGCGCGTCACTCCTCCGGTGGGAAGACCGGCTCTCCTCCGTCCGCCAGGGTGATCAGGATCGCCTCCACGGGGCAGCCCTCCGCCGCCGCGAGGAGGCGTTCGCCCGCGTCCGCCTCCGGTTCCACCGGATGGGACTGGCGGGCCGTGTCGAGACGGAAGCCGGCCGGGGCGTGGTTGACGCACATGCCGGAGCCGATGCAGACGCTCCGGTCGACCTCGACGTGCCAGCGGTCGCCCATCACGCGTCCCCGTATCCGGCCGGCAGGTGGATCATCTTGTGCTCCAGGTACTCGCCGAAGCCCTCGGGGCCGAACTCCCGCCCCAGGCCCGAGTTCTTGTAGCCGCCGAAGGGGCCGAGCATGTCGAGGCTGAAGGTGTTGACGTTGAAGGTGCCGGTGCGGACCCGGCGGCCGAAGTCGATGCCGTGTTCCACGTCCCCCGTCCAGACGCTGCCGGACAGCCCGAAGTCGGAGTCGTTCGCGATCCGCAGGGCCTCGGCCTCGTCCCCGTACGGCAGGAGGCAGACGACCGGGCCGAAGATCTCCTCGCGGGCGATCCGCATGGAGTTGTCGACGTCGCCGAAGAGGGTCGGCTCGACGTACCAGCCGCGGCCGAGGCCGTCCGGGCGGCCGCCGCCGGTGAGCAGCTTCGCGCCCTCCGCCTGGCCGATCCCGATGTAGTCGAGGGAGCGCTGCTGCTGGCGCCGGGCGACGAGCGGGCCGACCTGGGTCGCCGGGTCGAGCGGGTCGCCCACGACGAGCGCACCGGCGGCGGCCGCGAAGGCCTCGGCGATCTCCTCGTACCGCGAGCGGGGGGCGAGGATGCGGGTCTGGGCCACGCACGCCTGCCCGTTGTTCATCCAGGCGGCCGGGACGATCCCCGCGACGGCGGTCTCCAGGTCGGCGTCCGGCAGGATCACGGCGGCCGACTTGCCGCCCAGTTCGAGGGTGACGCGGGTGAGGTTGCGGGAGGCGACCTCCATGACCCGCTTGCCGGCGGCGACCGAGCCGGTGAAGGAGACCTTGTCGACGCCGGGGTGGCCGACGAGGTACTCGCTGACCTCGCGGTCGGCGGGCAGGATCGACAGGACCCCCTCCGGGAGCCCGGCCTCGGCCGCGATCTCGCCGAGGATGTACGAGTCGAGGGGCGACTCCGGTGAGGGCTTGAGGACCACCGTGCAGCCGGCGAGCAGTGCGGGGCCCAGCTTGGCGGCGGCGGTGAACTGCGGCACGTTCCACGGGACGACGGCCGCGACGACGCCGACCGGCTCGCGCCGCACGAGCAGCGGCCCGAGGACGCCGGCGCGCCGCTCCTCGTAGGGGAAGTCCCGGGCGACGGTGATCGCCGCGTCCCAGACCATCATCGCGCCGAGCGCCTGGGCGAGGACGGACCAGGAGTACGGGGAGCCGTTCTGCGCGCTGATGGAGCGGCCGATCTCCTCGTACCGGACGGCGATCGCGTCCTTGACGCGGGTGACGACGGCGATCCGCTCCTCGACCGTCATCCGCGGCCAGGGCCCTTCGTCGAAGGCCCGGCGGGCGACGGCGACGGCCCGGTCGACGTCGGCCTCGGAGGCGTGCGGGACCCGGCCGATGACCTGCTCGGTGTGCGGGGAGATCACCTCGATCGTCCCGTCGCCGAGCGGGTCCGCCAACTCCCCGCCGATGAACAGCTTTCCGTGCTCCACAAGCTCGGTCATGACCGCTGCCTCCCGAGGAGAAGGGATTGCCCCTGAGTTCCTGACGACGTTCCCGACGATGTTCCTGACGATGCTTCAGAACTGATACCAGTTCTAGTTATACTTAGCCATACTTGAAACCGAACCGGCCCCCACCAGCGGCTTTACCGTTGGTGGGGGCCGTCGTCGAGCCCCGGTTCCCGGGGTCCGCCCTCCGCGTCAGTACTGGACCGAGCCCTCGGGCATGTACGAGGGCTGCCAGTGGAGCGGGTCCTCCTTGAGCGGCGTCGCCCACTGGCCCGTGCCGTGGTAGAGCTTGAGCTCGTAGTGGCCGTCCCGCCGGCTCCTCGCGACGAGGTCCGGGCGGCCGTCGCGGTTCGCGTCGTACTGGGCGTCTCCGACGGCGGTGATCTCGCCGTACTGGTTCCAGCCGCCGCCGATGCGGGTGCGCGGCGCGAAGGTGCCGTCGCCCTTGCCGAGGTGGAGCCAGAGGACGCCGTCCTTGTCCCGGGCGACGAGGTCGCCGGCGGGCCCGCCGGCCAGGTTGCCGGTGGCGGTGACGAGGTTGTAGGCGCCCCAGCCCCCGCCGATCTTCACCCGGCCCGCGAAGGGCTTGGCCCAGTCGCCGGTGCCCTTGTGGAGCCACGCGACGCCGGTCGTGTCGACGCCGACCAGGTCGGGGCGGCCGTCACCGGTGAGGTCGGAGCCCCCGGTGATCAGCCGGTACGTCTGCCAGCCCGCGCCCACGCGGGTGCGGGGGGCGAAGGGCTTGTCGGGGTCGCCGGTGCCCAGGTGCTGCCACAGGACGCCGTACCGGTCACGGCCCAGCAGGTCCGCGTTCGGCGCGCCGGCGATGCTGCCGGGCGTGACGAGCCGGTCGTACACGCCCCATCCGGCCGTGGACCACTTCTGCTCCGGCTCCGCCGGAGGCACCTCGTCGTGAAGGTCGTACCTCAGGACCTGGTCGGTGTCGTAGGCGATCAGGTTGCCACCGCTCGTCTTGACGAGCAGGTCGGGGTCGATGCCGTTGGAGAAGCTGTGCGGGATGTGCGGGCCGCCCACGGTGAGGGTGCCGCTCCGCTCGTAGACGGGGCCGAGGCCGTATCCGGTCCGGGCCGTCATCCGCCACGTGTACGAGCCGTGCTGGACGGAGGTGGCGTCGCCGAACCGGCCGTCCCAGGACAGGTCGGCGCGTCCGTCCGGGCTCAGATAGGTGTCCTTGAGGGTCGACCTCTTCCCCGAGGCCGTGTGGGTCAGCACGACCTCCACCGAGGCATTGACGGCGGGGGCGAACTGCCAGCCCAGTCGGGGGCGGGGCGTCTTGCCGAAGTCGACGACGGTGGGGACGCTCTGGCCGGTCAGCTTCAGGACGACCGAACGGCCGGTGGGCGCCACGAGCGTGACGACCGGGTCGCCCTCGGGGCCGGCGGTGATCCGGTAGAGCCCCTCGCCCTGCTCGACCGTGCCGCCCTTCACCAGGATCGCCCCGTCCCCGTCGGTGCGGACGTCGTAGACGAGGTCGAGGAGCTCGACCGTCCGGCCGTCCTTCAGCGAGCGGGCCGTCAGCGCGTGGAGCGGGTTGGGCGAGGTGGCGTACCGGCCGTCGGTGAGGCCGTACGTGACCCAGTCACCCAGGAATTCCACGGTGAGCGGGACGCTCAGTCCGGGCAGGTTGCCCCGCCCGAGCGGGATGCGCTCGGAGTCCTCCTGCCCGCGCCGCGCGACCCGCAGGACCGCGTCGCCGGTGTTCGTGCCCTCGGTCCAGGCGACGTGCGTGGCGGACGCGGCGGTGGCGATCTGGTGGGCGTAGGAGCCTGCCCCGGTCAGGGCCCGGTCCTCCACGACCGTGGCGGAGGCGACGTCCACCAGCGCCGCGCGCCAGACGCTCGCGTCCGCGGTCGGCTGGTAGCGGAGGATCAGGGTGTCCGGCGTGCTCACGTCGACATCGACCGAGCGCATCGCGGGCAGCCCCTGCACCGTCCGGTCGACGGTCCGGCCGTCCTGGTCGCTGAGGAGGTGGAAGGCGCCGGCGCCGCTCACGACGACGGTGGAGCCGACCAGGCGCGTGAAATAGCTGTCCGAGCCCAGGTTGCTCGCGTCGATCACGACGGGGGCGGCGTCCTTGGAGCCCATGTCGTACAGAGTGTAGACGTGCCCCGTGACGCGGGGGTTCATCCCGACGACGACGTCCGACCCGACGCCGCCCGCGTAGAACGCGGTTCCCTCGGCGCCCGCGGGCAGCGTGGTCACGGAGCCGTCCGCGTACCGCGTCCAGTTGTAGTGCCCCTGATCCGCCCAGAGGAAGCCCGACGGGCCGCTGCCGAGGACGTTCGTGTCGACCGGAAGGTCCACGACGGCCTGCTGCTGCGTCCCGGTGCCGGCCTCCGCGGCGAGGATGCCCGTCGCCGGGGCGGCGAACGCCGGGGCGGCGACCAGGGCGCCGGTGACGGTGGTGAGGGCGAGGGTCGCGGCGGCGAGTCCGCGGCCGGTGGTGCGGTGGCGGTGAGAGTGCACTGACGTCCGTTTCTTCAGTCGGAGAAGGAGACGTGTCGTCCCCTCGATGGACCGGTCGTCACGAGCGTTCGCACGAACGACAACAAGACAGACATACGAGACGCGGCAACGGTTGTACGAGGAGTCGGTGGTGCCGATCCCCCCGTGGGGCCGGCCCCGTCGCGCGACGGGGACCGCTCGGCGCCGCCGGCGTCCCGCTCCCGCGCATCGCAGCCGGTTCCCCGGCCGAGGCGACCGGAGCCGGCCGGTGGCGACGACCGACCCCGACGACCGGAACGCAGGTCACCGACAGGTGGAAGTCTCCGCACCACAAGCTATTCTGACGATCAGTCAGTTTCAGTTGGTGACGGGTGACGGCCGACCGGTACGCAGAGACGAGGACGCTCATGACCCAGGTGACCGAGCACGGCGGTGGCGTCTGGTCCCTGCGGGTGCCCATCCCGGACAATCCGCTGGGCCACACCCTCGTCCACGTCCTCGACACCGACCGCGGCCCGGTCCTCGTCGACACGGGGTGGGACGATCCCGCTTCCTGGGACGAACTCACCGGCGGGCTCACCGCCCTGGGGCTGTCGGTCCGGGAGATCCACGGCGTCGTCATCACCCACCACCACCCCGACCACCACGGCCTCTCCGGCCGGGTCCGCGAGGAGTCCGGCGCCTGGATCGCCATGCACGCCGCCGACACGGCCGTCGTCCGCCGCACCCGCGCGTCCGAGCCCGGCACCTGGTTCGACTACCTCGCCCGCAAACTCGCCACCGTCGGCGCCCCCGAGGACCACATCGCACCGCTGCGGGCCGCCCGCGCCGCCGGCCGGATGCGGACCCTGCCCGGCCTCCGCTCGGCCCTCCCCGACCGCGAGATCGTCCCCGGCGAGCTCCTCGACCTGGCCGGACGGCGGCTGCGCGCGATCTGGACGCCCGGCCACACCCCCGGGCACGTCTGCCTGCACCTGGAGGAGGAGCACCCCTCCCGGCTGCCCGGCCACGGCCGGCTCTTCTCCGGCGACCACCTGCTGCCCGGGATCTCCCCGCACATCGGCCTGTACGAGGACCCCGACGAGGCCACCGAGACCGACCCCCTGGGCGACTACCTGGACTCCCTCGAACGGATCGGCCGCCTCGGCGTCGCCGAGGTCCTGCCCGCCCACCAGTACGCCTTCGCCGACGCCGCCGGCCGCGTCCGTGAACTCCTCGACCACCACGAGGAGCGCCTCACCGGCCTCCTCGCCCTCCTCGCCACCCCGCTCACGCCCTGGCAGCTCGCCGAGCGCATGGAGTGGAACCGCCCCTGGGAGCAGATCCCGTACGGCTCCCGGAACATCGCCGTCAGCGAGGCGGAGGCCCACGTCCGCCGCCTGGTGAAGCTCGGGCGGGCGGAGCCGGTGGCGGGCACGGACCCGGTCACGTACGTCGCGGTGTGAGGGCCTGCCTCAGGCCTTGAACAGGCGGACGAGGGACATGACCAGGACCAGCGGGGAGACACCGCCGCCGAGCACCATCACCGGGATCGCCACCCACCACAGCCAGTGCTGCCCGCCGTGCTCGTAGGAGTCGAAGCCGTTGTGGACGAACAGGAACCAGAGGAGGTGCAGGGTCAGTACGGCGATCAGCGCGACCCAATAAACGGCGACCCCGGCCGACCACAGCCGGACCCGGCCCGGCCGGACCGTGAGCAGCCGCCCCCGGTAGCCGTGGAGGCTCACCATCGCGGCGATCAGGAGCAGTGTGGCGGGGAGGCGCCACCAGTCGTTCATCGCCCACTGGTAGGGACCTTGCGCCTGGTCGGAGAGCGAGGGGTACGCCTCCGCCCGGCTCAGGAGGTCGACCCCGCCCACGAGGAAGGCCACCATCGGCACCAGGTAGAACAACCCGAACAGGGGCTTCCCGAGACCCGTGGTCAGCGCCCGTACGGCGCGCTCCCGCGCGGTCGGCACCCCCGTCGAGCGGGCGCGGGCCCTCGACTCGGCGGCCGGCCCCCGGGCGGCGGCGCGGCTGTGGGGTGCGGCGGAGGGCCGGGCGGGCGCGGGCACGGACGGCCGGGCGGTCGGTCGCGGGGCGGGCTCCTGGGCGGGCCTCTCCGTGGGCTCCTGCGCGGGCCTCTCCGTGGGCTCCTGCGCGGGCAGGACGGCCGTCCGGGGCGGCGCGGTGGGCGGCAGGGCGACGGTGACGGCGGCAGGCCCCGCCCCGGCGGCGGTCTCCGCCGCGACCGGCCGGGGCTCCGGCTCCGGCTCGAACTCCGTCTCCGCGTTGAGCAGTTCCTCCGCCTTCTGCGCGATCGCCGCGACCACGGGGGCCGGCAGCCAGCTCCCCGACTCCTCCCGGTGGGCGTCCGCGGCCTCGGCGAGCTCGGCCACCGGCGGCCGGTCCTCCGGCCGTTTGGCCAGGCAGCCCCGTACGAGCTCCCCGAACGGCCCCTCGACCCCGGCGAGGTCGGGCTCGTGGTGGACGAGCCGGTACAGCAGCTCCGCCACCGAGCCGCCGCCGAAGGGCCCGCGCCCGGTCGCCGCGAAGGCCAGCACCGCGCCGAGCGAGAAGAGGTCCGCCGCGGGCCCGACCGTCCGTCCCTCCGCCTGCTCCGGCGACATGAAGCCGGGCGAGCCGACGACCAGGCCCGTCCCCGTCAGGGCCGTCTCGTCGGCGGAGCGTGCGATGCCGAAGTCGATGAGGAGCGGGCCGGACGACGAGAGGAGCACGTTGGACGGTTTGACGTCCCGGTGCACGAGGCCCGCCCGGTGCACGCCGTCGAGGGCGTGCGCGAGGCCGGAGAGCAGCCGCCAGAGGGCCGGTGCGGGGAGCGGTCCGTGCGCCAGGACCGCCTCGGAGAGCGCGGGACCCGGCACGTACGCGGTGGCCAGCCAGGGCACCTCCGCGTCCGGGTCGGCGTCGAGGACCGGGACCGTACCGGCTCCGCGTAACGACCGGGCGGCCCGCACCTCGCGGGCGAAGCGCGTCCGGAAGCCCGGGTCGCCGGCGAGCGCGCCGTGCACCACCTTGAGCGCGACCGTCCGGCCGCCCCGCGAGCGACCCAGGTAGACGCGGCCCATGCCGCCCTCGCCCAGCCGGTAGAGGAGCCGGTACGAACCGATCCTCCGCGGGTCGCTCTCGGTCAACGCCCGCATTCCGCACCCCCGTGAAGACACCGTCGTCATGCCGTCGTGGCGGCGCCAGCATGGCACAGTGATCAGTTCCCCGGGAGCAGGTCGGCGGACCCGTTACCGCCCCGGTGTGAGGCGCCCCGCACCCCCGGGGCGGCGGGCGTACGGGCCGGTAGAGTGGGCCCGTCGTCATCATGCCCGTACGGGGGGAAGCCGGTGGGAATCCGGCGCTGACCCCGCAGCCGTGAGCCGCCCCGACCGGGGCGGCGAGTCGGAATGCCCCGCCCGGGACGTGACCGCCGGCACCGTCGAGGAATACGGAGCCGGAGCCTGGTGCCCCCGAGGCGTGCCGGTGCCCGGCCGCAGGAGAGGGCCCCATGAACACCGTCCGCCGCGGCGCCGCCGCGCTCGCCGCCGCCGCAGTCGTGCTCGGTACCGCAGCAGCCGGGGCGGCCTCCGCCGCGCCGTCGCCGTCGCCGTCCACGGGCACGCTCCCGTCCGGCCTGTACGGCACGAAGGACCCGACGTACGACGGTGTCTGGCGTCAGTCGCTCGCCTTCCTCGCCCAGCGCGGCACCGGCTACCAGCCCGCCGACCGGGCCGTGGACTGGCTCCTGGGCCAGCAGTGCGCCGACGGCTCGTTCGCCTCGTACCGCGCGGACGTGTCGCAGCCCTGCGACGCGAAGACGATGCGGGACACCAACGCCACCGCCGTCGCCGTCCAGGCGCTCCGCGCCGTGCGCGGTCAGGCCGCCGCCCCGGAGGCGATCGACAAGGCCGTCAAGGCCGGCTCCGACTGGCTGCGGAGCGTGCAGAACAAGGACGGCGGCTGGGGCTACGGCGTCGGCGGCGCGAGCGACGCCAACTCCACCTCGGTCGTCGTCGGCGCGCTCGCCGCGATCGGCGTGCGGCCCGTTTCGTTCACCTCCGCCGAGGGCCGCACCCCGTACGACGCGCTCCTCACCTTCGCCCTGCCCTGCTCGGACAAGGAGGGCGCCGGGGCGTTCGCGTACCAGCCGGACAAGACCGGCAAGCTCCTCGCCAACGCCGACGCCACCGCGGCGGCCACCCTCGCCGGGCTCGGCAAGAGCGTCGTCGCCACCAAGGCCTCCCCCGAGCAGCCGCCGACCTGCACCGACCTGTCGAAGCCGACCGTCGAGCGGGCCGCGCTGAACGGCGCCTCCTACCTGTCGAAGGCGCTCGCGAAGACCGGCCACCTCACCCTGCCGCCGATGCCGGGCGCCACCGACACCACCGAGCAGCCCGACATCGGCAACACCGCCGACGCCGTCGTCGCGCTCGCCGCCGCCGGCGCCGCCAAGGAGACCGAGCCGGCCCTGGCGTGGCTGGAGAAGAACTCCGCCGCCTGGGCGAAGGAAGGCGGCCCGGCCGCCTACGCGCAGCTGATCCTGGCGGCCCGCGCGACGGACACCGACCCGCGCGAGTTCGGCACGGCGGACCTGGTCGAGCAGCTCAACGCCACCGGTCCGGCGCCCAAGACGCCGGACACCTCCGCCTCCTCCACCAGTGACGAGGCCGGGTCCGGCTTCGACGTCTGGTGGATCATCGGCATCGGCACGCTCGTCGGCGTCGGCGTCGGCTTCCTCGTGAGCGGCCGCAAGAAGTGACCGCCGGAGCGAGGGTCTCCGGAGCGAAGGTCACGGGGGCGCGGATCGCGGGAACGCGGATCGCGAGGACGCGGATCGCGGGAATCAAGATCGCCGGGATGAAGGTCGCGGGCGCCGTGGCCGGGGCGCTGCTCGTCCTGACCGCGGTCGCGGCGGCCCCGGCGCAGGCGGCCGGTTACCGCTACTGGTCGTTCTGGGAGAGCGACGGCGGGAAGCCGTGGACGTACGCCACGCAGGGCCCGGCGACCGCCCGGCCCGCCGACGGCGACGCCCTCGGCTTCCGCTTCGCGATCAGCAACGGCACGGACGACACCTCCCTGCCCTCCGTCGCCCCCGACTTCCCGGGGATCTGCGGGGACGTGGAGAAGAAGGACGGCACCAAGCGGATCGCGGTCGTCGTCGACTTCGGCGGCCCCGCGGACGCGCCGCCCGGGGAGGCCCCGCCGAAGAAGCTGATCAAGGTCGGCTGCGCGGAGGTCCGCGAGGACGCGACGGGCGCGGAGGCGCTGGCCGCGGTGGCGAAGCCGCTGCGGTACGACAGCTCGGCCATGCTGTGCGGGATCGCGGGCTACCCGGCGCACGGCTGCGGCGAGCAGGTCACGGGGAAGACCCCGGCGTCCGCCGCTCCGGCGGCTTCGGAGGGTTCGGGCGGCGGCCCGTCCTTCGGTGTGCTCGTCGGCGGGGCGGCCGTCCTGGCCCTCGGCGGGGCGGCGATCTGGAAGGCCCGCCGGCGCGCATGAGTGCGGCCCGTAGCGTCCTCCGTGGCCTCCGGGTGTCCACGGCCTCCGTGCTCACGGCCCCCGAGGCGAGCCGCGCCAACGCCCTGCACGCGGGCGCGTGGTGGCTGTGGGCGCTCGGCCTGGCCGTCGCCGCCTCCCGGACCACGAACCCGCTGCTGCTCGGGCTGCTCGTCGGGGTCGCCGGGTACGTCGTCGCGGCCCGGCGCACGGACGCGCCCTGGGCCCGTTCGTACGGCGCGTTCGTGAAGCTCGGCCTGTTCGTCGTGGCCCTGCGGGTGGTGTTCTCGCTGCTGCTCGGCTCGCCCGTCCCCGGTACGCACGCGCTGTTCACGCTGCCCGAGGTGCCGCTGCCCGACTGGGCCCAGGGGGTACGGATCGGGGGCCGGGTGACGGCCGAGCAGCTGGTGTTCGCGCTGTACGACGGCGCCAAGCTGGCGACCCTGCTGATCTGCGTGGGCGCCGCGAACGCGCTCGCCAACCCGGCGCGGCTGCTGAAGTCGCTGCCGGGGGCGCTGTACGAGGCCGGGGTCGCCGTCGTCGTGGCGATGACCTTCGCGCCGAACATGGTCGCCGACGTGGCCCGGCTGCGGACCGCCCGTCGGCTGCGGGGCCGGCCCACGGGCGGGGTGCGGGCGGTGCTCCAGATCGGCCTGCCGGTCCTGGAGGGCGCGCTCGAGCGGTCGATCGCGGTCGCCGCGTCGATGGACGCGCGCGGGTACGGGCGGACGGCGCAGGTCCCGCCGGCGGTGCGGCGCACCACGAACGTCCTGACCCTGGGCGGGCTCCTCGGCGTGTGCGCCGGCTCGTACGGGCTGCTCGCGGCGGAGGGCGCGGGGTACGGGCTGCCGCTGCTCGGCGCCGGGCTCCTCGCCGCGACGGCCGGGCTCCGGCTCGGCGGCCGCCGGACCGTCCGTACGCGCTACCGGCCCGATCGCTGGGGCGCGCGGGCCTGGCTGGTCGCGGGCTCCGGGGCGGCGGTCGCCGTCCTGATGATCCGGGCGAACGCCTACGCCCCCGAGGCGCTGCACCCCGGGGTCGTCCCCCTGGAGGCGCCGGAGCTGCCGCTGTGGCCGGCGGTGTCGGTCCTGGTGGGCCTGATCCCGGCGTTCGTGGCGCCGAAACCCAAGGAGATCGCGTGATCCGCTTCGAGAACGTCTCGGTGAGGTACGAGGAGGACGCCGAGCCGACCTTGCGGAACGTGGACCTCACCGTTCCCGAGGGCGAGCTGGTCCTCCTCGTGGGCCCGTCCGGCGTGGGCAAATCGACCCTCCTCGGCGCGGTCTCGGGCCTCGTCCCCCACTTCACGGGCGGCACCCTGACCGGGCGGGTGACGGTCGACGGCCGCGACACCCGCACGCATCCGCCGCGCGAGCTCGCCGACCTGGTGGGCACGGTGGGGCAGGACCCGTCCGCGCACTTCGTCACCGACACGGTCGAGGACGAGCTCGCCTACGGCATGGAGTCCCTGGGGCTCGCGCCCGGCGTCATGCGGCGCCGCGTCGAGGAGACCCTCGACCTCCTGGGCCTCGCCGCACTGCGCGACCGCCCGATCGCCACGCTCTCCGGCGGCCAGCGCCAGCGGGTCGCGATCGGCTCCGTCCTGACCCCGCACCCCAAGGTCCTCGTCCTCGACGAACCGACCTCCGCGCTCGATCCCTCGGCGGCGGAGGACGTCCTCGCGGTCCTCCAGCGCCTCGTCCACGACCTGGGCACGACGGTCCTCCTCGCCGAGCACCGCCTGGAGCGCGTCGTCCAGTACGCGGACCAGGTCCTCCTCCTGCCGGAGGCCGTGATGGGCCCCCCGGCCGAGATGATGGCGATCTCCCCGGTGCACCCGCCGGTGGTGTCCCTGGGCCGCCTGGCGGGCTGGGACCCGCTGCCGCTGACGGTGCGGGACGCGAGGCGACGGGCGGGAGAACTGAAGGCGAGGTTGGAGGGGCGGGACCCTGCGGGGCTTCTCCCCCAGCCCCCCGCGCCTCGAACGCCGGCGGGGCCGGATCTTTCAGCCCGTCCGGCGCTTGAGAACCGGGGTCCGGGGCGGAGTCCCGGTGACGGGAAGTGGGGGTCCCCCCACGCCGCCAGGCGTAGGGGGAGGGGCGGGGGAATCAACCCCTTCAAGCGGCGCCGCACCCACCCCACCGGCCCCGCCCCCACCACCCCCCTGGTCCTCGTCGAAGGCCTCGCCGTCCGCCGCGGCCGCGTCGAAGCCCTCCGCCGGATCGACCTGACCGTCACCCCCGGCGAGACCATCGCGCTCATGGGCCGCAACGGCGCCGGCAAATCCACCCTGCTCTCCACGCTCGTCGGCATGATCGAGCCGACGCGCGGCAGCGTCCGGGTCGCCGGGCGCGCCCCGCACGCCACCGACCCCCGCGACCTGATCCGCCAGGTCGGCCTGGTTCCGCAGGAGCCGCGGGACCTGCTGTACGCGGACACGGTCGCCGGCGAGTGCGCGGCGGCCGACGCGGACGCGGGCGCGACGCCCGGGACCTGCCGGGCGCTGGTGGAGGAGCTGCTGCCGGGGGTGGCGGACGACACGCACCCCCGCGACCTGTCCGAGGGCCAGCGGCTCGCGCTCGCGCTGGCCGTGGTCCTGACCGGCCGCCCGCCGCTGCTCCTGCTCGACGAGCCGACGCGCGGCCTGGACTACGCGGCCAAGGCCCGCCTGGTGGCCCATCTGCGGAAGCTCGCGGCGGAGGGGCACGCGATCGTGCTGGCCACGCACGATGTGGAGCTGGCCGCGGAGCTGGCGCACCGGGTGGTGATCGTCGCGGACGGCGAGGTGGTCGCGGACGGCCCGACGGCCGAGGTCGTGGTGTCCTCGCCGGCGTTCTCGCCGCAGGTGGCGAAGATCCTGGCGCCGCAGCCGTGGCTCACGGTCGAGCAGGTGGAGGCGGCGCTGTGAGGACGACCCGCCCGGTCCGTCTGGGCCCCCGCTCCGTCGCGGCGCTGGTTCTCGTCTCCCTCGTGGGGGTCCTCGCCTTCTGTTGGCCTCTCTTCGCGGACGCCGGTTCCGCCGTGACCTCGCACGCCGGGGACGCGCCGTGGCTGTTCGCGGCGCTGTTGCCGCTGCTGGTCGCGGTGGTGGTGGCGACGATCGCGGACTGCGGGATGGACGCGAAGGCGGTGGCGATGCTGGGCGTGCTGGCCGCCGTCGGCGCGGCACTGCGGCCCCTGGGGGCGGGGACGGCCGGTCTGGAGCCGATGTTCTTCCTGATGGTGCTGAGCGGCCGGGTCCTCGGGCCGGGCTTCGGCTTCGTCCTGGGGGCGGTGACGATGTTCGCGTCGGCGCTGCTCACGGGTGGGGTGGGCCCCTGGATGCCGTTCCAGATGCTGTCGATGGGCTGGTTCACGATGGGCGCGGGGCTGCTGCCGGGCCCGGACGGGCTGCGGGGCCGGGCCGAGCTGCTGATGCTGTCCGCGTACGGGTTCGTGGCGGCGTTCGCGTACGGCACGGTCATGAATCTGCAGGGCTGGGTCCTGCTCCAGGGCCTGAGCAGCGGGATCTCCTTCGAGCCGGGCGCCCCGCTCCACGAGAACCTGGTCCGCTTCCTCGCCTACGTCCTCGCCACCTCCCTCGGCTGGGACCTCGGCCGGGCCGCTCTCACCGTCGTCCTGACCCTCGCGGTCGGTGGCGCGCTCCTGAGGGCGCTGCGGCGGGCCACGCGGCGGGCGAACTTCGAGGCCCAGGTCACATTCGAGGCGCCGGAAGAGCCCTCCCCGGGTGAGGCGCCCCACAGGACCTACGTCACGTACGAGCCGGAATAGTAGACCGGCAGACCCACCCAAACCACCCCACATCAGTCCATGACCTGCGGAAACGCGACGCGCCCACCTGCCTCCGGAGGTCCTCCGGGTCCGATCCTTCCTCGTACAGGGGGTCGTTGCATCGGGGTTCCGGCCCTGCTTCTCTGGTGGACGTCGCCAGGCAGCCGGTGCTCATCGCAGCGCCACGGACGGCCGGTTCCCCCCAGTCCCCGGGCCCCCCGGGCTCTGGTTCCGGCTTGCCGAAAACGCCTGGCGCGGCCCTTGTTCCCGACGTTAGGTCGATACCTTGATCCGCTCGCTCACCACTCGTGTCTCTGCCCGCAACAAGAAGATCGCCGTCTCCGCAGCCGTGCTGCTGGGTGCGTCGGGTGCGGTGCTGGGCACGACGGGCTCGGCCTCGGCCGACAGCCCGCAGGAGCTCGCTCGTCACATCGTCCCCGCCTCGCAGTACGCCTCGTTCAGCAAGATCGTCGAGCACGAGTCGCACTGGAACCACACCGCGACCAACTCGTCCAGTGGCGCCTACGGCCTGGTCCAGGCCCTGCCGGCCTCGAAGATGGCCTCGGCCGGCTCCGACTGGAAGACGAACCCGGCCACCCAGATCAAGTGGGGCCTGAACTACATGAATGAGCGCTACGGCTCCCCGAACGCCGCCTGGGCGTTCTGGCAGGCCAACGGCTGGTACTAAGAACCACCGCGCGCACCTGCCGCACCGCGCATCCGCAAGGCCCCGCCCTCCTCACGGAGGGGCGGGGCCTGCGGCGTTTCCACGGAGAGGGCCCCGGCCATGGGGCCGCCGGCCGCCCCACCCCGGCGGCGCCCCCCTCAGAGCCGCTGGATGATCGTCCCGGTCGCGAGCGCCCCGCCCGCGCACATGGTGATGAGCGCGAACTCCTTGTCGGTGCGTTCCAGCTCGTGCAGGGCGGTGGCGATGAGCCGGGCGCCGGTGGCGCCGACGGGGTGGCCGAGGGCGATGGCGCCGCCGTTGACGTTCACCTTCTCCAGGTCCTGGTCGAACACCTGCGCCCAGCTCAGCACGACCGAGGCGAAGGCCTCGTTGATCTCGACGAGGTCGATGTCCTTCAGGCTCATCCCGGCCTTGCCGAGGACGGCCCGGGTCGCGTCGACGGGCCCGTCGAGGTGGTAGTGCGGGTCGGCGCCGACGAGGGCCTGGGCGACGATCCGGGCGCGCGGGCGGAGCTTGAGGGCGCGGGCCATGCGCTTGGAGGCCCACATGACGGCGGAGGCGCCGTCGGAGATCTGCGAGGAGTTCCCGGCGGTGTGGATCGCGGTGGGCATGACGGGCTTGAGGCGGGCCAGGCCCTCCATGGTGGTGTCGCGCAGGCCCTCGTCGCGGTCGACGAGCCGCCACATGCCCTGCCCGGCGGCCTGTTCGGCTTCCGTGGTGGGGACCTGGACGGCGAAGGTCTCGCGCTTGAAGCGTTCCTCGGCCCAGGCGGTGGCGGCCCGCTCCTGGGAGAGCAGGCCGAGGGAGTCGACGCGCTCGCGGGTGAGTCCGCGGCGGCGGGCGATGCGCTCGGCGGCCTCGAACTGGTTGGGCAGGTCGACGTTCCACTCGTCGGGGAACGGTTTGCCCGGGCCGTGCTTGGAACCGGAGCCGAGCGGGACGCGGGACATGGCCTCGACGCCGCAGGAGATCCCGATGTCGATGACGCCGGCCGCGACCATGTTGGCGACCATGTGGCTGGCCTGCTGCGAGGAGCCGCACTGGCAGTCGACGGTGGTGGCGGCCGTCTCGTAGGGCAGGCCCATGGTGAGCCAGGCGGTGCGCGCCGGGTTCATGGACTGCTCGCCGGCGTGGGTGACCGTACCGCCGACGATCTGTTCGACGCAGTCGGCGTGGATGCCGGTGCGGCCGAGGAGTTCGCGGTAGGTCTCGCCCAGGAGGTAGGCGGGGTGGAGGTTGGCGAGCGCGCCTCCGCGCTTGCCGATGGGGGTGCGTACGGCTTCGACGATGACGGGTTCCGCGGCCATGGGCTCGTCCTCTCCTCGACCGGACGGGGTGTCCCGGCACCCCGGTCGGTCGGCGTCACGGGGAACTAGTACGCGTTCTAGTTCTGATTGCAGTCTTATGACTGCTACCGCCGGTACGCAAGGGTCCGGGACGCAACAGTTCCCGCTCCGCCCCTTGCTACTTGTAGAACTCGTTACTAACTTTCCCGGCAACTTCTGATGGTCCATCAGATATGGAGAGTGTTGCCGATGGCCTGCCCCCATCTCCCCGAAGGACGACTCCCGGAAGGGCACCTCCCCCAGGGGCTTCCCGACGGGTTCGACGCCACCGACCCCGATCTGCTCCGCGACCGCGTCCCCTTCCCGGAGTTCGCCCGGCTGCGGCAGACCGCGCCCGTGTGGTGGTGCCCCCAGCCGGCCGGCGTCACCGGCTTCGCGGACGGCGGGTACTGGGCGGTCACGCGCCACGCGGACGTCAAGTACGTCTCCACCCACCCCGAGCTGTTCTCCTCGAACGAGAACACCGCCGTCATCCGCTTCAACGAGCACATCACCCGGGACCAGATCGAGGTCCAGAAGCTGATCATGCTCAACATGGACCCGCCCGAGCACACCCGGGTCCGCCAGATCGTCCAGCGCGGTTTCACCCCCCGCGCGATCCGGAACCTGGAGACCGCGCTGCGCGACCGCGCGCACGCCATCGTCGACGGGGCGAAGCACGGCGCGGACGCCGACGGCACCTTCGACTTCGTCACCCGGGTCGCCGTCGAACTCCCCCTCCAGGCCATCGCCGAACTCATCGGCGTCCCCCAGGAGGACCGTTCCCGGATCTTCGACTGGTCGAACAAGATGGTCGCGTACGACGACCCCGAGTACGCCATCACCGAGGAGATCGGCGCCGAGGCCGCCATGGAACTCATCGGCTACTCGATGAACATGGCCGCCGCCCGCAAGGAGTGCCCCGCCCAGGACATCGTGTCGCAGCTCGTCGCGGCCGAGGGCCAGGGCAACCTCTCCTCCGACGAGTTCGGCTTCTTCGTGCTGCTGCTCGCCGTCGCCGGGAACGAGACCACCCGCAACGCCATCAGCCACGGCATGCACGCCTTCCTCACCCACCCCGACCAGTGGGAGCTCTTCAAGCGCGAGCGACCCACGACCGCCGCCGAGGAGATCGTGCGCTGGGCGACCCCCGTCGTCTCCTTCCAGCGGACCGCGACCCAGGACACCGAACTCGGCGGACAGAAGATCCGCGAGGGCGACCGGGTCGGCCTCTTCTACTCCTCCGCCAACAACGACCCCGAGGTCTTCACCGACCCCGAACGCTTCGACATCACCCGCGACCCCAACCCCCACCTCGGCTTCGGCGGCGGAGGACCCCACTTCTGCCTCGGCAAGTCCCTCGCGATCAAGGAGATCGAGCTGATCTTCCACGCGATCGCCGACGCCCTGCCCGACCTCACCCTCGTCGGCGAACCGCGCCGACTGCGGGCCGCCTGGCTGAACGGCGTGAAGGAACTCCGCGTCCGCGCCGCATGACCCTGCGGGACGACCCCTGCGGCAACCCCTGCGGGAGGCCCCCCGTGGCAACCCCTACGGGAGGCCCCCCGTGGCAACCCCTGCGGGCGGAACCGGATCTTCCCCGGATGCGTCTGAGCTCCCATGCGGGGGACACACAGCAGAATCCTGACCACCGTCGTCGCGCTGCTCGCGCTCCAGCTCGGCTCGCTCGTCGCACCGGCGTACGCCTGCGGCTGCGGCGCCATGATCCCGGACAAGGCCGAGCGCATCGGCGTCGACCGGGAGGAGTCGGCCGTCCGCTGGGACGGGCGCACCGAGACCGTCGTCATGCGCTTCGACGTCCACGGGAACGCCCGGCGGGCGGCCTGGATCATGCCGGTGCCGGGCCGCGCCGACGTCCGCCTCGGCGACCCCGCGCTCTTCGACGAACTCGACCGGCTCACCGAGCCCGAGCAGCGCGACCGCTACTACTTCTGGCCGCGCGAGGGCGACTGGCCCTTCGACGGCGACTACGGCGACGGAGCCGCCGCCGCCCCGCCCGGCGCGGGCTCCGGCGTCGGTGTCGTCGGGCGCGAACGCCTCGGCCCCTTCGACGTGGCCCGGCTCACCGCCACCGACCCCGAGGCCCTCGGCGACTGGCTGCGCGCCAACGGCTTCGAGCTGCCCGAGCGGCTCACCGACGCGCTCCGGCCGTACGTCGAGCGGAAGTGGGAGTACGTCGCCGTCCGCCTGGCCCCGCAGGAGAAGGGCGCGACCCTCTACGGCGAACTGACCCCGCTGCGGATCGCCTTCGCCTCCCCCGAACTCGTCTACCCCATGCGGCTCTCCCGTCTCGCCCGTACGCCCCAGACCCTCGGGCTCTACGTCCTCGCCGAGCACCGGATGGAGCCCCGCTCCCCCATCGGCGGCGACCGCCCCGAGGTGACGTTCGCGGGCCGGATCGAGCGCCCCGAGGGAGCGGTGGCGGCCCTGACGGGGGACGCGCCCGTCCGTCTGACGGTCCTGGAACAGCGCTTCCCGCACCCCGAGCGGATCGACGACGACCACCACCTGCGGACCGTCGCCGACACGCCGTACCGGGAAGTCGAGTACACCGACCGGCTGCTGACCGTGGGCGGCGGCATCCCCGTCTGGCTCCTGACGGTGGGCGGCGGCCTGCTGCTCGCGGCGCTGCTCGCCGTACGGGGGAAAAGGCGCCGCTCCGGCAAGACCGCAGGTGTACGTTCGCCCGCATGACGAACCCTCAGGAAAACCGGTGGACCGCGGTCGACCGGTACATCACCGAGACGATCGCCCCTGCCGACGAGGCGCTCACGGCCGCGCTCGCCGACTCCACGGCGGCGGGCCTCCCGGAGATCGCCGTCGCCCCCAACCAGGGCAAGCTGCTCCATCTGCTCGCCGCGATGCAGGGCGCGCGGAACGTCCTGGAGATCGGCACCCTCGGCGGCTACAGCACGATCTGGCTGGCCCGCGCACTGCCCGCCGACGGCCGGCTGATCACCCTGGAGTACGACCCGGCCCACGCGGACGTCGCCCGCGCCAACATCGCCCGCGCCGGCCTCGACAAGATCGTCGAGGTCCGGACGGGCGCGGCCCTGGACACCCTGCCGCAGCTCGAAGCGGAGGGAGCGGGCCCCTTCGACCTCGTCTTCATCGACGCCGACAAGGTCAACAACCCGCACTACGTGGCCTGGGCGCTGAAGCTCTCACGCCCGGGCACGGTGATCATCGTCGACAACGTGGTGCGGAACGGCAGGGTCGCCACCCCGGACCCGGACGACCCGGCCATCACGGGCACGCGCGAGATGTTCGACCTGATCGCCGGCGAACCCCGCCTCGACGCGACGGCCCTCCAGACGGTCGGCACGAAGGGCTACGACGGCCTGCTCCTGGCCCGCGTCCTCGGATAGCCCCGGCGGCTCCTCCTACTCAGGGGCACTGGACCGCCAGCCGATGAAGAACGGCAGCTCCCCCGCCCCGTCGAGCACCACGACCCCGAACGGCCGGTCGAACGCGACCCGCTCCACCACCTCGTGGCGGGGTGGGACCGCGCCGCGGGTCATGGTCACCTGGGTCACGGCCGCCGCCTCGACGCCCTCGACCCCTTGCGCGAACGGGATGACCAAAAGAGTCCACACGTTGTCGTCGGTGTCCTCGCCACCGAGGGCTTGCAGCCGTCTGCGGGTCGCACACTCGGGCGGGCTCCGTAGGCCCTGTGATGGGCTTCGCCGCGTCCCCGGTGGGTCGGAGCCTCGGGGCAGTCGGTACAGCGCATGTCCGCCCCCTGGTGCTTGGTGTCGAGCTGTTGCCCACCCTCGGATCGGAACTGGGCGGTGCCCTTCCCGTCGGGCTACACGGTCTGGACAGGCCGCAGCGAGCGAGATAGAGAGGGTGTCAACCAACTTTCAGTCCGGGGGACTTATGAGTTACAGCGTGCTTGTGCCGATGGTGCTTGTTGTCGCGCTGCTGTACTTCGTACCGACAGTCGTCGCGATCGTGCGAAGCGTCCCGAACCGAGGGTCGGTCATAGTGGTCAACGTCTTTCTCGGATGGACAGTGCTCGGCTGGATCATTGCGTTGGCCATGGCAGCCCGGAGCGGACCACCGCGTTCCTACACGTAACTCGTGCCCGCCCCGACTCGAACCGGGATGACACGCCTTTTGATGGCGCTGCCTCGCCGTTTGGGCCAGGCGGGCTCTGTGTGGCAGGCGAACCAGGTCACCCCCGCCGCGGACACCCCGACCGTGCCGGCCATTCGAGATCTTCCGGGTCCTCGGCGTCCTTGCTCGCCGGGACCCGCCCCTGCCACTCGATCGCGTACCCCGCAAGGCGCGGGTCCCGCAGGATTCGGAGCACGGTGGACGACTTCGACGTTCGACGCGATCAGCGAGGCACACCGTTCGCGCTGCGCCACGGGCGATGCCTGCGAGTCGTCCTCACGCCGCTTTGACCGGCGGATGTACGAGACTGCACGTACGTGATCAAGGCTCGGCGCAGCGCCCGGCCTGTGCTTCCTGAGAGGTGTCATGTGCCTAGTGTGGTAAAGATCAACGTCCTGACCGTGCCGGCCGAGCAGCGTGAGGTGCTGGAGCAGCGTTTCGCCTCTCGGGCCGGGGCCGTGGAGGGGTCCGACGGGTTCGAGTGGTTCGAGCTGCTGCGCCCGGTGGAGGGCACCGACCAGTACCTGGTGTACACCCGGTGGCGCAGCGAGGAGGACTTCCAGAACTGGATGAACGGTTCCATGAAGGCCGCCCACCAGGGCGGTGGCGAGGGCGGCGAGCGGCCCAAGCCCGCCGCCTCCGGATCGACCCTGTGGTCGTTCGAGGTCGTCCAGCAGGCGTCGCCGAAGTAAGCCGAAGTAATTCGGCGGCGAGGCCGGTCGTGCGGGTCGCACAATGGCCCGCATGACCTGGACTTTCTCTCCCGAGCGCGTCGACACCCCGGACGCGACCGCCCTCCGGCGCGACTACTACGACGACGTGGCCAGCCGTTACTGGAAGCGGCCCGCGACCGAGGCCGAGGTGGACGAGGGCCTGACGAACGACGGGGTCGAGCTGCTGACCCCGCCGACCGGGCAGTTCCTGGTCGCGCGGTTCGAGGGGAAGCCGGCCGGCTGCGGCGGGGTCCTGATGCTGGACGGCGAACGCGCCGAGCTGACCCGGGTCTTCCTGCGGCACGCCTTCCGCGGCGCGGGCGGCGCGGGCGCCCTGCTGCGGAGGCTGGAGGAGGAGGCGCGCGGTCTCGGCGCGCGCCGGATGGTCCTCAACACGCGCCTCGACCTGGTCGAGGCGCGGGCCCTGTACACGCGGCACGGGTACGCGGAGATCCCCGCGTACTGCACCGGACCGTACATGGACATCTGGTACGGCAAGGAGCTCTGAGCCCCATGCTCCGGGCCCGGGGCCCGGTGGTGCGGCAAGGGGCTCCGAGGCCGGAGCCCGGGCTCGGGGCCGCCCCGCGCTCCGGGGGTCCAGGGCCGGTCGTACGGCAAGGAGCCCCGTGTTCCGGGGTTCAGGGCTGGTGGTCTCGGGGCGGCTGGGGCCTGTCGGGTCGCTCCCCGTCCGAGCCGCACAGCTCGGCCGTCAGCTCCTCCACCAGCTGCACGAGGTCGGTCGGCCGGTCGGGCCCCCACCAGTCGCCGAGGAGCTCGGCGAGCGACTCCTCCCGGGCCTCGGCCAGTACCGTCGCCGCCCGTACGCCGTCCTCGGTGAGGATCAGCTGGACGCCTTCCCGGGCCGCGAGCCGCCGCTCCTCCACCTGCCGGGACGCTTCCGTGATCACCCGCAGCGGTACGGGGGTGGCCTCGGCGAGCCGGGCGGGTTCGACGGTCCCGTGGCGGCGGATGCGCAGCAGCAGCCAGCTCGCGGCGGGCAGCAGGTCGAGTCCGGCGCGCTCGGTGATCTTCACGTAGATCGCCTTGCGGCCCTCCCTGGAGCCGAGGACGGACAGGGCGCGGGCGCACTCGTCGTACGAGGAGCGCTCGACCGGGTTGGAGGCCAGGGTCTGGCTGGTGTCGGGCGCGGTGACGGAGGCGCGCAGCTTGTCCTCCTTCAGGAACCAGGCGGTGACGAAGGCGACGAGGACGACGGGTGCCGCGTACAGGAAGACGTCCGTGATGGACGTGGCGTACGCGTGCAGGACGGCCGGCCGCAGCGCGGGCGGGAGCTGGTTGATGGCGCGCGGATCGGCGGCGACCTGGCCGGGGCCGGTGCCGGGCGGGAGTTCCGCCCCCGCGCTCGCGAACACGTCGGCGAGTTCGTCGGTGAGCCGGTTGGTGAAGATCGTGCCGAAGACGGCGACGCCGAACGAGGCGCCGATGGAGCGGAAGAAGGTGGCTCCGGAGGTGGCGACGCCGAGGTCCTCGTACGAGACGGCGTTCTGCACGACCAGGACGAGGACCTGCATGACGAGGCCGAGTCCGGCGCCGAAGACGAAGAAGCAGACGCTCATCGACCAGGTCGAGCTGGTCTCCGTCAGCCGGTGGAGGAGGAGCAGGCCGAGGCAGGTGAGGGCGGTGCCGGCGAGGGGGAAGACCTTCCAGCGGCCGGTGCGCGAGACGATCTGCCCGGAGGCGGTCGAGGTGATCAGCATGCCGAGGACCATGGGCAGCATGTGGACGCCGGACATGGTCGGGGTGACGCCCTGGACCACCTGGAGGAAGGTCGGCAGATAGGTCATCGCGCCGAACATGGCGAAGCCGACGACGAAGCTGATGACCGCGACGAGGCTGAAGGTCCGGATCCGGAACAGCTTGAGCGGCAGCACGGGTTCGGCGGCCCGCCGCTCGACGTACAGGAACCAGACGAGGAGTACGGCTCCGAGGACGGCGAGGCCGATGATCTGCGCCGATCCCCACGCCCAGGTGGTGCCGCCGAGGGAGGCCACCAGGACCAGGCAGGTGGCGACCGAGGCGATGAGGAAGGTGCCGAGGTAGTCGATCGTGTGCGGGGTGGAGCGCACCGGGATGTGCAGCACGGCGGCGATCACGAAGAGCGCGACGACGCCGATGGGAAGGTTGATGTAGAACACCCAGCGCCAGGAGAGGTGCTCGGTGAAGAGCCCGCCGAGCAGCGGGCCGAGGACGCTGGTGGCGCCGAAGACGGCGCCGAAGAGGCCTTGGTACTTGCCGCGCTCCCGTGGCGAGACGAGGTCGCCGACGATCGCCATCGACAGGACCATGAGGCCGCCGCCGCCGAGGCCCTGGATCGCGCGGAAGGCGATGAGCTGCGGCATGTTCTGGGCGATGCCGCAGAGGGCGGAGCCGATGAGGAAGACGACGATGGCGGCCTGGAAGAGCTTCTTGCGGCCGTACTGGTCGCCGAGCTTGCCCCAGAGGGGTGTCCCTGCCGTGGACGCCAGTATGTAGGCGGTGACCACCCAGGAGAGGTGCTCCAGGCCGCCGAGCTCGCTGACGATGGTCGGCAGGGCGGTGGAGACGATGGTCTGGTCGAGGGCGGCGAGCAGCATCCCGAGCAGCAGCGCGCCGATCGCGACGAGGACGGTGCGGTGGCTCTGCCCCTCCCCGGGCGCGGGGGCGGGGGCGTCGCCGAGCTGGGACGGGCTTGTGTCCTGGGCCATGGGGTCTCCGTCTCCGTGGGCGGCTCCTCCATCCTGGTCCGAATGTCCCGTTATGGCCTGCGGAAGGGCGCGGTCGTTCGCCCGGCGTACAGGGGCGGGCTGCATAATCGCTCGCAGTTGTATCGGGGAGGGGACCCATCATGACCGGACACGTCTGTCCTGAATGCGGTGTACACAGACCTGGCTGCGCCTGCGCCCGGGCGGCGGAGGCGGCGGCCGAGGACTTCGACCCGCTCCGGATCAGGCCGTACGTGACCCTGGACTCGCCGGAGGGGTCGGAGGGGCAGCCGACCGCGCATCTGCCGGTGTACGCGGCGGAGCCGGTGCAGTCGACGGAACCGGCCCACTCGACGGAGGACCCGCCGACCACCCAGCTGGCGGCGATCCGGCCGGGGAGCGACCTCACGGCACCGATGCCGGTGGCGCACCCTGCCGGCCCGGAGACATACCCCGCGAGCCCGGGGGCGCACCCTGCCGGTTCGGAGACATACCCCGCGAGCCCGGGGGCGCGCCCCGCCGGCCCGGAGACATACCCCGCCGACCCGGGGGCGCACCCTGAGGACGGCCACCCCGGCGCCACGGGCGACCCCTCCGAGACGATGCCGCTGCTACTGCGCGGCATCGGCGACGTGCCGCCCGCGCACGACCAGGAGCATGCGCGGGGCCGGGGCCGCAGGCGCGGCGTGGTGGTCGCGGCGGTGGCCGCCGTCGCCGTGGTGGGCACGGCGGCCCTGGCGGCGGCCGTCCTCGGCGGCGCGGACGAGACCGGCGACCGGGCGGCCGTACCGGAGGTCACCACGAGCGCGTCCCTGAACGTCGCCGTGTCGGAGGCGCCGTCCCCTTCCTCTTCCTCGGAGACCCCTGAGCCGACCACGTCCTCCCCGACCCCGCAGCGGACGTCCGCGTCCCCGTCCTCCACTCCCTCCCCGAGCCGCACCACCGCGAGCCCGAGGCCGTCGACGAGCCCGACGACCCCTCCGGCCGCCGTCCCCTCCGCGGCTCCGACGACCGCGGCGCCGACGTCGGCCACGCCGTCCGCGCGGCCGACCGAGGAGACGGCGGTCACGCTGAGCCTCGGCTCGACGGGCGAGGAGGTGGTCGAACTCCAGGCGCGCCTGACCCTGGCGGGGGCGTACCACGGGGACGTGGACGGGGAGTACGACCAGGAGGTCTGGCGCGCGGTGAAGAGCTACCAGTCCTGGATGTACATCCAGGGCGACCCGAAGGGCGTGTACGGCCCCCACACCCGCGAGGCCCTGGAGCGGAGCACCTGGCTCTAGGACGGGCGCTACGGGCGGACGGCGCGACGGGCGGACGGCGCTGCGGAGGGAGGGCGCGACGGGCGGACGGCGCGACGGCCGGACGGCGGGTCACGACGGCCGACAGCGGTGCCGGCAGTGAGTCGGCAGCGAGCCGGCAGCGAGCCGACGACGGTCGGCGGTGGGGCCCGGCGGGGGCCTACGGCGGTCCGCGGGATCCCAGCACGCGGGCCGGCTGGCCAAGACGACCCCCGGTTTTGTATCGTGAAAGAACAAAGTGGCCCCGCCCGCACTCCCTGACCGGTGGGCGGGACCACTTCGTTCTCCGCGACCCCCTCTGGAGACCCCATGCCTGCCAGCACCCCGGCAACGCTCACCGCCCGCGCCCTCCTCCTCGACATGGACGGCACCCTCGTCGACTCGGACGCCGTCGTCGAGCGCTGCTGGCGCCGCTGGGCGGACCGGCACGGGCTCGACCCGGACGAGGTGCTCAAGGTGGTGCACGGTCGCCAGGGGTTCGCCACGATGGCCGTCCTCCTCCCGGACCGCCCGATGGCGGAGAACCACGCCGACAACCGGGTGATGCTGGCCGAGGAGACCGCCGACCTCGACGGGGTCGCCCCCGTGCCCGGCGCCCCCGCCTTCCTGGCCGCCATCGCGGACCTCCCGCACGCCCTGGTGACCTCGGCGGACGAGGCCCTCGCCCAGGCCCGGATGGGCGCGGCGGCGCTCCCCGTGCCGGAGACCCGGGTCACCGCCGAGAGCGTCGGCGCCAGCAAGCCGGACCCCGAGGGCTTCCTCAAGGGCGCGGCGGCGCTGGGCTTCGCCCCGGCGGACTGCGTGGTCTTCGAGGACTCCGAGGCGGGCATCCGGGCGGGCCGCGCGGCCGGCATGCGGGTGGTGGGCGTGGGCCCGCGCGCGGCGGCCTTCGCGCCGGACGTGCACGTCGCCGACCTCACCCGGCTGCGGGTGGAGCGCGCGGAGGACGGCTCGATCACGCTGACCGTACTGCCGTAGACGCGGCGCTCCCCCTACCCTCGCGCGCGGCCGGATCTTCCGGCCGCGCGCGAGGCGTTTCCGGGGCGGATCACGGGCCCACGCACCCGCCCCCTTTCCCCATCCCTCCTGAACTCCTGAACACGGGCGGAACCTGGCGCTCCATCAGGACCCGCACACCCCTTGATGTGACGTGTCCATGTCGTCACCCTGTTACCTGGCGCACCCCCTACGGAAACCTGGCGCCGCCACGATGACCGGGCCCGACCGCCCGGCACCCCGCGGGGACGGCTGCCAGCCAAGGTCCCCCCACATCAAGGGAGTTCACATGCCCGTCGGCATGATCTACGCGCGTCGACTCGCCGTTCTCGCCACCTCCGCCGCCCTCACCGTCACCGGCCTCCTCGCCACCGCACCGGCAGCGCAGGCCGCCATGCCGACCCCGGTCAGCGCCGCGACCGCCCGTACGTACCTGGCCACCCTCACGGTCAAGGCGGAAGGTTCCACCACGGGTTACAGCCGGGACCTCTTCCCGCACTGGATCACCCAGTCCGGCACCTGCAACACGCGCGAGACCGTCCTCAAGCGCGACGGCGTGAACGTCGTCACCGACTCCAACTGTGCCGCGATCAGCGGCAGCTGGTACTCGGAGTACGACGGCGCCACCTGGACCGTCGCCTCCGACCTCGACATCGACCACATGGTCCCGCTCGCCGAGGCCTGGCGCTCGGGCGCGAACTCCTGGACCACCGCCCAGCGCCAGTCCTTCGCGAACGACCTCACGCGGCCGCAGCTCATAGCCGTCACCGACAACGTCAACCAGGCCAAGGGCGACCAGGACCCGGCGACGTGGCTGCCCTCGCGGACGGCCTACCGCTGCACGTACGTCCGGGCGTGGGTGCAGGTGAAGTACTACTGGAACCTCAGCGTCGACTCCGCCGAGAAGAGCGCCCTCCAGTCCGTCCTCAACGGCTGCTGAGCACCGTTCCGCTGAGCCCGCATCAGCGGCGGCCACCGGGGAGTGAGCCCCGCCACACACTCCCCGGTGGCCGAATGTTGAACTTGCAAGCACTAGTGAGGGGTGCCTAACCTAACGACCTCATCGGTTTCCGTCCCCCCGCGCCCCGTTCCCCACGGACGAGGCCAGACCGAAGGAGTCCCACCCCCATGACCGACCTGAACGCCCCGAACACCGCCAAGGCCGGCACGACGCCCGGCACCCTCGGCTCCCCTGACGCCCCCGCGAGCCTCACCGCCCGTCTGAACCAGGCCCAGCCCTACGCGCTCGGCCTCTTCCGCATCGTCGTCGGCCTGCTCTTCGCCTGCCACGGCGCCTCCTCGCTCTTCGGCGTCCTCGGCGGCAGCGCGACACCGGCCGGCACCTGGCCGGGCTGGTACGCGGCCGTCATCCAGCTCGGCGCCGGCATCCTGGTCCTGGCCGGCCTCGGCACCCGGAGCGCCGCCTTCCTGGCCTCGGGCTCGATGGCGTACGCGTACTTCAAGGTCCACCAGCCGGAGTCGCTCCTCCCCATCCAGAACGGCGGCGAGAGCGCGGCCATGTTCTGCTGGGCCTTCGCGCTGCTCGTGTTCACGGGCCCGGGCGCGCTGGCCCTCGACCGGCTCTTCGGCGCCGGGGAGACGACGGCCGCGAAGGCACGGGAGGATCGGGGCGCGCCGGTCGCGGCCTGACGTACGAGCACGACTACCGGGAGGGGCCGGAAACCGCAGCACGGTTTCCGGCCCCTCTTCCCTGGCCCCGAGTACTGACCGGCCTCTCTTCCCTGGCCCCGGGTACTGACCGGGCCCTCTCCCCTGTCCCGGGCACCGACCGGCCCCTCTCCCCCGGCCCGGGCACCGACCGGCCCCTCTCCCCGGCCCGGCGCCGGGCACCCACCGGCGGTCGGGCGCCCGCCCCCGCGTAGTCTCAGGCCTGTGAATCTGCTCGACAGCCTGGGCTCGCTGCGGTCGCTCACCGCCGGCCCATGGATCTACCCGGTCGTGGCGACGTCGATCCTGCTCGACGTCTTCCTGCCCGTGCTGCCGAGCGGTTTCCTCGTGATCACCGCCGCCACGGCGGCGGCGACGGCCACCGGGGCGTCCACCGGCGTACCGTCGCTCCTCCCCCTGCTCCTCTGCGCGGCCGGCGCCTCGGTGCTCGGCGACTTCCTCGCGTACCGGCTGGCGCTGCGCGGCGGGGCCAGGCTGGACCGGGCGATCGGACGCTCGCGCCGCCTCTCACTGGCGCAGGAACGTCTCGGCACCGCGCTCGCGCGGGGCGGTGGACTGCTCGTGGTGCTCGCGCGCTTCGCCCCGGCCGGCCGCTCCGTGGTCTCGCTGGGCGCGGGCGCGGCGAAGCGGCGGGTCGAGGAGTTCCTGCCGTGGTCGGCGCTGGCGGGCGTGACCTGGGCCTCGTACAGCGTGGGGCTCGGCTGGCTGGGCGGTCAGTGGCTGGGCGCGACCTGGTTCAGCGCGGGGGTGTCGACCCTCGCGCTCTTCCTGGCGGGCGGCCTCGCCGCGTACCTCATACGGCGTCCGGCCGCGGCTCCCGCGCCCGCGTCCTGAGGGCGACGGGCCGAGGCTCCCGCGTCCTGACGACGTCCGGCCGAGGCTGCCGCGTCCTGACGGCGGCAGGGCGCACGCCGCGCACCTCCAGGTCGGCGAGGAGTCTCGCGGTCGCGTCGGCGATCTCGTCCACGGCCCGCTCGAAGACCTCGCGGTTGTGGGCGGCGGGGGCACGGAAGCCGGAGACCTTGCGGACGTACTGCAGGGCGGCGGCGCGGATGTCGTCCTCGGTCGCCTCCTCGGGCAGGACGGGCGGGCGGAGCGTCTTGATGCTGCGGCACATGTCTCCAGTGTGGCGCGGACCACTGACAATCACCCGGGCTCGCCGCGGTCCCGGCCGCAACCGTCCCGAACGACCCGCGATCCCCAGGAACGACCACCCCCGGTCGCCGCTCCCCCTCACCCGCCCAGACCGCGTCTGCTCCGTGCGTTGATCTCGGCGGTGCGGGCGCGCAGTTCGTGGAGGGGCGTGGCGAGCTGGACGTCGACGGGCTCGGCCTCCCACTCGACGCCACCGTGGACGGCGCGGATCAGAAAGCGTCCGGAGACGCTCTCCACATAGAAACCGACCCGCCCCGTGGCGGTGTCGCGGACGAGGTCACCGACCTCGGGCAGTGGCTGCACGCATCCCCTCCGTCCCGGTTCCTGAAGCTTGGGGACACTCAGGGAAGCGCGGCGACCGGGCCCTGTCAACGTATCTCTAGAGATGTCCCCCGATGGATGGATCGACCGGGCGGGACGGCGTACAGGCGTGCAGCCGGGCCGAGGAGCGCGCCGTAGGGTGTCCCGCAGACGAAGGGAGTGGTCCACCCGTGACTGACCAGGACAGCGCTCGTCGGCCCAAGTACCAGCGCATCGCCGACGAGTTGAGAACCGCGATCCAGTCGGGCGCCTTCGCGCCGGGTGAGCGGCTCCCCGGCGAGAACGACCTCATGACGACCTACGACGTGGCTCGCATGACCGCCCGCCAGGCCCTGTCCGTGCTGCGCACGGAGGGGCTCGCCGAGGCGCGCAAGGGCGCCGGGGTCTTCGTCCGGGTCTTCCGTCCGCTGCGCCGCCGGGGCATCCCGCGCCTCGCCGGGGACCGGTGGGGCAGTGGCCGCTCGGTCTGGTCGGCGGACGTCGAGGACCGGGAGCTGGTCGTCGACCAGATCGAGGTGGGCGAGACGGCGGCCGGCGACCGGGTCGCGGGGGCGCTGAACCTGGCGCCTGGGGCACCGGTCTGCGTCCGGAGCCGCCGTTTCGTCCTCGACACGAAGCCGGTGCTGCTCTCCGTGTCGTACCTCTCCGCCGAGCTCGTGCGCGGTACGCCGATCACCGAGCCGGACACGGGCCCCGGCGGCACCTACGCGCGGCTGACGGAGCTGGGGCACCGGCCGGTGCGGTTCCGGGAGGAGATCCGCTGCCGGATGCCGACGGCGGACGAGTCGGACCGGCTCTCCCTGGAGTTCGGGACGCCGGTGGTGCTCATCGGCCGCACGGCCTTCACGGGGCCCGGGATGGCGGTGGAGCTCAACGAGATGACGCTGGACTCGTCGTCGTACGTCCTGGAGTACGACTTCGACGCGTGAGGCCGGACCCGCCTCAGGCTCCGGTTCCGCCCCCGGCTCTGGCCCCGACATCGACACCGGCACCGGCACCGGCCTCGAACCACAGCCCGGGGTCGGCGTGGGCGATGTCGCCGGAGTACTCGGCGGCGGCGAGGGCGACGGCCTCCGCCGGAGTGGTCCCCGGCCCGACGTGGGTCACGACGAGCCGGCCGGCGCGGGCGTCGGCGGCACTCCGTCCGGCCTGCGCCGCCGAGTGGTGCCCGGGCACGGAGCCATCGGCCTCGCAGACGAACAGGTCGCAGACGAGGGCGAGTTCGACGAGCGCGGGACAGGGCTCGCAGTCCCCGGAGCAGACGAGCTAACGCCCGCCTCCGTCCTCGACGCGCAGAGCGAAGGCGGCCAGACCAGACCGCCGTGCTCGACGAGGTAGCCGGAGCAGGCGTTGCCCGGCTGGGGGAAGGGGGTGGCGGACCCGAGGACGGTGATCCGCAGCGGTTCGCTGCCCATGCGACGAGTCCAGGACGGACGACCGGGACTGGCCGGAAGCCGTGCGGAAGAAGTGAAGATCATGCATATCCTGTGTGCGCCGGGCCCCATCGGCGGGAGTCCGGCAGAGAACTGAGGGACATTCATGCTTCGCGTACGTACGCTCGCGGCCGTGACCGCGGCCGCCGCCTCCGGCGTCCTCCTCCTGCCTTCGCAGGCCCAGGCCGTCGGCTCGGTCCATCTGTACAAGATCTACTACGACAGCCCGGGCACGGACAACCGGTCCAACGGCAGCCTCAACGCCGAGTACGTCCAGATACGCAACACGACCGGCGCGGCGGTCAACCTGCGGGGCTGGACGCTGACGGACGCGGCCAACCACAAGTACACGTTCGGCAACTACACGCTCGGCAAGGGCAAGATCGTGACGGTCCGCACGGGCCGCGGCACGAACACGGCCGCGAACGTGTACCAGAACCGTGCCGCGTACGTCTGGAACAACGACCGGGACACGGCGAAGCTGCGCAGGTCGAACGGCACGACGGTCGACACCTGCTCGTACAACTCGACGCGGGTCGACTACAAGTGGTGCTGACCGCGCGGGTCGGCTGACACCCTGCGGGCCCCGGCACCCGGGGCCGGGGCCCGCAGGCGCGCGCTACGTGGCCTCCTCCGCCTCCTGCCGGGCGGCCGGAATCCCGTGCTGCTGCACATCGGAGTCGACCTGGCCGCCGAGGGTCATGACGTTCAGGGTGGCGGAGTTCTCGTTGGCGATGGCCTTCTCGACGCGGGCGACGAGGACGGAGAACGCGTCGCGCCGGCCCAGGTTGCGGTACGGCCCGACCTTGGCCTCGAAGTAGATGCGTTCGTGCCCCAGCAGCTGCTCCGTCGACCGGTAGTTCTTCCACTGCTCCCGGTAGCGGTACACGCTCTCCAGCGAGATGGCGGCGACGACGACCACGCTCAGCGCCGTGGCGGTGACCCGCGCGAACCCCAGGTCCAGGTTCACGAACACCGGGACCAGCGCGCCACCGACGACGGACACGGTCCGCATCCGCAGATGCATCGCCTTCATCCGGGTCGCCTTGGCGTCGTACCACTCCTGATACTGGACGATCCTGGTCTCGATGTACCGCTGCGACGTCATCTCGCCGCCCTGCGACCCCGATTCGGGCGCGTCCCCCACGTCAGACATGCCCGGAGTACACCGGCCAGGACGCGTCCACGTCAACTTCGAGGCACGCCCCCTCAGCTTCGAGGCACGCCCCCTCACCCCTCAACGGACAGCCACCCACTCAGCCGACGGTGGCCGCCCCTCAACCGACGGCCACCCGCTCACGGACGGCATCGAGGGCCGACCGCCACGGGAAGCCCGCCGACGGGTCCGGCAGGAACCCGTCCTCGCCGTACAGCACCGAGACCCCGGCGCCACGAAGGGTCTCCAGGGACCGCTCGAACTGCGGGTGCTGGGCATAGGCCGCGCTCACGCACGGCATGGCCACCATCGGAATCCCCTTGCCGACACCTTCCGCGACCACGCCGACGACGAACTTGTCCACGATCCCGAGCGCCCACTGGTTCACGGTGTTGAAGGTGGCCGGCGCGACGAGGACCGCCGAGGCCTCCGGCCACACGTCCGGCTCGCCGGGAAGCCCGTAGTCCCACCGCACGGGATGCCCGGTGAGCACGGCGAGCCCGTCGAGCGACCCGGCGAGCCAGCGCGCCGCCGTGGGGGTGAGCCCGAGGCAGACGTCCCAGCCGTCGGCCTGCGCGTCCTCGATGACGCGGGCGATGTCGAAAACGGGCTCGGCGGCGCTGGCAAACAAGTACAGAGTGCTCATCCCCTCATCCGACCACACCCGCTCCCGCCACGCCGAAGACCCCCGACCATGATCGCCGGAAGCTCCGCACCGGCCGGCCCTATGCCAGGCGGGCGGTCACCAGATACCCCGCGAAACGAACGCCCGGCCGGACCTCGGCCCACCCGTCCGCCGCCTCGACCGGAACCAGCACGGCCGTACCCGGCACGGGGAAGGCGGTCATGCCCGGGGACGTCTCGTACCGGCAGTGGACCTCGACGATCGTCAGCACCTCCAGCGAGACGGCCACGCGGTCCGGCTCCTGCCCGTGATGCTCCTCACGAAAGTCGATCGCGGGGGCCCACCGCTCCCCGACGACATCGGCGTAATCCTCCGGATCGACCCGCACCAGATCCCACGAGACGACACCACCTGCCGCGAAGCCCTCCCCACAGCACTGCATCTGCCAGCCATCGACCCAAACGGTCACCGCCACACCCCCATGGTCCACCGAACGCCCCACCCACCGCCCCGATGAACACGGAAGACCCCGGACCATGATCGGTCCGGGGCCTTCGTATTGGTGGGCGCGGACGGTTTCGAACCGCCGACATCTGCTTTGTAAGCCTGGCACCGCACACACAGCGGTCTTGACTGGTCAACGGGCGTACACCGACGCTGCGGGCCCCGCACTTGCCTGCACCATCACGGACCCCAATTGACCGTGACTGACTGCTCGATCTGGCATGGATCTGGCACGGACCCCGGCGCCGACACCTGCCTTGTAAGTTCGATCGGCTCGGCTGCATGAGGTCTACTGCCAGGTACTGTCATGGCGCTAGTGACCGCGTAACGCTGCCCGCACCCAACCGCGTGATGTCGATCGCGGATGTCAGATGCGCTGCATGAGTAGCCATGCAGGCCAGTCAGTACTTCTTGACGCCTACATGGTCAACGATGAAGCGACGGTTGTCGGGGTCCAGGGCGAAGTGAATGCGTCCGCAGTCACTATGCGCAACCCCGTCTCGCACCTTCACATGTGGCAGGGTGTCATGCTGTTTACCCCCGTGGGAGGCCCACCGCATCTTCGGATCCTTCTTAATGGTCAGATCGCTCGTTGCCACTTTTAGCCCGTGCTGGGTGGAGAACCATTCGTCAAGGCGCGGCATAGACGGCTGTGGCTGCTCATAGAGGTCTGCTGCCGCCTTGGCAAGCAAGATCAACTGCTCAGTCATTTCTTCATGGAAGCGGTACTGATCTGACTTCCAGCTTCGCTCGGCGTTGGGGGTGAACACGACCCGACCCTCCGAAGCGGCCTCCAGCGCTCGGTATGTGGGAGCCGAGACCCCCTTCTGCAAGTCAGGGATAGTCGCCCAGGGGTCCACCGGTGCTGAAGGGGCACCGCTGGAGACGCGTTCCTGCTCATAGAGCTTGCGCCACCGTATCGCTTCCTCTTCGAATTTGGCCGCGTCAGCAGCCTTGGACACGTGCTCATCCGCTCGGGCTGCCTCCGATATGGCCAGCCCTTCCCACTCGCTGACGCTTTCTTCCAACTCACGTACGCGCTGCTCCAGTGCCGCCCGCTCCGCCGCCGCGTCACCAAGACGACGCGCCTCCTCGACTTGGGCAGCCGCCCGTCGGGCAGCAGTCGCGCGCGCCGACTGCCGAGCCGCGTCCCACCCCCGGTCGGAGCCACGCGCAAGCACGGACAGCTCCGCCAGGGTCCGCATCCAGTGCTCGACCATTCCCTCGACGGCGATCTCAGACCGGGAATAGCGCGGATGAGACAGCCGGAGATCGGGCCAGACTAGAAGAACCCCGCCATCGGGGACCTGCAGTTCAGGAAGTTCCCGCGAAAGAGCCCGGCTGGTTGCGTAGTTGAGGGTGACGACCTGAGCCAGGCCGGCAAGCTGGGACGAAGCCCGTCTGGCGAGCTGCCACGCTGACTCGTCCCGCGGCTGAATAAGCAGAGCAGGCAGCCGGGTGGGAGCCGCCAGCGACTCAGCAAGCACCGAGACCTGCTCGCTCTGGCGGATCGGCTCGAACCGACCGGTCACCACCTGGCTCAGAGTGCGCAGGCTAAGTGCTTCGTCCCCGCATACCCTGCCCAATACGTTCGGCCGGTACAACGACGGGTCTTGGATCGGAGCTAGCCAACCACTCGGGATCTCCTGTCCCATCATGACCCGCAGCGACACCTGATCGGAGACCTTGGCCAGCGTCACCTGCGTGACGAACCGTGCACCACTGTCGATCGGATGCGACAAACGTACCCGCAGCGCCTGAGCAACGTCGCCTGCTTCAACCCACCAACGCACCTGCCTCTGCTCACGGCCGGGCGGCTTGGCAGCCAGCAGCGCCTCTCCTGCCACGACCAGGTCCGCTGCCGTGGGCCCGCCGCTAGGAGGGCTGTTCAGCCACGACGCAAGATGCTCACGCAGTTGCCCAAGCACATCAAAGGAAGCTCCACGCGTCGACGACACGTCAAAATCGACCGCATACAGAGGCTGCATCCACACTCCTGTGCACAGTGCGCACTGATCACAACACCTTTGGCGCAACCGTAGTGCGTGGCCGACCGCAACTGAACAGATCGATACCCATCAGCATGACCTGGCCTAAAGAGATGGGTAGTTCAGCGCCCCTCCGCGCGACCCAGCAACATCAACAAGCTCATGCGAGGGCGTGGCCTGGCCACCCGCCCTAGAGCTGGTGGCCTAGCCCTGCCGTCGACTGACAGGGATTTCGTAGACGATCTCGCACAGGGCGGCAGGAACGACGATGTCAGCCGTCTCCACAGGCCGCCCCTCGTCGCTGTAGTACGTCCGCCGGATCCGGGTGACGAGGGCGCCCTTCTGGATTCCCAGGAGCGATGCCTCCTCGGCGGTCGCCTGTCGCGGCTCGGGCTGCTCTACGGCGTGGCTGACCGTGACTCCGATCTCGGCCATACGGTTCACCACGCCGGCCCCGGCATGCGGCCCGCCCTCTGGCAGGACGACGAGTGTGCCGCCGGTGAGGTCGTACGGCTCCCAACTCGTCGACAGCTGCACGGGCCGTCCGTCGGCGAGGAACTCGTACACGGTCCGGACGCACAGCTCGCCCTCACCGATCCCGAGCCGCGCAGCGATCTCCGCCGGCGCGGGCACCTTGGCATCGGTCCGGCTCTCCCAGCCGCCGTTCCTTCCCACGGCCTTCATGTCGGCCCGGAACGGTGACCCATCCGGCTGCTCGCGCGCCGCGGACCGCACCATCCGCACCCGCCGCCGGGGCTCGGCCACGTAGGTCCCGGATCCGGCCCGTCCCTCCAGTACTCCTTGGGAGATCAGCAGCTCCTGGGCCCGACGGACGACGTTCTCGCCCACCCCGCACTCCTGGCCGATCTGGGCCCGCGAGGGCAGCCGGTCTCCAGGGGTCCACTCGTGCTCCGCGATCCGCCGCCGCAGTTCTTCGGCGATGCGGAGGTAAGGCGGCTGCTCAGGCATATGGAAAATCTAGTCCACTAGCTCTAATCTAGTTAACTAGCTTCACTCAAAGTGATCGCCGGTGACGGAGGCTGCCCTGTGCCTGCTTCAGAAGTAAGCGCGGAGGCCCTCGCCGCCCGGTTGTCAGCCGTCGGACTCACCACACGCGTGGAAGAGCACCCGCGGCACACATCGATCGAAGCAGAGGTACCGGAGTCCCTCCCCGCCGAGACATGGCGGGAGGTCCTGGAAGTCGTGGCTGCGGCGGACCGATTCGGTCTCCTGGCCACCAGCCTTGGCGGCCGCACCCTCTGGGCCGCCGTGAACAAAGCGGTCCCCGCGACGGGCGACGTCCGGGGACCTGGCCATCAGCGATAGGAGCTGATCAGCGTGCTCAACCGTATCCGCCGCGTACTCCACCCCACCAGACCGCGGCACGCCCGAACCGCCCGCTCCCACAAGCCCTTACGCCCCAACACCCTGCTGGGACAGGCCATCACCCGCCCCGAGGATACGACCCTTGTCCGCCCACGCGTCCCCACCACTGAGCACCTCCAGCTCACGCCGGCGGAGGCAGCCTGATGCCCCACGCGAAGCCCACCCCGTACCGCTCGTCTCGGTGCCAGATCGGCACCCACCACGAGTGCGTCCACTCCTCCCCTACAACGGCCCCCGTCGACATCCCGGTGATCTACGAGGCATGCGCCTGCCCCTGCCACACACCGGCGACCACCCCGCCCCGCCCGGAGGCAACAGGATGAAGCCCTGGACCCCGACCGGCGCCGTGGTCGCCCCCATCGAGATCACCTCGATCAACGTCCAGCGAGGCGACGTCATCCAGATCGGCGGCCAGCCCTGCCGAGTAGCTGACCTCCGCCAACTCCCCCTCGGCGCCAAACACCTCCTCTTCGAAACGGGCGAGCAACTGACCATGCACCCCCGCACCCGCCTGGTCGCCCTCCGAGTCCACAAAAGGTGGTGACCACGACCGTGCCCACCCTCCGCGACACCATCGCCAAAGACCTCCGCACCCAGATCACCACCGGCCACCTCAAGCCCGGCACCCGCCTCCCCTCGGAACCCAAGCTCGCGGCTCACTACAAGGTCAGCACCCCGACCATCCGCCAGGCCCTCGCCCTCCTCCAGGCCGAAGGACTCATCGAGAAGACCCACGGCAAGGGCAACTTCGTCCGCCCCACCCTCCGCCGCATCACCTACACCAGCGGCGCCCGCATACCGTTCACCCCCGACCTCCAGACCACCATCCGTACGGCCACCCTCCGTGCCCGCGGCCACATCAGAACCCTCCTGAAGGTCCCGCCGAACACCCCTCTGACCGAGTTCCACTGCACCACCTATGAGGGCGAGACCCCGCGAAGCGTGGCCCGCATCTACGTCCCCCGCGATCTCGCGCCGGCCGCACACCTTGGCTCGTGCACGTGGCCCGGTGGCCGGAACGCGGACTGGGTGAAGGCCCAAGAGACGGTCACCGCCCGCCTCCCCACCCCGGAAGAGGCAACGACCCTCCGCATCAGCCCCACGCGGACGGTCCTCACCATCACGAGTGTCGCCATCAACTCCACGGGCCGCGTGATCGAGGCCGTGCTCCTGGCGCTCCCTAGCGATGCCGCAGACGCGGTCTTCACCACCCACCCGACACCCAAGGAAAGGGAGATGGACAGGTGACCTCCCGTAACGAGCTGCGGCTCCTCCCTTGGTCCGGCCCCGACGGCAAACCATGCTTCCTGAGCACCGACGACAGCAACAGCTACCTGTCCCGCCTGGCCGACAGTCTCGAAGCAGCCTCCCTAGACCTTGCGGCTGATGCCCTGGAGCACGCGATCGAGGTGCTGAGCCTCACGGAGCCCGACCTGGCGAACCTGCGTGCTGCGTCCACAGACCTCGCGCAAGCCTTGGGACAGGCGCTACGTGTTGCAGAGAGCCGTGGCCGTCGGCTTCCGCAGGTGTAATCCTCGCCAGCAGCAACGAGAACACCGCTTCCTCGGAACACGTCAGGCCGTAGGAACCTCGCTTGCGCCATCAAGATGCCCCCAGCAACTCGCTGGGGGCATTTTGGGTCTGCCCCGTGTGCTGACCTGCGAGAACTGCCTCAAGGGTCCAAGTCCAGCTCTGGCTAAGGGCATACAGCTCCAGGACGGACCGGTTGTCAGCGTTTTGGCGTACCGTGATGACCATGGTTGACAAGGGGCGGGATGAAGCGACCATTTGCCGGGATTACGTGCTTCCGCGTCTGAAGGACGAGTCGGGGTGGTTGCCTGGCCAGATCAAGGAGCAGGTGCCGGTCACGGCAGGGCGGATCGTGCGGGCTGGCCGGTCTCATCGTCGGCAGCGGCCTCTTCAGGCCGACTTCGTCCTGGAGATCGCCGAGGGCGTCCCGGTAGCAGTCGTCGAAGCCAAGCGCGAGTTCGCTGATCCCCGCGACGGCTTGCAGCAGGCCAAGGCGTACGCCGAGCAGCTCGACTTGCCCGTAGCTATCTCGACTAACGGCCACGGCGTCGCCATGTTCAACTTCCTGACCGGTGAAGAGACGAGCCCCGAGTACTTCCCGCGCCCAGACGAGCTGTGGGGGTTGTACCTGATCCATCAGGGCATCACCGACAGCACCGTTGCAGATGTACTGCGCGAGCCCTTCAGCCGCATGCTGAAGCACGCTGACGGAACCCCGAAGGAACCCCGCTACTACCAACGCATTGCCATCCACCGCACGGTGGCTGCTTGCCTGGGTGGCCAGCGCGACCGTTTGTTGCTCACCATGGCGACCGGCACCGGCAAGACCTTCACGGCGATGCAGATCGTCTGGAAGTTGATGCAGTACTGGGAGCACACCGGGCAGGCTGGCCTCAAGCGTGTCCTCTACTTGACAGACCGCGACAGCCTCATCGAGCAGCCGATGCGGAACGAATTCACGCCCGTCTTCGGCGAAGCGGTCCACCGCATCCGCGGCGAGAAGGACACCGCGCGGAGTATCTACTTCGCTACCTACCAGGCTCTCACCAATGTGACTCGTGCCGACCTGTTTAAGGAGTACGGGCCCGACTTCTTCGATTTGGTCATCGTCGATGAATGCCATCGAGGCAGCGCCAAGGAGCAGTCCAGTTGGCGGGCGATCCTTGACCATTTCAGCCCAGCGATTCAGCTGGGTCTGACCGCCACCCCGAAGCGTGCCGCAAACATCGACACGTACAAGTACTTCGGCGAACCCCTCTACACCTACTCACTCAAGCAGGGTATTGCGGATGGATACCTGGCACCCTACCGAGTACGCCGCGTCGTGCTCAGTCCGGATGCCGAAGGGGTCCAAATCACCGCTGGCGAGGTCGACAAGTATCAGCGGGAAATACCCGAAGGCTTGTATGAGACGAAGGACTTCGAGCGCATCATTTCGCTCCTGAAGCGGACCGACGCGGCGGCTCAGTACCTCACGGACTATCTCCATGACACAGACCGCATGGGGAAGATGGTCATCTTCTGCGTCGACTCGGACCACGCGCTCGATATGAGGCAGGCCATGACCAACGCTAACAAGGACATGTCCCGAATCCATAAGGACTATGCAGCCCGCATTGTGAGTAAGGAGGGTGACTGGGGAAAACACAAGCTCGAGCAGTTCCAAGACCCTGAGACGTTGGCCCCCGTCGTGGCCACCACGTCGCGCATGCTGTCAACGGGCGTCGATATTCCGACCCTCCGCACCGTGGTCCTGTTCCGCCCAGTTGGATCCGTGCATGAGTTCAAGCAGATTATCGGCCGGGGAACGCGGCTGGCTGAGGACTACGACAAGCTGTCCTTCGAGATCATCGACTTCGTCGGCGCGACCGTCCTGTTCGAGGACGCTGAATTCGATGGTCCAGCCGAGTACGAGGTCCAGGACACGATCGACGACGATGGCCAGGTGGTCTGTGATCCACAGTTGGTGGAGCCGGAGACCAACTCATCTGAAGCGTCCCCAACTGACGAGGGCGAGGACGAGGACCAGCCGCCGGCCACTCCTGTACCGCCCCGTAAGTTCATCATGGAAGACACGGAGGTGGAGATCACCGCGGAGGGCGTCTGGATGACGGAACCCGGTAGCGACCAGCTCCGCCTTGTCGAGTACCGCGACTACGCCCAAGGGGTGGTGCGAAAGCTCTTCCCCGGACCCGACAAGCTGCGCACTCGTTGGCGGACGGCTCCCTCGCGCAGTGAAATCGCCGAAGCGCTGGGTGCCCGAGGCATCGCTCTGGACGAGCTGTGCGAGCGGACGGGGTTGACCGATGCAGATCCCCTGGATGTGCTGATGCATGTGGCCTGGAACGAGCCAGCCATCAGCCGCCACGAGCGCGTCTACCGGGCCAAGCGCGCGAAGGGTGACTTCTTCGAGCCGTTGCCTGAGGAAGCTCGGGCTGTCATCGACGAGCTTCTCGATCGGTATGCCGTGCACGGCGCGGGAGAACTGGAGAAGCTGGAGGTCCTGAAGCTGGAGCCGATGCGTCGGCACGGTTCGCTACGAGAGATCGCAAGCCTCTTCGGCGGACCGGAGCGTCTCCGCCAGACGTGGGATGAGCTCCAGAGAGTCCTCTACGCGGCCTGAAAGCGACTACCCTCCCGAAGGCGGGGACGAGGCTTCAAGCTGTCACTGAGGCTCCTCACCCCCATGATCCGAAGGCTCGCATCGGCCTGCCCGCCGCCAAGCCTTACCATCCTGTCCGGAGAGAACCCGCGTGAGCACTCTGTTCAATCTGCCTGATGAGACCACCGCACGACCAGCAGGTGAGCGGCGTGCCAAGGTCGCTGACCTCAACGCCATCATCAAGCGGGCGCGTGACATCATGCGGAAGGACTCGGGTCTCAACGGCGACATCGAGCGCATTCCCCAGTTCTCTTGGCTGCTCTTCCTCAAGGCACTGGATGCGCAGGAGGAGGACCGGGAAGACTTCGGCGAGGGAACCTTCGAGCCGCTGATTGAGGAGCCCTACCGCTGGCGTGACTGGGCCGGCTGCCCCGAGAAGCAGCGCCGGACAGGCGACACGCTCACGGAGTTCGTAAACGCCGACCTCTTGCCGTATCTAGCCCGGCGATCCGGCTCGTCTGAGCTTGACGTCATCGGGACGATCTTCAAGGAAGTCCAGAACCGGATGCGATCCGGCTACCTACTTCGCTCGGTCGTAGACACCATCGCGGGCATTGATTTCCATGCTCAGAGCGAGGTCTACACCATGGCTCATGTCTATGAGTCTATGCTCCAAGAGCTGCGGGACGCTGCTGGCGATTCAGGCGAATTTTATACACCGCGGGCCGTGGTGCGTTTCATGGTTCGCATGACTGACCCTAAGCCGCACGAGATGGTTCTTGACCCGGCCTGCGGCACAGGCGGTTTTCTCGTAGAAACCTTTGAATATCTCCGTAAGCAGTATGCCGACGGCATGAGTGCGGAGGAGGCCAATGCCATCGACGTCAACCTGCAGGGGATTGAGAAGAAGTCTCTTCCGTTTCTGTTGGCGACGATGAACCTGCTCCTGCACGGCGTCAATCGCCCGAATCTGACCCTAGACAACACCCTGCACCATCCGATCGCCTCTCACCGGCATCACCGAGTTGACGTGGTTCTCACCAACCCGCCGTTTGGCGGCGAGGAGGAATCACGCGTACTGAAGAACTTTCCGACGGAAAAACGCACCAATGACACGGCATGGCTCTTCCTGCAAGTCATTATGGAGCGCCTGAAGGAGGGTGGGCGTTGCGCAGTGGTGGTTCCAAATAACATTCTGTTCGAAGGCGGAGTCGGAGAGAAGGTGCGTCGGCAGCTGCTGGACAACTTCGACCTCCATACTGTTCTAAGACTTCCGAATGGAGTTTTCGCCCCATACACTCTCATTCCGTCCAACGTCCTATTCTTCGACCGGACGGGACCAACGAAAGCAACGTGGTTCTATGAGCTGCCGCTTCCAGACGGTCGGCGCAATTTCACCAAGACGAAACCGATGACCGATGCTCATCTTGGTGATATTGAGGCATGGTGGGGTGGATCCGAACGTACTAGCCGCGTAGAGAACCGCTACGCCTGGCGGGTCCCTCGCAAAGCGCTCAACGAGCTACTTGACCTAGACGTGCGGAACCCCTATCAGGACGACGCGCAGGTTCACCGCGAGCCAGCCGACATTATTCGGGAACTCATTCAAACCGAGGAAGGAATCCTCGCGCTGCTGAGGAAGGTCCAGGAAGATCTGAGGGGTAGCGACCAGTGAAGCTCCTAAACGAAGCCCTCAGCATTTCTATTGACGCCGTCTCCGTTTCACCAAACGATCGGTTTGATATTGCCGGGGTTTACGGATTCGGTCGAGGGTTGTTTACTCGCGAGCCAATCCGAGGGAGCGAAACCAGCTATCCGAAGTTGCATCGCCTTCACGCAGGCAGCGTCGTGCTCAGCCGCCTCAAGGCATTCGAGGGAGCTATCGCCGTTGTTCCCGAGCACCTTGATGGCTGGTTCCTCTCTCCCGAGTTCCCGACATTTGCAATCAATCACGACGTAGCGGATTCCGCCTACCTTCAACACCTCTTCCGATGGCCAGGATTTTGGGAACTCTTGCGGGGCGAGTCTCGCGGCGTCGGGGCTCGCCGCGAGCGAGTGAGTGCTCAGCGGATGCTCTCGATCAGAGTGCCTCTACCTGATTCAATTAATGAACAGCAGGAAATCGCAGATCGACTTGACCGTCTTCATGGGGCGCGGAACTACAGTGTCGAGAGAACGCAACATGCCGAAGGCTTGGTTGCATCCTTGCATAATAGCCTCTGCGAGGTAAAAGCTCCTCATGTTCGCGTTGGCTCAGTCATGGAACTCTCTCGGACCCCAGTTTCGGTTGACCCAGATCAGAAGTACTCTCAGATTGGCGTTTACTCGTTCGGTAAGGGGATTATCCGTCGAGAACCGCAACTCGGTTCGACACTGAGTAAGCTAAAGTACTATCGGATCCCTGCTGGCGCCTTGATACTTAGCAATATTCAGGCCTGGGAGAAGGCGATCGCACTGTCAGACGAGTCTGACGTCGAGCGCGTTGCTTCGCAGCGTTTCCTGCCCTACGTACCTAAAAGGCAGGAGGATATTGATACCGGCTATATGAGGTACTACTTCCTCAGCGAGGCTGGTCATCCGCTGATCCTTAAGAGCTCCCCTGGCACCACGGCGCGCAATCGCACACTAGGGATCAAGGCTTTTGAGAATCTCATGGTCCCCCTTCCGGATAAAAAGACCCAGCTCCACATCTCGTCTCTGCTCGACAGTGCATATGAGATCATTCGCAGAATGAGGCAGCGCAATCAAGAACTCGATGCTTTGTACCAGGCTGCTCTCAGTGAGGCGTTCGGCGCATCCACAGCAAGCTGAAGTTTCCCCTGGGTAGCTAAAGCGCTGCAGGATGCGTTGAGCTCACTAACCCAATCGGTCAAGAATCGGCTCTGCTCGGCACGCTCGGTAAAAGATGAGTGGCAGGATTTGGCGCCTGCGCATTTCGTCGCGGTGAGGGTTGGAGCCGCAGCCCATACCTCCTCACGCTCCCATCCCGTCTGCCGTCGACCCACACACCGTGGAGCAGGCGCGGTGCCGGGCGTCCAGGTGGAGCGCCCCACTGGACGAACGACCTGGACGCCCGGTGCCGTGTCTGCTCGGCTCTGCCTGGGTCGACGGCAGACGGGATGGAAGTCCCCACCGCCACACCCCACCGGTCGGCACCCGCGCACCGAGCCCCCGCCATCCCGGAGCCTGAGCGCCCCCGCCGGAGGCATCGTCCTGAGCCGCACTCGCGTACCGCCTCGGCCACGTCGTGGGTTCGTCACCCATCAACCCGAGCTGTCAGGCGTGCGGGCCGGCGGCCGGGCTGGAGCGGGGCGGAGACAGGAGCGCAGGCCCGGGCGACGGGCCGCGCGCGCCGCGCCGTGCGCGGCGGGTGCCTTGATGAAGTAGAGAAACTCTTACCGCGCTGGCCTCAGAGGGCGATCGGCTTGTAGGCCATGGTCCTGTCGACCACCTTCTTGGGAGTCAGCTCGGGGTCTAGGTCCCAGAAGATGTAGTCGCTGATGTGCGGGCAGGCCAGGCCCTGTTTGAGGGCTGCCAGGACCTCGGAGGGCTCGTTCTCGGGGGACTCTGCGTTCATGAGGCGCTGTATGAGGAGAATCGCTTCCTCGCGAGTCATCCGATCAGTTGGCGGCCGTCATGGCTCCGCACATGGGGGCCGTGCCCATCCAATGCGTCAAGGAGCCGAATCGCGTAGACCTCCGCCATGCGCTCCTCGACCTCGGCCGGTGTCAGCCAGTCGACCGCAGTGGACTCGTTCGAGGTTCGTTCGGTGCCGCCTGAGGGCTTGCAGCGGAAGACCAGGGCGACGATGCCGCGGGTGGTGTTCTTGTAGACGCCCGTCAGCTCGTCCACCTCTACGTGGATGCCTGTCTCCTCTAGGACCTCGCGGGCTACGCCTGCTTCCGGGGCCTCGGTGAGTTCGAGGACTCCGCCAGGGAGTTCCCACGTGCCGTTGTCCGCTCGGCGGATGGCCAGGAGGCGGCCGTCCTCGCGCACTACCGCTCCGGCCACGGACACCGAGTGGAGTGGCGTTGACTTTGTTCCCGCGCTCCCGTTACTCATGTACAGGAGCATATGAGAGTGGGTAGGACTGTGGGAACTCCAGCAGGAGCTGGCAGGGCCGTACCTCGGTACGTGCAGATCGCGGACGAGATCGTCCAGCAGATCCGGTCCGGCGTACTGAAGGCCGGCGACATGGTGCCCAGTGAGTCCGAGCTCGTCGAGCGGTACGGGGTCGCCGGCGGGACCATCCGTAAGGCCATGGTGGAGGTACGGGCCAGTGGGCTCGTCGAGACCCGGCACGGGAAGGGGTCGATCGTGAAGGACCGACCTCCCGTACGGCTTCGGTCTTCGGATCGATTCCGCGCTTCTCACCGGCGGGGCGGTAAGGCCGCCTACCTCGCCGAGTCCGAGCAGTCCGGCGCCACGGCCAAGGTGAGCGTTCTCTACATCGGGCCCATGGAAGCGCCGGCCGACATCGCCGAGCGGCTCGGCGTCAACGAGGGTACGCAGGTGCTCGCGCGGCGGCGTCTGTACTTCCGGAACGGGACTCCCGTCGAGACCGCCTCGTCCTACCTGCCCTGGGACGTCGTGAAGGACATTCCCGAGTTGTTCGCCGAGAACCCCGGCCCCGGCGGCATCTACGCCCGGCTCGAAGACCACGGCCACACCTTCGCCGAGTTCATCGAGACCCTTCAGGCTCGGCCGGCCTCAAAGGCGGAAGCGTCGGAGCTGGCCCTGAGCCCTGGCGCCTCCGTGGTGCACCTGCTGCGGGATGCCGTGACGAAGGAGGGGCGGATCGTGGAGGTCTGCGACACCCTCATGGCCGCTGACCAGTTCGTCTTCCAGTACCGGATCCCCGCGACCGACTGACGCACGCTCAACTCCCCTCAACCCGCTGCGGTTTCCCTCTGCGGCGGGTTGACTCATGTACAGGAGTGGTGCACTCTTCTTCATGTCACTCCTATACAGGAGTGAAAGAGCCCAACCTCTATAGAGGAGTGATCCACTGTGCGTCAGATCCCCGTCGACACCTCCGCCGCGATGGTGATGGTGGCCCAGCCCCCGGCCCCGAAGATCGCCAACCGCCAGACCGGCGAGATCGCCACCGACCGCGACACCGGTGCCCCGCTGATGACGGTCGACGTCATGTTCGTCATGGACGGCAACGCCGAGATCCTGAACCTGACCGTGCCCAAGACCGGCATCTCCGAGGAGCTCACGATGGGCACCCCGGTCGCCCTGACCGGCGTCGTCGCCCGGCCCTGGGAGAACGAGTTCAACGGCCAGAAGCGCCACGGCATCAGCTTCCGCGCCGTCGCCGTCACCTCGCTCGCCGCCGCGAAGGTCGGCTGACCCGTGACCGCCTTAACGGTCATCCTCGCGCTGGTCACCACGGTCGCGCTGCTGCTGCGGTGGCAGCGTCCGGCCTGGTACTGGATGAGCTTCGGTGTCGTCTTCGCGGTGGTGCGGATCCTCGCCCGGTACGCGTCGGTCATGGACGCGTGTGGGCTGACCGTCCCGCCCTCGCGCTGGCGCCTGGCGCTGGCCCGGATGACCGGCCGGCCCATCCCCGACTCGCGGGCGCCCCGGATTCTGCGGCTGCGGCCGACACGTACTGGGCTCGTCCTGCGGGTGAAGCTGCGGCCCGGTCAGGACGCCTTCGACTTCTCCGCTGCCTCGGACCGGCTCCGGCACTCGTTCGTCATGCAGAACGTCACCGCCCGGGAGGTCCGCTCGGGTGTCGTCGAGCTGCGGATGACCGGGTACGACGTCCTCAAGCGGGTTCAGATGCCCGCGGCTGCCCGTGGTGGGGTGATGCGGGTTCCGGTCGCCATGCGGGAGGACGGGGAGGTCTACTACCGCGACTACCGCCAGACCCCGCACGCCCTGAACGTCGGTGCCACCCAGTCCGGGAAGTCCGTCTATCAGCGCAACCTCGTCGCCGCGCTCGCCACGCTGGATGTCGCCCTTGTCGGGATCGACTGCAAGCAGGGAGTCGAACTCGGCCCGCTCGCCCGACGGTTCACCGCCTTGGCCGACAACCCTGATGCCGCCGCCGACCTCCTCGATGCGCTGGTCGAGCACATGGAGGACGTCTACCAGCTGATCCGCCGTGAGCAGAGATTGAGTGCAGACCTGCCGGATGCGGAGATCACCGCCGACATCTGGGACCTGCCCGATCACCTGCGACCGGTCCCGATCGTGCTCCTTGTCGATGAGGTTGCTGAACTCGCTCTCTTCGCCACGAAGGAGGAAGAGAAGCGACGGGACCGGATCATCACCTCCCTCGTCCGGCTCTCCCAGCTCGGCCGCGCCGCCGGCATCTACCTGGAGATCTGCGGGCAGCGCTTCGGCTCCGAGCTCGGCAAGGGCATCACCATGCTTCGCGCCCAGCTCACCGGCCGGACCGCCCACCGCGTCAACGACGAGACCTCCGCCAACATGGCCTTCGGCGACATCGCCCCGGACGCCGTCCTCGCCACGGTCCAGATCCGCACCGACCGACCCGGCACGGCTATCGCCGGCGACTCCTCCGGTGGGTGGGTCCGCATCCGAACTCCCCACCTCTCGCTCCGGCGGGCCGTGAACATCGTGAACTCCCACGCTCACCGCACGCCTGAGATCCCCCTGCTGGACGTCTTCCGGCCCGTCCTTCCGCCTCTGGGCAAGGCTGCGGCACCCTCGGCCGTCACGGCTCCTGCGATCGTCTGAATCCCCTCGCTGCACGGCGGCGTGACCGCTTCACGCCAGGTCCCTACCCCGCCCATGCCCGAAACTGGAAGGAGGACCCTCCGATGCGTCCCATTCGCCGACCGGACGCAGTCCTCGTACAAGCCGTGATCGCCGGCGCCCTGTCCTTCGCTCACCTCCACGACCTGGCTGCGGCTGCTGGACAGTCCGGTTGGAAAGCTTGGGCCTACCCGGTCTCCGTGGATCTCCTGCTCGTCGCCGCCTGGCATCGGCTGCGGACCTCGCGGGCCGCGGGTGCGCCTGCCCGCTCGGCCTGGACCTGGTTCACGGTCGCCCTGGCCGCGTCGCTCGGTGCGAACGTCGCCACCGCCGGCCTCCTCGACCTCGGCCACGTACCCGCCTGGCTGCGCATCCTCGTCGCGGGCTGGCCCGCCCTCGCGTTCCTCGGAGGCACCCTCCTTGTCCACTCCCCCGGGCATCCGGTGGCGCCGGTCGAACCCGACACGACTACCGAACAGCCCTCGGCCGTGGAAGCCGTCATCGAACGGGATGACGTAGCCGAGCCTGAGCCGGAGATCGGCGCCGCATCGGCCCTCCCCTCACCGGAGCCGGAGCCGGTCCCGGAACCCGCACCGGAGCCCGAACCCGCCCCCGTGGCCGTACCGCCGGCGCTCGTCGCTCACGCCCGGAAGGTCGCCGACGACTACCGCGCCCGCACCGGCTACCCGATCGACACCGACACCCTGCGTGCCCGCCTCGGCGTCCCGCCCCTGATGGCAAACGCCATCGCCGCCCAGCTCGCCTGAAGGGAGACCCTCATGGCCCCTCGCGATCACTTCCACTCCGTGATGCGGATCGGTCCGGTGCAGATCGGCACCCGCCGCGACCGCCACGGCCGCACTAAGTACACCGCCGTGTGTACGGCCGACGGCTGCGGCTGGTCCACCGAGTACTCCAGCTCCTCGGCCGCCCAGCTCGCCGCCCGCACCCACCGCTGCAAGCCCCGCTGACCTCGAAGAACTCGAAGGAGTCCAGCGTCATGGACGTCCCGCTCTGGCTCGCCCTGATTGTCGTCGGCGGCCTCGGCATCAAGCTCATCCGCCCGCCCTGGTGGCTCGTCGCCGTGATCCTCCTCGGCGGCTACCTCCTCGCCGACAGCGTCCTCGCCCCGCTCATCGACACCACGATCAACAAGTAGGGAGAACCGCCATGTTCCGGACGCGCATCCCGGTCAACCCGCTCCCGACCGGCATCGTCAGCCCGCTCGTCCAGCCGACCGCCACGGGTGACATCGAGCCCCGCCACACCGCCCCCGCTCCGGTCTGCAACCACCACCACGCCCCCGCCTCGGCACAGTCCCCGGCCGTGCGCCTTACCCCGGCCGGCCTGGCCGTGGTCGTCGCCGGCGGCACCGGTGCCGTCCTGGTCGTCGGCGCGGTCCTGGTCTCCATGCTGCTCGCCGTCGCCATCACCGCCGCCTCGGTCGCCGTCTGCGCCCTCGTCCTGCGCTCTCTCCTCAACAGCCAGCAGCGGCGCCGCTAGTCGGGCTTCCGGGCGGCTCAACCGCCAAGTCTCCGCCGCCCGGAAGCCCTGCCCCTTCCCAGTTCGCAGAACCAGAAGGAACTGCCCCATGATGACCGACTCGGCCGCCTCGTCGGCGGGATTGGACACGGCCACCCTGAGCGACATGCTCCGCGTGGCCGGGTCCCCCGGCTTCGACCGTTGGCGCGAGCAGATCCACCGCACCGGCGGCTGCTCCCACCCCATCCACCTCACCGGCTGGACCCTCACCCGGGACAAGACGACCGGCGAGACCCTCCACCGCTACTCCACCGACACTGAACCGGGCGGACGGCTCCGCATCGCCTGCGGCAACCGCCGGGCCTCTCGCTGCCCCGCCTGCGCGTGGACCTACGCAGGCGACACCTACCACCTCATCCGCGCCGGCCTCGCCGGAGACAACGTCCGGAACATCCCCGCCACCGTCCGCGAGCACCCCCGCGTCTTCCTCACCCTCACCGCCCCGTCCTTCGGACCGGTCCACAACCGCCCCGGCACCCGGCCCTGCCGCTGCGGGGCCCTGCACGCCGAGGGCGACCCGGCCCTCGGCACGCCGCTCGACCCCGAGTCGTACGACTACGCCGCCGCCGTTCTCTTCAACAACCACGCCGGGCAGCTCTGGCAGCGGTTCACCACTCGCCTCCGCCGGGAGATCGCCGCCGCGGCCAGCCTCACGCAGAGGGAGCTGAAGGCGGTCGCCCGGATCTCGTACGGGAAGGTCGCCGAGTTCCAGAAGCGGGGCGCCGTCCACTTTCACGCCGTCGTCCGCATCGACGGCCCGGACGGCCCCGACTCGCCGCCGCCGGCGTGGGCCACCACCGAACACCTCGCTAACGCCATCCGCGCCGCCGCCACCCACGCGTACACGACCGTCACCGTCCCCGCCGTCGGCGACCAGCCCACCCGCCGCCTCCGCTGGGGCACCCAACTCGACATCCGCCCCGTCAAAGCCTTCGGAGACGGCTCCGACATCACCGAACAGGCCGTCGCCTCCTACATCGCCAAGTACGCCACCAAGGCCGCTGAGACCACCGGCAGTCTCGATCGCCGCATCGGCAACCGGGAGGCTCTAGTCCTCCTCGGCGTCCCCGACCACACCCGGCGCCTCGTCGAAGCCTGCTTTGACCTCGACCCGCTCTACCCGGATCGTCGACTCCTGGCCTGGGCCCACATGCTCGGCTTCCGCGGCCACTTCTCCACCAAGTCCCGCCAGTACTCCACCACCCTCGGCGAACTCCGCCAGACCCGCGCCGACTACCGCGCCGAACAGGAACGCACCGCCCGCGGCCTCGACGACATCGAGCCGGACAGCGTCCTCGTCCTCACCTCCTGGACCTACGCCGGCCAGGGCCACACCCCTGGAGAGGCCGCCCTCGCAGCCTCCATTGCCCGGGACATCCAGCTCAACCGTGAGACCGCCCGCGAAGCCCTCCGCGACCATCTCGCCCTGGAAGGAGCACCCGCATGACAGACCGACTGCTGACCGTTGGCCAGGCTGCCGAACTCCTCGGCACCACCGAGAGGTTTCCGCGTCGGCTCATCGCCGAGCGCCGGATTGCCTTCGTCAAGGTGGGACGGCATGTCCGCATTCCTGAGCGGGCCTTGGAGGAATTCGTCATCGCCCACACCGTCCAGCCGATCACCACTCGTCGCCGATTCGCGGCGGTGGCCTGATGGCAAACAGCAAAGGCAAGCGTCGCCGCTTCGGTGCAGTGCGCAAGCTGCCCTCAGGGCGTTTCCAGGCTCGCTATCAGGGGCCGGACGGGCTGACGCGATCCGCGCCCGCGACGTTCGCTTCGCAGACCGATGCCGATCGGTGGCTCGTCCGCAAGGAAGCGGAGATCATCGACGGCAAGTGGAAGAACCCGGACGACAAGGTTCTCTTCGGGGTGTACGCCGACGCCTGGTTCAAGGAACGCGACTACGCGGCGACCACACGCGAACGCAACGGCAGTGCGCTGCGCCTCCACATCCTGCCGACCTTCGCCGACGTGGTCCTGAGTGAGATCACCACACCCCAGATCCGCCGCTGGCGTGCCGGCCTCCTGGAGTCGGGTGTCGGTGAGCCGACGGTCGCCAAGGCGTACCAGATCCTCCGCGCCATCATGAACACCGCGGTCGACGACGAGCTGATCCAGCGCAACCCCTGCCGCATCAAGGGCGCCGGGGCAGCCAAGACGGCTGAGCGGCCGTTCCTCGACGTCGCCGAGGTCTTCCAGCTCGCCGACGCCGTGCCGGCGCGCTTCCGGGTGTTCATCCTGCTGGCGGCCTTCACCGGCCTCCGCTTCGGGGAGCTCGCCGCGCTTCAGCGCCATGACGTCGACCTCGACCGACGAACCGTCGCCGTACGGCGTTCTCTGGCCGAGACCCGTACCGACGGCATTCTGATCAAGACGCCCAAGAGCGCGGCCGGTGTGCGGACCGTCGCCTTCCCGGCCTCCTTGGCGGAGAGCCTGGCCACTCATCTCGCCGTCTACGCCAAGCCGGGTCGGACCGGGCTGGTCTTCACCGGAGCCCGCGGCGGGCAGCTGCGTCGGAACAACTTCCGCCGGCTGTGGCTGCGGGCTCTGAAGGCCACCGGCCTCGGAGACGTCCACTTCCACGATCTGCGCCATACCGGGAACACGCTCGCCGCGACCGGCGGCGCCACGACGCGTGAGCTGATGCAGCGGATGGGGCATTCGTCGGTGCGGGCCGCGCTGATCTATCAGCACCTCGTGAACGGGCGTGACCACGCCATCGCCGCCCATGTTGATGAGCAGATCAAGAAAGTCCGGCCGGGTGAGCCCGGCGACGCTTCTGGCACGTAACTGGCACGGCGCCCCGTAGTCGCCTCCCCGCCCAAGGAACAGACAAGGCCCAGGTTTCCGGTTCAGTACCGGTGACCTGGGCCTTTGCCTATCTACCTACTGGTGGGCGCGGACGGTTTCGAACCGCCGACATCTGCTTTGTAAGAGCAGCGCTCTACCCCTGAGCTACGCACCCGTGGAAGAGGCAACAGCCTACATGGCCGGTGGGTGGGTGTCGCAAACGGACAGGGGCCCGGGGGGTAGCCCCACCCCCTGGCCGGTGGGTCGCCGGATCGTGACGGGGAGTGGTGGGGTCCTACGGTCGGGGGATCGTAGACGTCGCTTCTGGGGGATTGATCGTCATGGCCGTACGCCGCACGTCCCGTGCGCTGCTCGCTTCCGGGGTCGCCGTGCTCGTGCTCGCGGGGTGTGGGAGCGGCTCCGATGCCGAGGGGGCGCCGGTGGAGCGGAAGACGTTCGCGTTCGACGGGGACGCGCTCACCGTCGACTCGGACAACTCCGAGCTGGTGATCACGCCCGCCGACGTCGACGACGTGCGGGTGGAGCGGCAGGTCGACGGGTGGGTGTTCATGGGGTCCGGGCCCGAGGCCCACTGGAAGCTGGTGGACGGGCGGCTCACCTTGCGGGTGGAGTGCGACGCGGTCGCGGCCAGCTGCTCGTCCGTGCACCGGATCCAGGTGCCCCGCGGCGTCGCCGTCACCGTCGAGGACGACAACGGGGGCGTGACCGCCGAGGGGTTCGACACGCCCCTGAAGGTGCGGTCCGACAACGGGGACGTGCGGGTGCGGAAGACCAGTGGGGTGCTCGATCTCGGTGGGGGGAACGGGGACCTGGACGTCGAGGACTCCGTCACCTCGCCCGAGGTCGCCGTCCGCTCCTCCAACGGGGACGTACGGATCGCCCTCGGCGCCGTCCCCCGCAAGGTCGACGTCGTCACCGACAACGGCGACGTGACCGTGACGGTGCCCGAGGCCGAGTACGCCGCCTCCGGCTCCAGTGACAACGGTGACGTCCGGATCGACGTGCCCCGCCGCGACGGCAGCGGGCACGTCGTGAGTCTGCGCAGCGACAACGGGGACGTCTCCGTTCGTACGGTGAACTGACCGGGCCGTGTGTTCGTCCTTACCGGGTGGGAGAATGAACCGGACCGGGCACGGCGGACACAGCACGGGGAGTAGTACGTGGCGGCGAGCGACGCTAGGGGCACATCGGCGCCCAGGGGTTCCTCCGCGTTCCGGCTGGCGTTCGCGCTGCCCCTGCTCATGGGCGCGCTGCTGCCGCAGGCCTTCGCGGGCGGCGGGACCCGCCGTTGGTTCGGCGGGCGCGGAGAGGGGCAGCGGGCCGAGGCCCAGGCCGCCAAGGACGCCGCCGCGGCCGCCTTCTACGAGCTCGACACCGCCCAGCGCGGGCTGCGCATCTCCATCGAGACGATCACCGCCGTCGACAGTTCACCGGAGGCGCGTCGCGCCGTCGAGGGGTTCGAGGCGCTCGGGCGGCGGATCGACGAGGTCAGCCATGGCTATATCGGTGCCGTCGACGCGCATGACCTCGACCGGGACGAGTTGGATGCCGCCACCGCCTCGCGCGCCCGCGCCGATCTGACCCGCGCCAAGGAGGAGCTCGACCGCGTCAAGGGCGAGTTGGACCGGTTCGAGGAGGGGCTCGCCCCGCTCCTCGGGCGCGCCGAGACCCAGCTCGCCCGCCTCGCGCCCGCCGTCGAGCGGGCCCGGCAGGCCCTGCGGGGCGCGAGCGGCGCCCTGGACGACGCCCGGGAGAGCGGGCTGCGCGCCGATGACCTCGCTGTGCGCCTCGCCCGCCTCGGACCCGAGCTGACCCTGCTCAACGAGGGCGCCGGCCGCCACGGCGTCGCCGAGACGCTCCAGCGCGCCGACCGCGTGCTGCGCGACGCCGAGGCCGTACGGACCGAGGCCGAGCGGCTGCCCGAGCGGGCCGCCGAGATCGACAAGCGCCTGGTGTCGCTGCGTACCCGCACCGAGGCGCTCACCACCCGCGCCGGGGGCGTCGAGCCCGTCCTCTCCGAGCTGCGCCGGCGGTACTCGGCCGCCTGCTGGCAGGACCTCCAGCACGTGCCGGAGCAGGCCGTCGCGACCCTCCGGCAGGCCGAGGAGCGGCTCGCCGAGGCCGGGAAGGCGCGGGCCGAGCAGCGCTGGCCCGACGCGACCTCGCTGCTCTCCACCGCCCGCGCGCTGCTCGACTCGACCGACGAGGCCGTCTCGGCCGCCGGGGACCGGCTGCGCCGCCTGGACGCCGTCGCGAAGGACCCGAAGGCGGAGACCGACCGGGCGCGGTTCGCGATACGGGACGCCCAGCGGCTCGCGATGGCCGGACGGAGCACGCCCGACCCCCGTCACGCCCGGCCCCTCGACGACGCCGTCGCCCGGCTCGACCGGGCCGTGGACGGGCTGGAAGGGCGCCATCCGGATTACTGGCACTTCCTGACCGAGCTGGAGGCCGTCCGCGCCACCGCCGCGCGGGTCGTCGGGCAGATCCGGGAGGAACGGGGATCCGGTCACTGACCGGCTTGGGAGTGCCTGAGTCGGTCGCTCAATGGCTTGGGGCCTGAGGAGCCAGTCGCTCAATGATTTGGGGGCCTGGGTCGGTCGCTGAATGGCTTGGGGGCCTGCGTCGCTCGCTGGACGGCTTGGGGTGCCTGAGTAGGTCGCTGAACGGCTTGGGGGCCTGCGTCGGTCGTCGGCCTGCTCGGTGATGGCTGCGCCGTCGTCGGCCTGCTCGGTGATGGCCGGTGCGGCCGCCGTTAGCCTGTTCCCATGCCTCGTTACGAATACCGCTGCCGCACCTGCGACGACACCTTCGAGCTCAGCCGTCCCATGGCCGAGTCCTCCGCTCCCGCCGCCTGCCCCGTCGGGCACGACGACACCGTGAAGCTGCTGTCGGCCGTGGCCGTCGGCGGTTCCGCCGGTGCCGCCCCCGCCCCGAGCGGGGGCGGCGGCGGTTGCTGCGGCGGGGGCTGCTGCGGCTGAGCCTCGGTCAGCCGGCGGCGGCCGCCCGGAAGCGGCGGAGGATCTCCTCCCCCGCCGCCACCCCGCGCTCCGCGAGGACGTCCAGGTGGGGTGCCGTCCAGTCGCTGTCGGCGAGTTCGCCGTGGCCCGGGCGCCAGGCCCGGTCGGCGGCGAGCAGCAGGTCGGCGTCGAGGAGGGAGTCCCCGGCGGCCAGGGTGAGCGTGGCGCCGGTGCGGCGGGCGACCTCCCGGACGGCCGCGCTCTTGGTGAGCGGCTTCGGCACGGCGTACACCTTGCGGCCCTGGAGCGAGACGGTCCAGCCGCGGTCGCCCGCCCAGCCGCCGAAGCGGTCCAGCCAGTCCTCGGGGAGCCGCTCCCGCTCGACGACGAGGTAGGCGAAGAGGTCCTCGGCCACCCGGTGCTTGCGCACCCAGGACAGGTCCGTGGTGGCGGTGAGGTACGCGCGGATCTCGGAGAGCGGCGCGCATTCGTCGTCGAGCCTGCGCAGGACGGACTCGTGCCAGTCGAGGTCGGAGACGCCGTCGACGAGGATGTGGCCGCCGTTGGCGCAGATCGCGTACTCCGGCGCGGTGCCCGGGAGCTGGATGCGCTGGTACTGCTTGCGCGTCCGCGTCGTGGTGGGCACGAAGACGGTCTCGACGGTCAGCCGCGCGAGGAGGTCGGCCGCGTCCTCGGTCATGTAGGAGAGCGGCTTGGACTCGTGGACCTCGACGCAGAGCAGCCGGGGGGCCTGGGCGTCCGGCATGCCGAGGGCGAGGGCCGCGGTCGAGTAGATGAGGGTGCGGTCGAGGTCGCTGGCGACCAGGGTCGTGCCCGTCCTGATGCCGGTCCCGGTCTCGGCCGGGGTCTCGGTCGAGGTCCCGGTCAGGGGCTCTGTCTCGGTCGAGGTCCCCCTCAGGGGCTCGGTCCCGGTCAAGGGCTCGGTCGGCGTGCTCGTCTGCGTACTCACTGGGACACCACCGCCTTGCCGTCGGCGCCTGTCGCGCCCCTCGTGTACTGAGGGTGGATCAGGCCCACGCAGCTGTACGGAAGTTCGTCGACCACCTCCACCGGTACGCCTCGCTGCTCGGCGAGCAGCCGGACGTGCGCGAGCTCGGCGTCGGCTCCCCGCTTGGCGAGGATCTTCCAGGGGACGCGGCGGAGCAGCACGCGGGTGGTCTCGCCGACGCCCGGCTTG